>NZ_JBEZIB010000001.1:0-352961 GCF_040650855.1 Streptomyces sp. NPDC048606 | reverse complement strand
GGCCCCCCCCGGGGCCGGCCCGGCGGCCCCCCGCCGCCCCGCCGCGCGCGGCGGCGCCGGCGTCCGGCGGGTGGATCAGACGGCCGTCCGGGTGTGGACGTAGTCCACGAGACGGGTCAGGGCGTCCGGGTCGGTGGTCGGCAGGACGCCGTGGCCGAGGTTGAACACGTGGCCCTCCAGACCCGCGGCGGCGGCCAGGACCTCGTCGGTCTTGGCCTGGACGGCCTCGGGGGTGGAGAAGAGGACGGCGGGGTCCAGGTTGCCCTGGAGCGCCTTGCCGGGGCCGACGCGGCGGACGGCCTCGTCGAGGGAGACCCGGTAGTCGACGCCCATGACGTCCGCGCCGGCCTCGCCCATGAGGCCGAGGAGCTCGCCCGTGCCCACGCCGAAGTGGATGCGCGGGACGCCGTACGAGGCGACGGACTCCAGGACCTTCGCCGACGCGGGCATCACGGAGCGGCGGTAGTCGGCCGGGGCGAGCGCGCCGACCCAGGAGTCGAAGAGCTGCACCGCGGAGGCGCCGGCCTCGATCTGGACCTTCAGGAAGGCGGAGGTGATCTCGGCGAGCCGGTCGAGCAGCTCGGCCCACAGTCCGGGGTCCCCGTACATGAGGGCCTTGGTGTGTTCGTGGTTCTTCGAGGGACCGCCCTCGACGAGGTAGCTCGCGAGGGTGAAAGGCGCTCCGGCGAAGCCGATCAACGGGGTGCCGCCCAGTTCACCCGTGAGCATGCCGATCGCCTCGGTGACGTAGGAGACGTCCTCCGGGGTGAGGTCGCGCAGCTGTGCGAGGTCCTCGCGGCGGCGGATCGGCTGGGCCACGACGGGGCCGATGCCCGGCTTGATGTCGAGGTCGACGCCGATGGCCTTCAGCGGGACGACGATGTCCGAGAAGAAGATCGCCGCGTCGACGTTGTGGCGCCGCACGGGCTGGAGGGTGATCTCGGTGACCAGGTCGGGGCGCATGCAGGACTCCAGCATGGCCGTGCCCTCGCGCACCTTGCGGTACTCGGGGAGTGAGCGGCCGGCCTGCCTCATGAACCACACCGGGGTGTGCGGCACCGGCTCCCGCCGGCACGCCTTCAGGAAGGCGGAATCGTACGTCTGACTCGGCTGGCCCTTGAGGGGTTCGTTGGCGCTCACGACCCAAATCTTCGCACGTATGAAGAAGTGCCCGGCCCGGCCCGGGTGTCCCTGCGCCGTACGGCCGCTCGTTCCGCCTAGTCTTCCCGGCATGGCTGCGGCTCAGGGACGATTTTCAGATGGTGCCGACGGTACGGACAGCGCGAAGGAGACCTCCGTCCCGCTCCCGTTCCGACGGGCGGTCGAGGGCTTGAGGAAGGCGAGACTGCGGCCCGGGATCGAGATCGACCCGACGAAGCCGCCGCAGCGCCTGGCGCCGTACGCGTACGCGCTGGAGGCGGCGGTCGTCGACGGTGAGGACGATCTGGCCGACGGGCGCCTGATCCTGCTGCACGATCCCGACGGGCACGAGGCGTGGCGGGGCACCTTCCGGCTGGTGACGCTCGTCAGGGCGGAACTGGAGCCGGAGATGGCCTCCGATCCACTCCTGCCGGAGGTCTGCTGGTCCTGGCTGACCGGGGCGCTGGACGCGCGCGGGCTGACGTACGGGGAGGCGAGCGGCACCGTCACCATGGCGAGCTCGCACTACTTCGGCGGGCTCGGGGAGCGGCGTCCGGCCACCCAGATCGAGATCAGGGCCTCGTGGACGCCCCGCGAGGGGATGGGCGGGGTGCCGGACACGCCCGCGCACCTGTCGGCGTGGTGCGAGCTGCTGTGCCAGGTCGCGGGGCTGCCCCCGGTGGGGCCGACGGACACGGCGACGGGCGTGGTGTCCCTGCCACAGCGTCGGGGTCCGCACCACCCGTAGGCGACGGGGCGCGCGGGGCCGATCGGACGCGGCCCGGCGGCCGTCCGGGGGCGCGCGCGAGGGGGGCGACGGCCGGTCGCGGCGTTGACGGGCTGTCAAAACCGTGCGCGCGCTGCGGGCTTCTGACCGTACCGTGATCGATCGTGCGTCCGAATTGCCCGAATTGTTACTCACCAAATCGTGATCATTCCCTAAAGCCGGGCGGGTGACGTGCCGAAGGAGTCAGTGACCATCCGCACGGTTCGCACCGGCTTCCTTCCCCGAGCCGGCCCGTCCCGCCACTCCCCCAGGAGGCCTAGGTGTCCGTTCTTCTCGAGCAGCCCGCAAGCCTGGTCGCCTACCGCCCGAACAAGCCGACGGCCATGGTCGTCGTGGCCGACCCGCGCGTCCGTTCCACCGTGACCCGCCATCTGTGGGCCCTCGGAGTCCGTGACGTGATCGAGGCGTCGTCCATCGCGGAGGCCCGCCCCCGCGTCGGCAGCCCGCGCGACATCTGCGTGGCCGACGTACACCTGCCCGACGGTTCCGGTCTCACCCTGCTCTCCGAGACCCGCGCCGCCGGCTGGCCGAACGGCCTGGCCCTGTCCGCCGCCGACGACATCGGTGCCGTGCGCAACGCCCTCGCCGGCGGTGTGAAGGGCTACGTCGTCACCGGTACGCGGACCAACATCGGGCTCCCCACCCGGCCCGGCGCCGCCCCCATCGGCGCCGCGGCCGCCCGCATGCACCGCCGCCCCCCGGGTGCCCCGAGCCACCCGGGGGGCTACCGCGAGCTCTCCGGCCGCGAGGTCGAGGTCCTGCGCCTCGTCGCGGAGGGCCAGTCCAACAAGGCCATCGGCGTCTCGATGGGCCTGTCCGCCCTCACCGTCAAGTCCCACCTCGCCCGGATCGCCCGCAAGCTGGGCACCGGCGACCGGGCCGGAATGGTCGCGGTCGCCCTGCGGACGGGGATCATCCACTGAGCCCGTCCGGAATACCCCGGGCGAACCCCCGGGGAACCCCCGGAAACGCCCCCTCTCCCCCCTCGCGCCCGTCGACGGAACGTTCCGGCGACGGGCGCGTCACATCCACCGATACCCTTGACCGGTGACCGACGCCCAAGAGACCGCAGCACACCTGCGCACCACCACCGGGGGCGGCCCCCCGGACGAAGAGGTTTCGTCCGATGGGCCCATTCCCCTGCTGGAACCCCGTGAGGGGATCCCTCCGGTCGTGGCCGACCCCGAGTCCCTCGCCCGGGTGGTCGCGGCCTTCGCCGCGGGCACCGGCCCCGTGGCCGTCGACGCCGAACGCGCCTCCGGATACCGCTACGGCCAGCGCGCCTACCTGGTGCAGCTGCGCCGCGAGGGCGCCGGGTCGGCGTTGATCGACCCGGTCGGCTGCCCGGACCTGTCGGCGCTCGGCGAGGCCCTCTCCGACACCGAGTGGATCCTGCACGCCGCCACCCAGGACCTGCCGTGCCTGCGCGAAATAGGCATGGCCCCGACCACGCTGTTCGACACCGAGCTCGCGGGCCGACTGGCCGGCTTCCCCCGGGTCGGACTCGGCGCGATGGTCGAGAGCGTCCTCGGCTACGTCCTGGAGAAGGGCCACTCCGCGGTCGACTGGTCCACCCGCCCGCTGCCCGAGCCGTGGCTGCGCTACGCGGCCCTGGACGTGGAGCTGCTCGTGGACCTGCGCGACGCCCTGGAGAAGGAGCTCGACCGCCAGGGCAAGCTGGAGTGGGCCCGTCAGGAGTTCGACGCCATCGCCGCCGCGCCGCCCGCCCCGCCCCGCAAGGACCCGTGGCGGCGCACGTCCGGCATGCACAAGGTCCGCCGCCGCCGGCAGATGGCGGTCGTACGGGAGCTGTGGGAGTCCCGCGACCGGATCGCGCAGCGCCGTGACGTGTCCCCCGGGAAGGTGCTGGGGGACGCCGCGATCGTCGAGGCGGCCCTGGCCCTGCCCGCGAACGTGCACGCGCTGTCGGCCCTGCCCGGGTACGGGCAGCGGATGGGGCGCCGCCAGCTGGACCAGTGGATGGCCGCCGTGGACCGGGCCAAGGAGCTGCCCGAGAACGAGCTGCCCCAGCCGGGTGCCACCCCGGCCGGTCCGCCGCCGCCGCGCTCCTGGGCGGACAAGGACCCGGCCGCCGCGGCGCGCCTGTCGGCGGCCCGCACGGCCGTCACCACGCTGGCGGAGCGGCTGAACCTGCCGCAGGAGAACCTGATCACCCCGGACACCGTGCGCCGGCTGTGCTGGGAGCCCCCGCAGCGACCGACGCCCGAGACGGTGGCGGCGGCCCTCGCCGGGTACGGCGCCCGCCCCTGGCAGATCGAGCAGGTCACCGCCGCCCTGGTCACCGCCCTCGGCGCGACCGCCTGAGCGGACCCCCGCGTAACAGAAGAGCCCCCGGCTTCCCGCCGGGGGCTCTTCTGTTACGCGGTCATGACATCCACACCCTTTTGAACACGCTCAAGAAGATCTATGTTCTTGAACATGATCAAAAATCTGTACGCGTCATGGGTCCGCGACTTCGAGGCCGAGCGGGAGCGGCGGGCCGGCCTCGGGGACCCCGACTGGAGCGTCGGCGCCCACCTGCCCCCGGAGCTGGTCCGCAGCCTCCAGACGTTCCAGGTCGGCGAGGACGGCGACGGCTCCGCGCTGCGCGCCAAGGCCGACGGCGCCGGGGACGCCTCGTACTCCGCGGCGATCCGCCTGTTCATCGCCGAGGAACAGAACCACGCCCGCCTGCTGGCCCTGCTCCTCGAGGCCGCCGGGGCGCCGACCCTGACGGGCCACTGGAGCGACGCGGTCTTCGTGAGGGCCCGGCGACTGATGGGGCTGCGGCTGGAGTTGATGGTGCTGATGGTCGCCGAGTCGGTGGCCCTCGGGTACTACCGGGCCCTGCGCGACGGGGTCGGCGATCCGCTCACCGCCGAGGTCGCCTCCCGGCTGGTGGCGGACGAGGAACGCCACGTCCCCTTCCACTGCCGGCGGCTGCACGAGGGCCTGGCCCCGCTCCCCCGGCCGGCCCGCCGCGCGGTGGTCGCGGGCTGGCGGGCCATGGTCGCGGGCGGGGCCGTCGTGGTGGCCGCCGACCACGGGCCGGCCCTGCGCGCCCTCGGCACCGACCGGCGCTCCTTCGTCGCGGGCGTGGTGCGCGACTCGGCCGCGATGGCCTCGGCGATGTGCGACGGGAGCGCCGGGGCGGGGGTGGGGCGACCCTCGGCGACCACGGCGCGGGCGGAAGGCGGAGTGTGACGTTCGCCGCTCCTCGGCGAGGGGGTGTCCACACCAGTTACTCGCAAGTAGCATGGCGGGGTGAGCGGGCGCTCAGCGATGGACGCCCCCGCGCGGCAGTGCACACCCGCACCTGGAGGAGAGCCAACGTGCCTCGTACCGTCAGGGACGTCGTCTTCGTCGACGGCGTCCGCACCCCGTTCGGCAAGGCGGGCCCGAAGGGCATCTACCACGAGACCCGCGCCGACGACCTCGTCGTGAAGGCGATCCGGGAGCTGCTGCGCCGCAACCCGGACCTGGACCCCAAGAAGATCGACGAGGTCGCCATCGCCGCGACCACGCAGATCGGCGACCAGGGCCTGACGCTGGGCCGCACGGCCGGCATCCTCGCGGGCCTCCCGCAGTCCGTCCCGGGCTACTCCATCGACCGCATGTGCGCCGGCGCGCTGACCGCCGTCACCGCCGTCGCGGGCGGTGTGGCCTTCGGTGCCTACGACGTCGCCCTCGCCGGCGGTGTCGAGCACATGGGCCGCCACCCCATGGGCGAGGGCGTCGACCCGAACCCGCGCTTCGTCTCCGAGAAGCTGGTCGACGAGTCCGCCCTGTTCATGGGCATGACCGCCGAGAACCTGCACGACCGGTACCCGACGATCACCAAGCTCCGCGCCGACGAGTACGCCGTGCGCTCGCAGGAGAAGGCCGCCAAGGCGTACGCCGACGGCAAGATCCAGCAGGACCTGGTCCCGATCTCGGTGCGCAACACCAACGCGGAGGTCGGCGAGACGGGCTGGGGCCTGGTCACCACCGACGAGCCGATGCGTCCGGGCACCACCCTGGAGAACCTGGCCGGCCTGAAGACCCCCTTCCGTACGCACGGTCGGGTCACCGCGGGCAACGCCGCCGGTCTCAACGACGGTGCCACGGCCGCGATCATCGCGTCCGAGGACTTCGCCCGCGAGAACAACCTCCCGGTCAAGATGCGCCTGGTCTCGTACGCCTTCGCGGGCGTCGAGCCGGAGGTCATGGGCTACGGCCCGATCCCGGCCACCGAGAAGGCCCTCGCCCAGGCGGGCCTGTCCATCGAGGACATCGGCCTGTTCGAGATCAACGAGGCCTTCGCCGTCCAGGTGCTGGCCTTCCTGGAGCACTACGGCATCGCCGACGACGACGCCCGCGTGAACCAGTACGGCGGCGCGATCGCCTTCGGTCACCCGCTGGCCTCCTCCGGCGTCCGCCTGATGACGCAGCTGGCCCGCCAGTTCGAGGAGCAGCCGCACGTCCGCTACGGCCTGACCACCATGTGCGTCGGCTTCGGCATGGGCGCGACCGTCATCTGGGAGAACCCGAACTTCACCGCCGAGGGAGACGCCAAGTGAGCACCACCGCCGAGCTCCTGAAGGGTGCGGCCGAGCTGTTCCCGGACGAGGTCGTCACCTCCGCGCACGTCCGTCACCTGGACCTGCCGTTCGGCGCCGGGCGCTTCGCGCTCGTCACGCTGGACAACGGTTTCGACCACACC
This sequence comes from Streptomyces sp. NPDC048606, assembly GCF_040650855.1. Classification (NCBI taxonomy): domain Bacteria; kingdom Bacillati; phylum Actinomycetota; class Actinomycetes; order Kitasatosporales; family Streptomycetaceae; genus Streptomyces; species Streptomyces sp. NPDC048606. The sequence goes on along the minus strand of NZ_JBEZIB010000001.1, from coordinate 346,332 downwards.
AAGCCGACCACCTTCGGCCCGCAGTCCCTCGCCAACCTCAACGCGGCGATCGACCAGGTCGAGCAGGAGGCCCTCGCGGGCTCCATCGTCGGCGCGGGCATCACCGGCAAGCCGTTCATCTTCGCGGTCGGCGCCGACCTCAAGGGCGTCGAGCTGCTGAAGGCGCACGACGAGGCGCTGGCCATCGGCAAGGGCGGCCACGACGTCTTCAAGCGCCTCTCGGCGCTGGCCGTCCCGACCTTCGCGTACTACAACGGCGCGGCCATGGGCGGCGGCGTCGAGGTCGGTCTGCACTGCTCGTACCGCACCGTCTCCAAGGCCATCCCGGCCTTCTCGCTGCCCGAGGTCTTCCTCGGCCTGGTTCCGGGCTGGGGCGGCTGCGCCATCCTGCCGAACCTGATCGGCGCGGAGCGCGCGGTCTCGGTCATCATCGAGAACTCGCTCAACCAGAACCGGCAGCTCAAGGGCAAGCAGGTCTTCGAGCTCGGCATCGCCGACGCGATCTTCGAGGGCGCCGACTTCCTGGAGCAGTCGCTGATCTGGACGGCGAACGTCCTGAACGGCACCACCGAGGTCGTCCGCGCCGACGTCGACCGCGGCGAGGCCTGGGACGCGGCCGTCGCCAAGGGCCGCTTCGTCGCGGACTCCAAGGTGCACGGCGCCGCTCCGGCCGCCTACCGCGCGCTGGACATCATCGCCGCGGCCAAGGACGGCGACCTCCAGGCCGGCTTCGACGCCGAGGACCAGGCCCTCGCGGACCTGATCATGGGCGGCGAGCTGCGCTCGGGCATCTACGCCTTCAACCTGGTGCAGAAGCGCGGCAAGCGCCCCGCCGGTGCCCCGGACAAGTCGCTGGCCCGTCCGGTCACCAAGGTCGGCGTCGTCGGCGCGGGCCTGATGGCCTCGCAGCTGGCGCTGCTGTTCCTGCGCCGCCTGGAGGTGCCGGTGGTCCTCACCGACATCGACCAGGAGCGCGTGGACAAGGGCGTGGGCTACGTCCACGCCGAGATCCAGAAGCTGCTCGGCAAGGGCCGCATCAACCAGGACAAGGCCAACCGCCTGACCGCCCTGGTGACCGGCGTCCTGGACAAGGCCGAGGGCTTCGCGGACGCGGACTTCATCATCGAGGCCGTGTTCGAGGAGATGTCCGTCAAGCAGAAGGTGTTCGCGGAGGTCGAGGCGGTCGCCCCGGCGCACGCGATCCTCGCCACCAACACCTCCTCGCTGTCGGTGTCGGAGATGGCCTCGAAGCTCAAGCACCCCGAGCGCGTGGTCGGCTTCCACTTCTTCAACCCGGTCGCGATCCTCCCGCTGCTGGAGATCGTCCGCGGTGAGCTGACCGACGACGCCTCGCTGGCCACGGCCTTCGGTGTCGCCAAGAAGCTGAAGAAGACCGCGGTCCTCACCAAGGACGCCCCGGCGTTCGTCGTGAACCGCATCCTGACCCGCTTCATGGGCGAGATCCAGAACGTCATCGACGAGGGCACCCCGGTGGCCACGGCGGAGAAGGCCATCGAGCCGCTCGGCCTGCCGATGTCCCCGCTGGTGCTGCTGGAGCTCGTCGGTCCGGCGATCGGTCTGCACGTCTCCGAGACCCTGAACCGGTCCTTCCCGGAGCGCTTCACGGTCTCCCCGAACCTGGCGGCCGTGGTCAAGGCCGGCAAGCGCGGCTTCTACGTCTACGATTCCGGCAAGCCGGAGCTGGACCCCGAGGTCGCCGCCCTCCTGGTGCAGGGCGACTCCGTCCTGACCGAGGAGCAGGTCCGCGACCGCGTCCTCGACGCGGTGGCGCAGGAGATCGGCCTGATGCTGGAGGAGGGTGTCGTGGCCGAGGCCCAGGACATCGACCTCTGCCTCATCACGGGCGCCGGCTGGCCCTTCCACCTGGGCGGCATCACGCCGTACCTGGACCGTGAGGGCGTCTCGGAGCGGGTGAACGGCAAGCGGTTCCTCGCCCCGGGCACCGCGAGCGTCCCCGCCTAGTCCGCGCGACAGTGGAAGGGCCCGTCCGCACCAGGGGTGCGGGCGGGCCCTTCCGCGTGCGCGGCCGGCGGCCGACCGGCGGGCGTACGCCGCCGGCCGGCGGGTTCACTTCCTGCGGCCGAGACGGCCCGGCTTGACCAGACGTTGCGCGGCGGGCGACTCGGGGTTGATGCGCAGGGCGTTGCGGCCCGCCTCGCGGCGCATCTCGTCGCCGGCCCGGCCCATCTTCGCGGCGGTCTCCGCGATCCGCAGCCACACCAGGGCCCGCCCGCTGTCGGCGGAGATCTCCATCGCGCGCCGCAGGCGCCGCTCGGCCTCCCCGGTCTCCTTGCGGCGGATGTGCGCCTGGGCCATGCCGACGAGCAGGTCGAGGTTCTCGTACTCGGCGAGGAGGCGGGCGCCGACCTCCAGCACGCCCCGGTCGTCCCTGGCCTCCACCAGGGAGGCGAACCCGGCGAGCGTGATGTCGGTGAACGGCGCGTCGTCCAGGCCGCGCTCGCGCGTGGCGAGGAAGGTCCAGCCCGTGCCGCGGCGCCACTTCCAGGTCCGCGGGCCCGGCAGGTCCAGGCGGACGCGGGTGCGCTCGTTGAAGTGCATGGACAGCTCGGGGCGTTCGTCCCACCGCTCGACGGCGGCGGCCACGTAGGTCTCGGCGACCTCGCGCAGGAAGGCGTACCGCTTGGGCTGCATGCAGTAGCCGACGGCCTGGACGTACGGGGTGACCTCGGAGCGGATGTGCGCCACGTCCAGCACCCGGTCCTCGACGGCGCCCGCCTCCTCCTCCAGGTCCGGCAGCAGGGCGTGCGTGAGGGTGGCGGGGATGCGGTTGCTGTTGGCGTACGGCCGCATCCGGCGGATGACCTCCAGCGCGCCGATCTGGGCCACGGGGATCCCGTAGAGGGCGCGGGCGGTGAACAGGCCGGTGGAGAAGCAGCCGATCACCCGGCGCGGTGCCAGGTGGGCGAAGACGGCCTCGGCGAGGACGGGGACGTCCAGGACGAGGAAGGGGACCTCCGCCGCGCGGGCCGCCTCGCCGAGGGTGTCGGCGAGGCTGGAGGGGGCGCTGGGGTGCGGTTTGAAGACCACGGAGGTGAAGCCGAGCCGCAGCGCGCCGTGGAACATGCGCAGGTGCAGCTCCTCCTCTTCCTCCTCGGTGAGGATGCCGAGCGGGGAGAGGTACTGGCCGAGCAGGACGGCGGTCTCGGGGCCGCGCGCGGCCAGGTCGGCGGGGATCACCCGTTCGAGGATCGGCCGGCACTCCTCGGTGACCTCCGCCATCAGCTTGAGGACGGCGCCGGTGTGCACGGGCTCGGAGGGGATCCCGTACTCGGTCAGGAGCATGGGCGCCAGCGTGGGGACCAGGTCCAGGTAGAGGACCCGGGTGATGCGGCCGTGCAGGGAGCGGGGCAGGTCGTTGCGGGTGGGGCCGTAGCTCATGACGCCGTCGGCGTAGACGGCGAGGGTGGCGTCCGAGAAGATCTTGCAGAGGGTCTGGGCGGGTTTGACCTGGATGGACTCGACGACGAGTTCCAGGGGGCCGGGGCGCAGCCCCATCTTCTCGGCCATGACGGTGCGCCACAGGGGGGCGTCCTCATCGCGGGGGGACCACAGGGCCGGGTGGAACGGGTAGATCAGGTCGTTCCAGTAGACGACGCGGTGGAAGCGTTCGAGGACGGGGGCGGCGCCGGGCATGTGGTGCAGCGGTGTGGCGACTTCGGGGATGTCCACGTTGTTGCACACGAGCAGGACGCGTTCGCGGTCGTCGTCGCCGAGTTGACCGGCGTCGACGGCGGCGGCGACGGTCATGGCGCCGTAGAGGGTGGAGGCGGCGAATATGCGGGTCATCGGCCGGCGACGCCCTGCCGGTGGGAGAGCAGCGCCCTGAGCTTGTTCACGCGTACGGAGTCCATTCCCTCCAGTGTCCCTTCGAGGACGTCCCGGGGCAGTTCTTCGAGGAGCAGTGCGGATCGCTCCATGAGCAGGGTCCGGGTGAGTTCCTCGTAGGACTCGGCGCGGTCCATGTGAATGACGACGAGGGCGCACAGAGTTCGCATCGCCTTGAAGGAGAGTTCATATCCGCGGGGGTGGCGGGCGAGCTCTTCGAAAATCAGTCGGAAGGCGGGGAGGAAGTCGAGCTGTCGTTCGTCGGGGGCCTTGGTGAGCGAAGTCGACACGTCGCGTCGGTAGAAGACCCCGTGGAGGTCGACGACCCCGAAGGAACGGGTGCGCAGGTGCAGCTTGTAGAACCAGGGTCGGTCCTCGGCGGTGCGCAGGCTCTCGTCGAAGAAGAGGGCGTCGACCTCGCGCAGGCGCTCGCGGTCGTAGATGCCGGCCCAGGACTGCGGGTAGTCCATGAAGGTGGAGGCGTCGACGGGTCCGATGTAGTCGGTGGGGTCGAGGGGGAGCGCGCGGGGGGCGAGCGGCGCCGTGACGATCTTCCGCTTCCTGCCGTAGACGCGGACGTGGCCGGTGCGCAGGAAGTCGACGCCGGACTGACCCATCCAGCCGACGAGTTGCGCGAGATATCCCGGGGCGTACCAGTCGTCCCCGTCGAGGAAGGTGAAGAATCGCCCGCGGGCGGCCGCGAGACCGATGTTCCGGGTGGCCGATATGCCCAGGTTCCGCTGATTGCGTATCAACAGGGCGCCGGGAATCCGGGGCACCATCTCCTGGAGAATCTCTGACGTTCCGTCAACGGATCCGTCGTCCACGACGATGAACTCGAAATCCTCCCGGGCATTGAGCGCCAGGGATTTGAGTGCCGTCCGGCAGTAGTCCCTGACGTCACACATCGCGACGATCACCGAAAGGGTCACCATCGGAAGCACTCACCATCTCCCCATTTTCACCACACCCTCGCCAGGCCGCCCGGACGGGATGTCCGCGCACTCCACCGGCCTACGTTCGGGTAACACATCGGCCATCATGGCAGAAGCCGTACGCGACCCCGAACGATCACCGGGGTGTGACGTACAACTCCTTCTCCATCGAAGCGTCTCCGTGACATGTAAAGCCGAGATCAGCATGTATGGTTCTGTCGGACTGCGCGGCGATCCAGGCTGTGCCACCGCCCACCTGTGGGTATGTCGAAGGCAGTTGGGCCTCCCCCACCGAACCGGGAATCACCAGTGCGCATCCACGTGCTCGCAGACTCCGACACCCGCTGGAAATGGGGCGCGGGGCTCGCGGTGGGTCTGGCACCGGGCAGCGAGGTCCACGCCCACATGCTCCGCGGCCGGAGCACCCCGACGGCCCGCCAACTGGCCGAGGTCGGCATCGCCCCCGCCTCCCTCACCGAGGCCACGCTCGCCGAGTTCGCCGCGGCCCCGGAACTCGACCAGGCGGACCTGATCATTCTGGGCACGGTCGGCGGCGCCACGCACGCGGCCCTGCACGCCCTCGCCCGCCGCTTCGCCGGATCCCCGCGCCGGCCGATCCTGATGACCGGCTACGTCGGCGTGGTCTACGAGAAGATGGCGGACGGCCTGCTGCTGCGCGCCGGCGCCGACATCGTCCTCGCGAACAGCCCCTTCGACCGGCGTCGTTTCCGCGAGACGTACGAGCCCCTCGGAATTCCCGGATCCTGCGTCGTGCAGACCGCCCTGCCCTTTCTCGACCAGCGGCCCTACGACATGAACCGGACGCACGCCGAACACCCCTATACCGTGTGTTTCGCCGTCCAGCCGTCCGTACCCGCCGACCGGAACGGCCGCCTGTACATGCTGCGCCGCGCGATATCCCACGCGCGACTGCGCCCCGGCCGGGACGTCCTCGTCAAACTCCGCAGCAAGCCGGGCGAGGCGACCACCCATGTGGAGGCCTATCACTACCAGTCGCTCGCCGAACAACTCGACGAGCCGCTGCCGCCCAATCTGCATTTCGTGTACGGCAACATGTCCCAGACCCTCGACCGCACCGACCTTTTGGTGACGGTGAGCTCCACGGCCGCCCTGGAATCGATGCACCGGGGAATGCCGACCGCGATCCTGAGCGATCTCGGCGTACGGGAAATACACGGAAACCACTATTTCGTCGGCTCGGGTTGCGTCACCGACTGGTCGGCCATAGACGAGGGCGCCGCTCCCCTCGCGCACGAATCCTGGACGGTCGACCAGGGAATCCGCTCGGCCGATCCCTTCGGTGAACTCCGCGAACGGATCGTCGCGTTGCGCGGGATTCCACTGCCCCCGATCTCCCCGTACTACACGGCCGACAGCGCCCCCGAGTACGTCGGTACGCTGCTGCGCCGCCGCGGCCTCGACCCCGACGGCTCGCCCGGCGCGGGGGCCCTCCCCGGGCATGGTTCCGGACCGATGCGGCGCACCTCGCGCCGCGTCCTGCGGGTCGCCTACCGGTTCGGGGTCCAGCGCGTGGCCCCGAAGATCCAGCAGTGGGGCGGCGTGTGAGCGCCGTCCGCGCCCGGGCCTCCCGGGCCGCCCGCCTCCGGGCCGCCCGCCCGCGCACCACCCGCCCTGCCACCGTCGACACCCCGGGGAGAACCTCGTGAACGTCACCGCCGTCATACCCGCCCGGGGCGGCTCCAAGGGCATCCCCGGGAAGAACGTCGCCGAGGTCGGCGGGATCCCCCTCGTCGCCCGCGCCGTCCGCGCCTGCCGGGACGCCGCCCACGTGACCCGGGTGGTGGTGTCCACCGACGACGGGGCCATCGCCGCCGCCGCCCGCGCCGCCGGCGCCGAGGTCGTCGAGCGCCCGGCCGAACTCGGCTCGGACCTGGCCTCCAGCGAGTCGGCGCTCGCGCACGCCCTGGACCGGCTGGAGGAGGGCCAGGCGCCCCCGGTGGACGTGCTGGTGTTCGTCCAGTGCACCAGCCCGTTCCTGACGGCCGAGGAGGTCGACGCCTGCGTCCTCGCCGTCCTGCGGGACGGCGCCGACTGCTCCTTCACCGCGGCGCCCTTCCACGGCTTCCTGTGGAGCGCCGCGCCGGACGCCGGCCCCGGACACCGGGCGGACGGCGTCAACCACGACAGCTCCTTCCGCCCGCGCCGCCAGGACCGTACGCCCGAGTACCTGGAGACGGGCTCCGTCTACGCCATGCGCGCCGACGGCTTCCGCGCGCACGGCCACCGCTTCTTCGGACGCGTCCAGCTCGTGCCCACGGCCCCCGAGCGGGCCATCGAGATCGACGAACCGGGCGACCTCGCCCGGGCCCGCGCCCTCGCCCCCCTGCTGGACGCCCCGCCCCCGGGCGGGGTGCCGGCGGCCCGGCAGAACCCGGCGGCCCCCTCCCCGCCGCGGACCCCGCAGTACCCCCGAAAGGAACTCTGAACAGTGGTGCACAGCAACCGGATCCGCCGCATCGGGAACCGTGAGGTCGGCCCCGGCCGGCCCACCTACGTGATCGGCGAGATCGGGATCAACCACAACGGCGACCTCGCATCCGCCCTCGCGCTGATCGACGCGGCCGCCGACGCGGGCTGTGACGCGGTGAAGTTCCAGAAGCGCACGCCCGAGATATGCACGCCGCGCGACCAGTGGGACATCGAACGCGACACTCCCTGGGGTCGGATGACCTACATCGACTACCGCCACCGCGTCGAGTTCGGCGAGGACGAGTACCGCGCCGTCGACGCGCACTGCGCCGAGCGCGGCATCGACTGGTTCGCCTCCCCCTGGGACACCGAGGCCGTCACCTTCCTGGAGAAGTTCGACGTGCCCACCCACAAGGTGGCCTCCGCCTCCCTGACGGACGACGAGCTGCTCCTCGCGCTGCGCGCCACCGGCAAGACGGTCATCCTGTCGACCGGCATGTCCACGCCGCAGCAGATCCGGCACGCCGTGGAGGTGCTGGGCAGCGAGAACACCGTCCTGCTGCACGCCACCTCGACGTACCCGGCGAAGGCGGAGGAGCTGAACCTGAGGGTGGTCAACACCCTCCAGGACGCCTACCCGAACGTGCCCATCGGCTACTCGGGTCACGAGACCGGCCTCCAGACCACCCTGGCCGCCGTCGCCCTCGGCGCCTGCGTCATCGAGCGGCACATCACCCTCGACCGCGCGATGTGGGGCTCCGACCAGGCCGCCTCCGTCGAGCCCGGCGGCCTCACCCGCCTCGTGCGCGACATCCGCACCATCGAGACCGCCCTCGGCGACGGCGTCAAGCGCGTGTACGACTCCGAACTCGCCCCGATGAGGAAGCTCCGCCGGGTCCCGGGCGTCCTCGCCGGCGAAGGCGTGACGGCCTCGGCATGACCGAAACCCTCGCCCTGGTGGAGAGCCCGGCTCAACTACTGAACGTCCTGGAGTGGGCCCACGTCCACCCGGGCGAGGCAGCGTCCCTCACCATCGCCGTCCTCCAGCCGACGGACCCGCGCTCCCGCGCGCAGGTCCGGCGGCTGTGCGCCTTCGCCTCCCGCGCCCGCCTGGTCTGGCGACGCTACGAGGTCCGCGCCGGCTACCTCGGGCGGGCGCACGAACTGGTGCGGCTCGGACGGGCGGTGGCGGGCGCGGACCGACTGGTGATCGGGGACCTGTTCTCCCGCACCATCCAACTGCTGCTGCCGCGCTCCAAGGCCCGCGAGGTCGTCGTGGTCGACGACGGCACCGCCACGACCGAACTCGTCAGCCTGCTCACCGAGGGCGCGCAGCTCACCCGGTGGCACCAGGGCGAGGCCAGGCCGGCCGCCAAGGGCGGGGCCGTGAACCGGTGGCTGGCCCGCGCCGAGCTGGACCGCGCGACCTTCTTCACCTGCATGCCCGTCACCGCCCCGCCGGGCACCGAGGTGCGGGCCAACGAGTACGCGTGGAGCCGGGAGACCTTCGGGCCGGTGCGCGTGCGGGCGGGGGCCGACCTCGCGGGCAGCTCCCTGGTGGAGACCGGGGTCGTCGACCAGGACCGGTACGTCGAGGCCATCGGCTGGATCGCCCGCACCCGCGCGGCGCGCCGCTACCTGGCGCACCGCCGGGAGAGCCCGCCGAAGCTGGAACGCATCGCGGTCGCCACCGGCCTGGAGATCGTCCACCCGGAGCTGCCGCTCGAACTGACCGCGCTCACCGAGCCGATCGGGCAGACGGTGCTGACGTTCGCGTCGACCGTCGCCTACACCCTGCCGATCGTCCTCGCGGGCTCGCCCGTGCGCGTGGAGCTGTGCGAGCTCGACGAGGCGTGGATCACCCCCGACACGGCGGAGCGTTCGGTGGACTTCCTGCGCCGGATCTCCGCGCTGGCGGTGGCCCGGCACGGCCTGGCGAGCGTCCCGCCGCAGGGCCGGGGGCGGGCGCACGACCGTCAGCAGCGGTGCCAGGAGCCCAGCGACAGGGACGCGCTGTCCTTCTGACGGGTCACCAGCAGCTCGCCGCGGACCCCGATCGAGGCGACGACCACCCGCCCCAGGGCGTCCACGGCGAGGGCCGGCGCCCCCAGGCCCTCCTCGCCGATCTCGGTCCACCACAGCCCGGCGGCCTCGTGTTCCGTGGGGTACGCGGCCAGCGCGCAGCGCCCGTCGGCCGCGCGGTGGGCCAGCACCGTGCAGTCGTAGCCGTCGACGACCGCGCGGACGGCGGCGAGCGCCCCCGGGCCGGCCGGGCCCCCGCCCAGGGCGAGGACGCCGGCCCCCTCGCGGTGGCCGAACACCCCGCTGCCGTCGGCCGCGTGCCAGAAGAGGGTGGTGCGGCCCGGCGCCGTCTCCACCAGGCACAGCGAGCCGTCCCGCGCCGGGTGGGGGACGTCCGCGCCCTTCGCCGGCGGGCCGCCGTCGCGTCCCTGCGCCCACAGGGAGACGCCCTTCTCGCCGGGCGCGGCGAGCAGGACGCGGCCCTCGGAGGTGGAGCCGGCGCAGCCCCCTTCGAAGGTCTTGCTGCCGTGCAGGTCCTGCCAGGCGACCCAGGCACCCTTCGCGTCCTGGCGGCGTACGTGGAAGCCGCGCCCCGCGTTGCGGACGAACACGTACGGGGCTCCCCCGCCGTCGACCGCGACGGTCGGCGGGCCGCCCCGGTGGGACTGCTCGCGCCGCTGGTAGAGGGTGCCGAGGGATTCCCAGGGGCCCAGGGGCCGGCCGCTCTGGTACTGGACCGCGTGGTGGTAGGTGACGGTCTCGGCGTCCCCGTCGCGGGTGCGGCGCCGGCCGACGAAGTGGGCGTACCCGTCAAGTCCCTGACCCACCGCCAGGTCGGTCAGGGCGTCGGTGGGGAAGAGGTCGGGGCCGTCCCAGTCGGGGCCGCCGGGGCTCCGCTCGGTCCAGCGCAGCAGGCCGCCCTCGGCGCGGGCGTAGGCGCTGAGGCGACCGTCCTTGCCGGCGAGGAGCCAGCGCCCGGCCAGGGGGCCCGCGGCGGCGGGGTCGCGCTCGTGCGCCGGGGAGGCCCCCGGTCCGGACGGTCGGGTCGCGGAGGTGCGCGTCCCGCTCTTCGATCGCGTGCCCATGGACCCCGGACAGTCCTTTCCCGTCGCCCTCAAAGAGAGAACGAGGATACCCCGGGGGCTTTCTGACGTGTTCCTGCCCTATGTTGTAGCCCGCGAGAATCCACACATCCGTTCGGAAGGCCGGTCCCCGGGCATGACAGCAGACACCAGCGCCACGACGAAGACCGTCGAGGACGCGGACCCGGCGTCGCGGCCGGACACCCCCCGCCCGCCCCGTTCGCGCGCCCGCCGGATCCGGCGGGGCCTGGCCTGGACCGCGGCCGGGCTGGTCCTCGTCGCGGCCGGCGGCGGCTGGTGGGCGTACGAGCACCTCAACGGCAACATCGACAGCGTCGACCTGGACCAGGCCATCGGCACGGACAACCGCCCCGCCAAGGTGGTCGCGGACGCGCAGAACATCCTGGTGCTCGGCTCCGACTCGCGGGCCGGCGCCAACGGCGACCTCGACCACGGCGACGTCAGCGGGGCCCGTTCCGACACGGCGATGCTGGTGCACCTGCCCAAGGGCCGGGCCCGGGCGACCGCGGTGAGCATCCCGCGCGACACCCTGATCACTCGACCCGAGTGCAAGGACGCGGACGGCGAGACGGTCGCCGGGGCGCAGCGGGTGATGTTCAACTCCGTCTACGCGCTGGCCGGTCCGGCCTGCGTGGTCAAGACGGTGGAGCAGATGTCCGGCATCCGCGTGGACCACTTCGTCGAGGTGGACTTCGCCGGCTTCAAGGGGCTGGTGGACGCCCTCGGCGGGGTCACGGTCACCCTGGACAAGCCGATGAAGGGATCGAAGGGCGGCCTCAAGCTGGACGCGGGCACGCACCGGCTGAACGGCACCGACTCGCTGAAGTTCGTCCGGACCCGCTACGGGTACGGCGACGGCAGCGACCTCGGGCGCATAGGCCTCCAGCAGCAGTTCATGCTGGCCATGCTGAGCGAGATCAAGAAGCAGGACGCCTTCGGCAACCCGGCCCGCCTCTACAGGCTCGCCGACGCCGCCACCAAGTCGCTGACCACCGACAAGGAGCTGGCCTCCCTGACGGCCCTGTCCGACTTCGCGCGGAGCGTGAAGGGCGTGGACCCGGGGACGATGGAGACCATCATGCTGCCGGTGGACTACGACAAGGTCGACCGCAACCGGGTGGTCGTGGCCGAGCCGCAGGCGACGGGGCTGTGGGAGGCCCTGCGCAACGACGAGAAGGTCCCGGCCTCGGCGAAGGACTCCCCCGCCAAGGCCCCCGCCAAGGGGTGAGCCCCGGCGCCCGACGCGGCAGGGCGCGGCGGGCCCGTACGGGAGGTGCTTCCCGCGGGGCCCGCCGCGCCCTGCCGGACGGTCGGCGGGTGTTCAGAACTCCGCGTCCCGGCCGGTCTTGTGCAGGCGGCTGTTGCGGTAGCCGTAGGCGAAGTAGACGAGGAACCCGAGGGCCATCCAGATCGCGAACCGGATCCAGGTCTCGGCCGGCAGGTTGAGCATCAGCCAGAGCGAGGCGGCGATCGAGAGGATCGGGACCACGGGGACCCACGGGGTGCGGAAGGAACGGTGCAGGTCGGGGCGGGTCTTGCGCAGGACCATCACGCCGAGGGCGACCACCACGAAGGCGAACAGGGTGCCGATGTTCACCAGTTCCGCGAGCTTCGCCAGGCTGGTGAACCCGGCGACGACCGCGATGACGCAGCCGAGCAGGAGGGTCGCCCGGTACGGGGTGCGGTACTTCGGGTGGGTGACGGAGAAGACGCGCGGCAGCAGTCCGTCACGGCTCATCGCGAAGAACACGCGCGTCTGGCCGAGCAGCAGGATCATGCAGACCGTGATCAGACCGACGGACGCGCCCAGACTGATGGCACCGGCGAAGAACGGCTGGTTCACGGATTTGAAGGCCTCGGCGAGCGGCGCGGTCGGCGACATCTCCGAGTACTTCTGCATGCCGGTGACCACCAGCGTCACGGCGACGTAGAGCACCGTGCAGATGAGGAGCGAGCCGAGGATGCCGCGCGGCATGTCCCGCTGGGGGTTCTTGGTCTCCTCGGCCGCCGTGGCCACGACGTCGAAGCCGATGAAGGCGAAGAAGACGAGGGAGGCCGCGGTGAAGATGCCCATGACGCCGAAGTTGGTGGGCTCGTAGCCGAAGAGGAGCTGGACGAGCGGCGCGTGCAGGCCGCCGCCGGCCTCCTGCGGCTGGGCGGGCGGGATGAACGGGCTGTAGTTGTCCGCCTTGATGAAGAACAGGCCCGCGATGATGACCAGCAGCACCACGGTGACCTTGATCGCGACGACCACCGCGGTGATCCGGGCCGAGAGCTTCGTGCCCACCACCAGGATCGCGGTCAGCACCAGGACCAGCAGGAAGGCCAGCAGGTCGAAGGTGCCGCCGGCATCGGGGCCGGACAGGGAGGCCGGCAGGTCCCAGCCGAGGTTGGTGTGCATGAGATGGCGTACGTAGCCGGACCAGCCGACCGCCACGACGGCGGTGCCGAGCGCGAACTCCAGCACCAGGTCCCAGCCGATGATCCAGGCGGGCAGCTCGCCGATCGAGGCGTACGAGAAGGTGTAGGCCGAGCCGGCCACCGGGACGGTGGAGGCGAACTCGGCGTAGCAGAGCGCCGCGAGGGCGCAGACGATGCCCGCCGCCACGAAGGCCAGGGCGGTGGCCGGACCGGCGTTGTTCCGGGCGGCGATGCCCGTGAGGACGAAGATGCCGGTGCCGATGATGACGCCCACACCGAAGACCGTGAGGTCCCAGGCGGAGAGCGACTTGCGGAGCGCGTGTTCCGGCTCCTCCGTGTCGCGGATGGACTGCTCCACCGTTTTGGTGCGGAATGGGCTGTTCAGATCCTTGCTCACCGACGCCTCCGAGAGGTGACGACGCACGAACGGGCCGGGAGGCCCACCCTTCCAGGGTGATCTCCCGGCCCGTGACGTGCAACCGCGCGATCCGGCCGCCGCGGCGGCCCCTCGGCTAGTCGACGGTGGCGGCCTGCTCGCTCTCGTAGCGTCCGTCCAGCTTGGCGACGAGCCCGGTGACCTGGCGGGCGATGTCCGGGGCGGTCAGACCGATCTCGGCCATGATCTCCTTGCGGAGGGCGTGGTCGAGGAACCGCTGGGGGATGCCGAAGTCGCGCAGCGGGACGTCGACGCCCGCGTCGCGCAGCGCCTGCGCGACGGCGGAACCGACGCCGCCCGCGCGGCCGTTGTCCTCGACGGTGACGACGACCCGGTGGCGGTCGGCCAGCGGGGCCAGGGCCTCGTCCACGGGCTTGACCCAGCGGGGGTCGACCACGGTCGAGGTGATGCCCTGCTTGTCGAGGAGGTCGGCGATCTCCAGGCACATCGGCGCGAGGGCGCCGACGGCGACGACGAGCACGTCCGGACGGGTGACCTCGGGGGCCGGGGCCCGCAGGACGTCCATGCCGCCGATGCGACCCACGGCCGGGACGGCCGGGCCGACGACGCCCTTGGAGAACCGCACGACGGTCGGTGCGTCCTTGACCTCGACGGCCTCGCGGAGCTGGGCGCGCAGCTGCTCGGCGTCGCGCGGGGCCGCCAGGCGCAGGCCGGGGACGACCTGGAGGATGGACATGTCCCACATGCCGTTGTGGGACGCGCCGTCGTCGCCGGTGACGCCCGCGCGGTCCAGGACGAAGGTGACGCCGCACTTGTGCAGGGCCACGTCCATCAGGACCTGGTCGAAGGCGCGGTTGAGGAAGGTGGCGTAGACGGCGAAGACCGGGTGGACGCCGCCCGTGGCCAGGCCGGCGGCCGAGGTGGCGCCGTGCTGCTCGGCGATGCCGACGTCGTAGATCCGGTCCGGGAAGGCCTCGGCGAACTTGTTGAGGCCGACCGGGTGGAGCATGGCGGCGGTGATGCCGACGACGTCCTCGCGGTCGTGGCCGAGCTTGACCATCTCGTCGGCGAAGACGGAGGTCCAGCTCGCGGCGGCCGTCTTCACCGGCAGGCCGGTGTCCGGGTGGATGACGCCGACCGCGTGGAAGCGGTCCGCCTCGTGCTCCAGGGCCGGGGTGTAGCCGCGGCCCTTCTGGGTGAGGCAGTGGACGATGACGGGGCCGCTGAAGCGCTTGGCGCGCTGGAGCGCGGACTCCAGGGCCTCGATGTCGTGGCCGTCGATGGGGCCGATGTACTTCAGGCCCAGGTCCTCGAACATGCCCTGCGGGGCGATGAAGTCCTTCAGGCCCTTCTTGGCGCCGTGCAGGGTCTCGAAGAGCGGCTTGCCGACGACCGGCGTGCGCTCCAGGAGCTCCTTGCCGCGGGCCAGGAAGCGCTCGTAGCCGTCCGTGGTGCGCAGGGTCGCGAGGTGGTTCGCGAGGCCGCCGATGGTGGGGCCGTACGAGCGCTCGTTGTCGTTGACGACGATGACCAGCGGGCGGTCCTTGGCGGCGGCGATGTTGTTCAGCGCCTCCCAGGCCATGCCGCCGGTCAGGGCGCCGTCGCCGATGACGGCGGCGACGTGGTGGTCCTCGCGGCCGAGCACCTCGTTGGCCTTGGCGAGGCCGTCGGCCCAGCCGAGGACCGTGGAGGCGTGCGAGTTCTCGATCACGTCGTGCTCGGACTCGGCGCGCGAGGGGTAGCCCGAGAGGCCGCCCTTGGAGCGCAGGTTGCCGAAGTCCTGGCGGCCGGTGAGCAGCTTGTGGACGTAGGCCTGGTGGCCGGTGTCGAAGAGGACCTTGTCCTTGGGCGATTCGAAGACCCGGTGCAGGGCGATCGTCAGTTCGACCACGCCGAGGTTGGGGCCGAGGTGCCCGCCGGTCTTGGAGACGGCGTCGACGAGGAAGGACCTGATCTCGTCGGCGAGCTGGTCGAGCTCCTCGCGGCCGAGCCGGTCCAGATCGCGCGGTCCCTTGATGCGGGTCAGCAGCACCCGTGCCTCCTTGCAGTTGCTTGCTGGTCTGTCGAGTCTAATGTTCCGCTCGCGCGGGCCGTCATCGGGCGGTACCGCCAGGGTCACACCTTTGTCATACCTGTACACCCCGTCGCTCCGTCACACCTCTCATACGGGCGTATACCCGCACGGCTGTGCGCACAGGTGTACGCACGGGTGCCCGGTGCCACACGGAGTGTGGCACCGGGCACCGTGACGGGTACGTCCAGGTGGGGCCGGGTGTCAGGCGCGCCCGGCCGACTTCTGGGTCTTGCGGGTGACCGAGTCGATGACGACCGTGGCGAGCAGCACCGCGCCCGTGATCATGTACTGGATCGGGGTCGCGATGCCCTCCAGGGCCAGACCGTACTGGATGGAGGTGATGACCATCACGCCGAGGAGGGCGTTCCAGGTCCGGCCCCGGCCGCCGAAGAGGCTGGTGCCGCCGATGACGGCCGCGGCGATGACGTTCATCAGCAGGTCGCCGGCGCCGGCGCTCTGGTTGGCCGCCGCGATCTTGGAGGCCCAGAAGAGGCCGCCGATGGCCGCGAAGGTGCCCGCGATCGAGAAGACCGCGATGCGGATCCCGGCCACGTTGATGCCGGCGCGGCGGGAGGCCTCGACGCTGCCGCCGAGGGCGAAGACGTTGCGGCCGAAGGTGGTGCGGCGCAGCAGGAAGTCGGTGCCGACCAGCGCGAGGATGAAGAGCACGACCGCGAGCGGCAGGCCCTTGTACTGGTTGAACACCACGGCCGGGCCGAAGGTGAAGACGGCCAGGACGCCGGTGCGCAGCAGGATCTCGGTGAGGGGCCGGGAGGGGACCCCGGCGGCCTCGCGGCGACGGTTGTCGAAGTAGGTGGCGAGGAAGTACGCCACCACGGCGACCGCCGCGAGCCCGTAGCCGGCGGCCACGTCGGAGAAGTAGTACGTGGTGAGCTTGCCGACCACGCCCTCGGAGTCGAGGTTGATGGTGCCGTTGCTGCCGAGGATCTGGAGCATGGCGCCGGACCAGAACAGCAGGCCCGACAGGGTGACGGCGAAGGCGGGGGCGCCGACCTTGGCGAAGAAGAAGCCGTGGATCGAGCCGATCAGCGCGCCGCCGGCGATGGCCGCGAGGATCGCGACCCATTCGTTCACGCCGTTGGTGACGGCGAGGACGGCGACGATCGCCCCGGAGACACCGCTGACGGAGCCGACCGACAGGTCGATCTCGCCGAGCAGGAGCACGAAGATGATGCCGACGGCCATCATGCCGGTGGCGACCATCGTGATCGCGATGTTGGTGAGGTTCTCCGGGGAGAGGAAGTTCGAGTTCAGCCCCTGGAAGATGCTCCAGATGACGATCAGGCCGAGGACGACCGGTACGGAGCCCAGGTCACCGGCCTTCAACTTGCGACGGAACTCGTTCAGGTAACCGGAGAGGCCCTGCTCGCGCACGAGCAGGCGGGGGTCGACCGCGGGGATCGCGTCGGCCGCGGCCGCCGGGTTGACCGGGTCGACGTGTCCGCGGTCGGCCGGCTCTCCGACGGGACCCTTGCCCAGCGGATCGACGACGGGGTCGTGGGTGCTCACTTGCGGGCCTCCCCGGTGCGGGCCGCCCGGCGGGTCACGGCGTTGTCCGTGGCCCCGGTGATGGCGGAGATGATCTCTTCCTGCGAGGTGTCGGCGACGCTGAAGACACCGTTGTTGCGGCCCAGCCGCAGGACCGCCACCTTGTCGGCGACGGCCTTGACGTCGGCCATGTTGTGGCTGATGAGGATCACGGCGTGACCGCGCTCGCGCAGCCGCTCCACGAGGTCGAGCACCTGTGCGGTCTGCTCGACGCCGAGGGCGGCGGTGGGCTCGTCGAGGATGACGAGCTTGGGCTCGCCCAGCATGGAGCGGGCGATCGCCACGGTCTGGCGCTGACCGCCGGAGAGCGAGGCGATGGGGATGCGGACGCTGGGGATCCGGATGGACAGGGTGGTCAGGAGCTCGCGGGCGCGGCGCTCCATCTCCACCTCGTCGAGGATGCCGAAGCGCTTGAGTTCGCGACCCAGGAAGAGGTTGCCGACGACGTCGATGTTGTCGCACAGCGCGAGGTCCTGGTAGACGGTCGCGATGCCCAGGTTCTGGGCGTCGTGGGGCTTGCCGATGGAGACCGGGCGGCCCTCCCACTCGATGACTCCGTCATCGATGGGGTGCACGCCGGCGATCGTCTTGACCAGCGTGGACTTGCCGGCGCCGTTGTCGCCGACCAGGGCGACCACCTCACCGGAGTGGATCTCGAGTTCTACGTCGGTCAGGGCCTGGACGGCGCCGAACCGCTTCGAGACCCCTCGCAACGCCAGCACGGGCGCAGCGGACACATGAACCATCTCCTTCGCCGCCTGACCGGCGGGGATGTCGTGCAAAAGAGCAGGAGCGGGGCGGATGGGGGGTACGAGCGAGAAAGAGGGGAAACGATTCTGCCCGGCGCCCCGCGGGTGGCGGGGTGGAGAGGGCGGGGCGCCGGGCAGGGCAGGAGGGGCCGGGTCCCCCGGAGGGGAGGCGGCGGGGCCTACTTCAGGCCGAGGGTGGCGCAGGCGGCCGCGTACTTGTCGGTGCAGATCTCCTCGACCTTGTAGACGCCGTCCTTGACGACGGTGTCCTTGATGTTGGCCTTGGTCAGGGAGACGACCGGGATCAGCACGGACGGGACGCCCTTGGTGGTCGGGCTGTCGACCTTGTTGTTGATGACGCCGTCGATCTTCTCGCCCTTGGCGAGGGCGACGGCCATCTCGGCGGCGGCCGCGGCCTCGGGGGCGTACGGCTTGTAGACGCTCATGAACTGCTCACCGGACACGATCCGCTGCACACCGGCGAGTTCGGCGTCCTGGCCCGTGACGGGGGGCAGGGGGGACAGGCCGGCCGCCTTGAGGGCGGTGATGATGCCGCCGGCCATGCCGTCGTTGGCGGAGTAGACGCCGATGACCTTGTCCTTGCCGAGCGCGGAGAGGGCGCCCGCCATGTTGGTGTTGGCGTTCTCCGGCTTCCACTCGACGGTGTCGTACTCCTTGCCGATGTTCACCTTGCCGTCGAGGACGGAGTGCGCGCCCTTCTTGAACAGGGCGGCGTTCGGGTCGGTGACCGAACCGTTCATCATGACGATCTGGCCGTCCTTGGCCTTGTCGCCCAGCGCCTCCAGCAGGGCCTTGCCCTGGACCTTGCCGACCTCTTCGTTGTCGAAGGAGGTGTAGGCGTCGATCGGACCCTCGGCGAGGCGGTCGTAGGCGACGACCGGGATGCCCGCGTCCTTGGCCCGCTTGACCGCGCCCGCGATGGCCTTGGCGTCTACCGCGTCGAGGATCAGCACGTCCACCTTGTTGGTGATCATCGTGTCGACCTGGGAGTTCTGCGTGGTCGCGTCCTGCTTGGCGTTGGCGTAGACGACCTCGGCCTTGCCGCCGGTGAGGTCCGCGACCTTCTTCTCGATCAGCGGCTTGTCGAACTTCTCGTAGCGCGCGGTCTGGTTCTCCGGCAGGAGCAGACCGACCTTGATCGCGTCACCCTTGGCCGCGCCCGATTCCTTCGGCTTGTCGCCCGCTTCCTTGGCACTGCCACAGGCGGCCAGCGAAACGGCCATGGCGCCGGCGGCGACGGCAACGGCGGCTCTACGCATACGCGTGTTCATGGGTTGAACCTCCCTGACGAGGCCGCAACACCGCGGCCGAGGTGGATGTGAGTCAACCCCGGCCGCGAGTTTGCCGTCAAGGAGTGAATCCTTAACGAGATGACAACGGTGCCATCCGTTATCTGTTTGAAGACATGACCGCGGGTGCCCGCACCCCAGTCCCATTTTCCGCCAAAAGCGTTGAATCGCCCATCTCGCTCAGGACGAGGGCCAGCGCGCCGAGGACCTCGGCGCGGCTGCCCAACGACCCGGTGAGGACCGACAACCGGCGTGCGGCGCTGGGGATCGCGTACCTCCCCACCGATTCACGGATCGGAGCCAGGACCAGTTCACCGGCCTCGGCCAGGGAGCCGCCCAGGACCACCCGGCTCGGGTTCAGGAGGTTGCACAGGCTGGCCACCGCGCTGCCGATGTGGCGGCCCACGTCGGTCACCACCCGACGGCATCCGGGGTCCCCGTCGCGGGCCAGCTCGACCACCCGCTCCATGGTCAACTCCGGTCCGTGGCTGCCCTGGAGGAGGGGCAGGACGTAGCGGGCCGCGGCGAAGGTCTCCAGGCAGCCGCGGTTGCCGCAGCGGCAGACGGGACCCGATTCGTCCAGGGTGATGTGCCCGATCTCCCCGGCGGTGCCGCCCGGACCCCGGTAGATCTGACCGTTGATCACCAGGCCCGCGCCGACGCCGCTGGCGACCTTGATGTACGCGAGGTCCTTGACCCCGCGGCCGCTGCCCCACACCGACTCGCCCAGGGCCCCGAGGTTGGCGTCGTTGTCCACGTGGACGGGCACCCCGAGGCGGCGCGAGAGCTCCTCGCGGGGGTTGATACCGGCCCAGCCCGGCAGGATGGCGGTGGAGCCGAGGGTCCCGGACTCCACGTCGATGGGACCGGGGACGCCGAGGCCGACCCCGATGACCTTGTCCCGACTGACGCCGATGCCCTCGACCAGGCGTCCGACCAGCGCCTCGGCCCGGTCGAAGCCCTCCACCCAGGAGGCGTCCACGTCCAGCGGCTCGGACTCCTCGGCCAGCACCCGGTGGGCGAGGTTGCCGACGGCCACCCTCAGGTGGGTGTGGCCGAAGTCCACCCCGATGACGATGCCCGCGTCCCCGCTGAGGGAGACGCTGCGCGCCCGCCGACCCCCGGCGGAGGTGTCGGTGACCTCGACCGTCCCGCCTTCCTTGAGCTCACGGACGATGTTGGAGACCGTGGCCGCCGACAGTCCGGTGGTGCGGGCGATCTCCGCCTGCGTCAGCGATCCCGCGAGGCGCACGGCCCGCACGACCCGTTCGAGATTCGCGCGATGCAGTGACGACTGCGATCCGGGAGTCTGCACGACTCATCCACTCCTGCCCATAAGCGACGGCCGGCCGTCGCCCCCCGGCCGGGCGTCGCGGATGCGAGTTCCAGGACCCCGGCGTCTCTCCAACTTGTGAACCTTAAGTCGAGCCTTTGCCCCTCCCGACGTCAAGAGGCTGACGCGGCACGAACCGGACACGTCCGACCAAAAGTATGAACAACGGTGCTCCGAGATCGTGCTACGGTCGCTAAGGCGCCGGTCATCTGCGACTTTTCCGGTCGGATCGGGCGCCCGCCATGACAGCGCTACGCAAGGAGGTGTTCGGGATGAGTCCCGACCGAAGTCCTCGCAGCGCTCACGTCCGCTGACCCTTCCGGGCCGGCCGACCTTCCGCGCGTACGTGCGGCACCGCCTTTCGCCGCTCCGTGCATCTTTTCATTCCTCGCGCATGCCCCGCATTTCGTGTCGGGCACGCGCCCCCATGCCCCTCGGCTCGGCCGTGGCCCCTCGCGCCACGCCGCGCCGCACCATGACCACTCCACGTGACCGCGCGGCCGCGCGCCGCTCCGGCACCGTGGAGGGAGGGATTCGTCATGACCATGCTCACCCCCCGTACCCCGACCAAGCTCGCGCCGCCGGGCCGCACCCGCCGCGAGCGCAGGGCCGCCGAACTGGAGGCCGGGACCCGCCGGGTCGCCGAGCGCCTCGCGGCCGTCGCCGCCCGCCCCGTCGTGCGGGTGCTCCAGGACGTCGACACCTCGCGCGAGGGCCTCACCCACGCCGAGGCCGCGCTGCGCCTGGAGCTCCACGGCCCGAACGCCGTCGACCGCGAGCGCGCGCCGCGCTGGTTCGCCCAGCTCGCCAAGGCGTACTGCAACCCCTTCATCGGCGTCCTGGTCTTCCTGGCGGCCGTGATGTTCTGGCAGGACCCCGCCGACCCGGGCGTCGTCATCCTGGGCGTGATGGTCGGGGTCAGCGGTCTGCTGCGGTTCTGGCAGGAGTACCGCTCGGGCCGCGCCGCCGACGCGCTGCAACGGCTCGTCACCACCACCTGCGCGGTCCAGCGACGGGTCGGCAGCGGCGCGGCGCCCACCACCTTCGAGGTGCCGATGGACCGGGTGGTGCCGGGCGACATGGTGAGGCTCGCGGCGGGCGACATCGTCCCCGCCGACCTGCGGCTCGTCACCGCCAAGGACCTGATGGTCGCTCAGGCCGCGCTGTCGGGCGAGTCGTTGCCGGTCGCCAAGGCCGACACCCGGCCGGACGACCTCGGCCGGGAGGGCTCCGGCGACCCCGTCGAGGCGGACAACCTCTGCCTGATGGGCACCTCGGTCACCTCCGGCACGGCGACCGGCGTCGTCGTGGCCACGGGCGCCGACACCTGGTTCGGTTCCATGGCCGGCTCGCTCGTGGGCGAGCGCCCGCAGACCAACTTCGACAACGGCGTGCGCCGGGTCAGCTTCCTGCTGATCCGCTTCATGCTGGTCATGGTCCCGGTCGTCTTCATGGTCAACGGGTTCACCAAAGGCGACTGGAACGAAGCCTTCCTCTTCGGTGTGGCGGTGGCGGTCGGCCTGACCCCCGAGATGCTGCCCATGGTCGTCTCCGCCAACCTGGCGCGCGGAGCCGTGGCCATGTCCCGGCGGAAGGTCGTCGTCAAGCGGCTCAACGCGATCCAGAACCTGGGCGCGATGGACGTGCTGTGCACCGACAAGACCGGCACCC
Organism: Streptomyces sp. NPDC048606; assembly: GCF_040650855.1. Classification (NCBI taxonomy): domain Bacteria; kingdom Bacillati; phylum Actinomycetota; class Actinomycetes; order Kitasatosporales; family Streptomycetaceae; genus Streptomyces; species Streptomyces sp. NPDC048606. The sequence continues at coordinate 324,430 of NZ_JBEZIB010000001.1, read as the reverse complement.
TGACCGAGGACCGCATCGTCCTGGACCGCTACCTCGACGTGCACGGCGCCGAGGACGGCGAGGTCCTGGAGTACGGCTACCTCAACGCCCACTTCCAGACGGGCCTGCGCAACCTGATGGACCAGGCGGTCATCGACCGCGTGGACGAGGCCGAGGAGGTTGTCGTCGACGCACGGTTCTCGATGGTCGACGAGATCCCCTTCGACTTCGCCCGACGCCGCATGTCCGTGGTCCTGTCCCGCAACGCCCTCGCCGCCGGCGCCGGCCCCGCCGAGCACGTCGTGATCACCAAGGGTGCGGTGGAGGAGGTCCTCGCCCTCTGCACCCACCTGCGCGACCGCGGCGAGACGGTGGAACTCGACGAGCGGCTGCGCGACCGCGTCACCCGCGTCGCCGAGGACCACAACCGCCAGGGCCTGCGCGTCCTGGCCGTCGCCACGCGCACCGTCGACGCCCCGCGCGACACCTACACCGTCGCCGACGAGGACGGCCTGACCCTGGTCGGGTTCCTGGCCTTCCTCGACCCGCCGAAGGCCTCCGCCGCCGCGGCCCTGCGCGGCCTCGCCGACAAGGGCATCACGGTCAAGGTGGTCACCGGCGACAACGAGCTGGTCGCCGCGCGCGTCTGCGCCGACGTCGGCATCGAGGTCGGCCACGTGGTCTCGGGCGGCGAGGTCGACGGGCTCGACGACACGGCGCTGCGCGCCCTGGCCGCGCGTACGAGCGTCTTCGCCAAGGTCAACCCGGTCCAGAAGGCCCGGATCGTACGGGCCCTCCAGGCCGAGGGACACACCGTCGGCTTCCTCGGGGACGGCATCAACGACGCGGCCGCGCTGCGCGACGCCGACGTCGGCGTCTCCGTGGACACCGCCGTGGACATCGCCAAGGAGTCGGCGGACATCATCCTGCTGGAGAAGGACCTCACCGTCCTGGAGCAGGGCGTCGTCCAGGGCCGCACCACCTTCGGCAACACCATCAAGTACATCAAGATGACGGCGTCCTCGAACTTCGGCAACGTCTTCTCGGTCCTGGTGGCGAGCGCGTTCATCCCCTTCCAGCCGATGCTCGCGATCATGCTCCTGGTGCAGAACCTCGTCTACGACATCTCCCAGCTCGCGACCCCCTGGGACCGCATGGACGAGGAGTACCTGCGCAAGCCGCGCAACTGGGACGCCAAGGGCATCCTCCGCTTCATGGTCACCATCGGCCCGATCAGCTCGATCTTCGACATCGCCATGTTCGCGATCATGTGGAACGTGTTCGCCGCGAACAGCGAGGCGCACCAGGCGCTCTTCCAGTCCGGCTGGTTCGTCGAGGGACTGCTCTCGCAGACCCTGATCGTCCACATGATCCGCACCCGGAAGATCCCCTTCGTCCAGTCCCGCGCCTCCTGGCCGGTGATGGTGATGACCGTCCTCGCGGTGCTGACGGGACTGTGGCTGCCGTTCTCGCCGCTGGCCCCCTCGCTGGGCTTCGTGGCCCTGCCCGCCTCCTACTTCCCGTGGCTGGTCGGCGTGCTGCTCGCGTACTGCACCCTCACGCAGTTCGTGAAGACCCGGTACATCCGCCGCTTCGGCACCTGGCTGTAGCCGGAGCGGACACCGCGCCGGGAGGCGGGGAAGGAGGACGGCGATGAGCACGATCATCGGCGAAGGACAGATGGCCGCGCACCTGGCCGCCGCGCTCGGCTTCGGCTCGATCATCGGCCTGGAGCGGCAGTGGCGGGCCCGGATGGCGGGCCTGCGGACGAACGCCCTGGTCGCGGGCGGGGCGGCGCTGTTCGTGCTGCTCTCGCAGTACGGCTTCCTGAGCACGGTCTCGGAGGTCGGGTACGACGGCTCGCGGGTCGCGGCGCAGATCGTCTCCGGGATCGGCTTCCTCGGCGCCGGGGTCATCATGCGGGACGGGCTCGGCATCCAGGGCCTGAACACGGCCGCCACCCTGTGGTGCTCGGCGGCCGTGGGCTGCCTGGCCGGGGTGGGCCTGTTCGTCCTGGCGGCCTGCGGCACGGCGGGCGTCGTCGGGGCCAACCTGCTGCTGCGCCCGCTGGGCCGGCGGCTGGACCGGGCGCCGCGCGGCGGGGCCGAGGTCGCCCGTGACTACCACTTCGAGGCGGTCTGCCCCGAGGCGGAGGAGGCCCACCTCCGCCGCCGCGTGGTCGACGCGCTGGGCCGGCCGGGCTGCCGACTGCGGGAGATCCGCAGTGTCGACGGCCCGGCCCCGGGCCTGGTGACGGTCTCGGCGCTGCTGACCGCCGAGGGCGAGGAGGGTCGCGCGTTGGAGGAGGCGGTGGGCAACCTCTCGCTCGACCCTGCGGTCTCGGCGGTCGGCTGGTCGCTGGTCCCCGACGGCGCCCGCTGACGGCGCGCCCTGACGGCGCGCCGCCGAGGCGGGGCGCCGCCGCGGGGCGCGCTACTTGAGGGTGGCGGAGGTCAGTCCGGCCTGGATCTGGCGCTGGAAGGAGAGGTAGACCACCAGCATGGGGATCATCGCGATGGTCACGCCGGCGAACAGCACCGGCAGGTCCGTCTCGTAGCCCATCTGGTACTGGAGTTGGATCAGGCCCTGGGTGAGCATGTAGCGCTCGGGGTCCGATCCGCTCTGGGGCTGCATCAGCACGGAGGGCAGGATGTACTGGTTCCACTGGCCCAGGACATTGAATATCCCCACGCTGATCAGGCCGGGCTTGGCCATCGGCAGCATCACCTGGAAGAAGATCCGGGTGTCGGAGGCCCCGTCGATCACCGCCGCCTCGTGCACCGCCGTCGGCAGGGTGCGGAAGAAGGAGTGCATGAAGAAGACGGTGAAGGGCATCGAGTAGGCGACGTAGACCAGGATCAGCCCCTGGTACGTGTTCAGCATGTCCAGGCGCTTGACCATGAAGAACAGCGGTACGAGCGCCAGGAACACGGGGAACATCGCCCCGCTGACGAAGAAGTAGTAGACGATCCGGTTCCCCCGGAAGGGGTAGCGGGCCAGGACGTACGCCGCCATCGAGCCCAGCAGCATGGTCAGCGGCACGGAGAAGGCCAGCACGATCAGCGTGTGGCCGAAATAGCCGCCGATGCCCTTGTCCCAGGCGCGGGCGAAGGCGTCGAAGTGCCAGTTGGAGGGCCAGCTGAGGGCCGAGCCGCCGATCTGCGAGTCGGTCTTGAACGAGCCGAGCGCCAGCCAGATCAGGGGCAGGACGATCAGTATGGCCCACAGGGCGAGGAAGCCGTGGGAGAAGACGTTGAGCACCACGCCCTCGGAGCCGGTCTTCCGGTCCCCCTTCGGACTGCCGTCGCCGCCGGACTTCTCGGCCGCGGACTCGCCGGGTGCCTTGATGACTGTGGTCACGGTGTCTCCCGCTCAGAACTCGATGCGCTCGCGGCGGGTGGCGCGCAGCGTGATGACGGAGAGGATCATCGTCAGGACCAGCATCACGACGCCCATGGCGCACGCGTAGCCGCTCTTGCCGAAGTACAGGAAGTTGCGCATCAGGACGGTGGCCATGACCTCGCTGTGGTGGTCGGGGCCGCCGCCGAACTGGCCGGAGGTCATGGTCGACACCAGGACGAACATGTCCATCGCGGCGATGCCCAGGTAGACCGCCGAGGTCTGTACGGAGTCCCAGAGCAGGGGCAGCGTGACCTTGACGAAGGTCTGGGCGCGGCCGGCGCCGTCGAGCAGGGCGGCCTCGTAGATGTCCTTGGGCACGGACTGCATGGCGGCCGAGAAGAGGACGAGGTAGAAGCCGACGCCGTGCCAGACCACGACGAGCAGCAGGCACCACAGGACCAGGTTGGGCTGGTTGAGCCATTCGACGGGACGGGCCGGGTCGACGAGGCCGATTTTGGCGAGGAACCCGTTCAGCAGGCCGCCGGCGTCGCTGCGGTACACCGCGCCGAAGAGGACCGCGAGGATGGCGAGGGAGAGGACCTGCGGGAAGAAGTAGACGATCTTGTAGACGGCCGATCCGCGGACCCCGCGCACCCCGCCGGCCCCGCTGCGCCCTCCCGCGTTCACCATGAAGGCGAAGAAGAGGGCGAGCAGGATGGTGATCGTCGGGACGAACACCAGGAGCAGCAGGTTGTGCCACAGGGCGCCGCGGAAGACCTCGTCCTTCATCAGGGCCGAGTAGTTCTCCAGGCCGACGAAGTCGAACGTCGGCGACTGGCCCGACCAGTTGGTGAAGGAGTAGCCGAACGTCTGAACGTACGGCCAGATGACGAAAGTCAGATACAGGGCGAGCGGCAGGATGAGGAAGCCGGCGATGAAGCCGGTCCGTCCCCTGCCCCTGGCTACTTGGCTCATGGTGTCCGTCCCTGATGACGCTGCCGGTGGACGTGGGGTCAGCTGCGGTGGTTGTTCTTGGCGTTGGGGTCCTTGGCAGCCTTGTCTACCGCAGCCTGTGCCCGCTTGATCCACTCCTTTGGCTGGATCCGCTGGGCCATCAGCTCATTGGACGCGTTCTGGATCTCGGTGTCCATCTCGCTGTACCAGTCGGGGTAGAGGTAGTTGAAGGTGTTCTCCCCGGCCGTCTTGACGGCGGCCACGGCCGACTGGGTGCCCGGGCGGAGCTTGACGCTCGGGTCCACGCCGTCCTTGACGACGGTGAGCGAGTTGGCCTGCTGAGCGAAGATCGTCGACCATTCGCGGGAGAGCATGGAGCGCAGGAACTCCAGGCCGCCGGCCTTGTTGGCGGCCTTCTCCGGGACGATGAAGGGCTCGTTGGCACCGGCGCGGATGGCGGTGAAGGGCAGCTTGCTGTCGGCGAGGACCGGCACCGGCAGGAACTTCATGTCGAAGTCGTCGGGGGTCTGCTTGAGCTGCTCGTTCTCCAGCCAGGAGCCGGAGGGGATGAAGGCCGCCCGGTACTGGTTCCAGGCGGTCTGGGACTCCGTGTGGGTGAGGCCGTTGGTGCCGGGCATGAGGTAGCCCTTCTCCACCACCTCGTAGACCGCCTCGACGGCGGCCAGGGCGGCCGCGTTGCCCTCGAAGGCGTTCGGCTCCAGGTTGTCGATGGCCTTCATGGCCTCCAGACCGCCCTTCTTGGCGATCAGGTCCATGATCACGACGTTGATGTAGTACGGGTACTTCCCCTGGTGGGCCAGGCCGCCGATGCCGGCCTCCTTGGCCTTGGCGCACACGGCCAGGAACTCGTCCCAGGTCTTGGGCTCGGTCCAGCCCTTCTCCTTGAAGAGCTTGCCGGAGTACCAGAGGCCGAACACGGTGTAGACGTAGTTCAGGGAGACGAACTTGCCGCCCTGGGTGCCCTGTTCGACGGTGCCCGCAATGAGGGTGTCGCGCACCTTCTTGGTCGGGTCGTCGAGCGAGGGGGCGTCGAGCACGACGGTGAGGTCGGCCAGCTGGCCGCCCTTGGCGAGTACGTCGACCTTGATCTGCTGGGCGCCGGAGTCGTCGACGACGTCCGGCGGGTTGCCGCCGTTGAAGCGGGGCTGGAGCTTGGCGGCGATCTCCTGGGTGCCGAGGTGGGAGCTGGTGGTGCCCCACTTCTTGTCGAAGGCGGCCTCCCAGGCCTTGGCGTAGTCGTCGCCGAAGCCGCCCTTGAAGACGACCACGTCGAGTTTGCCGCCCTTGGCGACGCCGAACGGGTTCTCCTTGGACACGAGCCCCTTGTCCGGGCCCTTCGTGGAGGTGTCCTCGCCGCCGGAGGCGCAGGCCGACAGGAAGCTCATCGTCGGCACGGCGATCAGTCCGAGCGCCGCGGAACGCTTGATCAGATCACGGCGGCCGAGGCCCTCACCAGTGGATCCCATGCTCATGTCCTCGCCTTCGTCAGAAGTGTGAAGGAGGCCGGAAATCACGGCAGTTGCTGCCCAGGAGGGCATCATCGCAGGTCACCGCCATCCCCCGGTCCGGGCCCGCTCGTCGCGCGGTGGCCCCGGACGGGCACAGGTATAGTCCACTTCCGCTCGCCGGAGCAAGATCGTGCACAAGGATCGTTCCCGGCTTTTCCGAGTTGAGACCTGTCCGTCATCTGGGACCTCGCCGCGAAAAGCGGAAGGGCCGTATCCCCTTCGCAGGGGATACGGCCCTATGGTGCCGACTGTCGGCGCCGGGGAGACTGATTGGCCTCCGCCTGGCGTGCCCTGGTCCTTAGCCGCGGATCAGGTTGCGCAGCACGTACTGCATGATGCCGCCGTTGCGGTAGTAGTCGGCCTCGCCCGGCGTGTCGATGCGGACGACCGCGTCGAAGGAGACACCGCTGTCGGTGGTGACCTTGACGGTGCGCGGGGTGGTGCCGTCGTTCAGCTCCTCCACACCGGTGAAGGAGAAGGTCTCCTCGCCGGTGAGGCCGAGCGAGGCCGCGGTGGCGCCCTCGGGGAACTGCAGGGGCAGGACGCCCATGCCGATCAGGTTCGAGCGGTGGATGCGCTCGTAGGACTCGGCGATGACGGCCTTGACGCCGAGCAGCGCGGTGCCCTTGGCGGCCCAGTCGCGGGACGAGCCCGAGCCGTACTCCTTGCCCGCCAGGATGACCAGCGGGATGCCGGCGGCCTGGTAGTTCTGGGAGGCGTCGTAGATGAAGGAGACCGGCGCGCCCTCGACGGTGAAGTCGCGGGTGAAGCCGCCCTCGGTGCCCGGCGCGATCTGGTTGCGCAGGCGGATGTTGGCGAACGTACCGCGGATCATGACCTCGTGGTTGCCGCGGCGGGAACCGTAGGAGTTGAAGTCGCGGCGCTCGACGCCGTGCTCCGTGAGGTACTTGCCGGCCGGGGTGTCGGCCTTGATCGCACCGGCCGGGGAGATGTGGTCGGTGGTGACCGAGTCGCCCAGCTTCGCCAGCACGCGGGCGCCGGCGATGTCGGAGACCGGGGTGGTCTCCATCGTCATGCCCTCGAAGTAGGGGGGCTTGCGGACGTAGGTCGACTGCGGGTCCCACTCGAAGGTGTTGCCCGTCGGGATCGACAGCGCCTGCCACTGGGCGTCGCCCGCGAAGACGTCCTGGTAGGACTTGCTGAACATGTCCTCGCCGATGGCGTTCGCCACGACGTCGTTGACCTCGGCCTCGGAGGGCCAGATGTCCGCGAGGAAGACCGGCTTGCCCTCGGCGTCGGTGCCGATGGCCTCGCTGGTGATGTCCACCTTCATCGAGCCCGCGATGGCGTACGCGACGACCAGCGGCGGGGACGCCAGGTAGTTCATCTTGACGTCGGGGTTGATGCGACCCTCGAAGTTGCGGTTGCCCGAGAGGACCGAGGTGACCGCGAGGTCGTGCTCGTTGATCGCCTTCGAGATCTCCTCGTCCAGCGGACCGGAGTTGCCGATGCAGGTGGTGCAGCCGTACCCGACGAGGTTGAAGCCCATCTTGTCGAGGTACGGGGTCAGGCCGGCCTTGTCGAAGTAGTCGGTGACGACCTTCGAGCCCGGGGCCAGGGTGGTCTTGACCCAGGGCTTGCGGGTCAGGCCCTTCTCGACCGCCTTCTTGGCCACGAGCGCCGCGGCGACCATGACGTAGGGGTTCGAGGTGTTGGTGCAGGAGGTGATCGCGGCGACGGTGACGGCGCCGTGGTCGATCTCGAAGGAGGTGCCGTCGGCCAGGGTGACCTGGGTCGGACGGGTCGGGACGCCGTTGGCGGCGGCCGGGGCGTCGGACGCCGGGAAGGACTCCTTGCCGGCCTCCTCGTCGTCGCTGACGTAGTTGCGCACGTCCACGGCGAACTGCTCGGCGGCGTTGGCGAGGACGATGCGGTCCTGCGGGCGCTTCGGGCCGGCGATGGAGGGGACGACCGTGGAGAGGTCGAGCTCCAGCTTCTCGGAGAAGTCCGGCTCGGCGGCCGGGTCCAGCCACAGGCCCTGCTCCTTGGCGTACGCCTCGACGAGCGCGACCTGCTGGGCGTCGCGGCCGGTCAGGCGCAGGTACTTCAGGGTCTCGCCGTCGATCGGGAAGATCGCGGCGGTGGAGCCGAACTCCGGCGACATGTTGCCGATGGTGGCGCGGTTGGCCAGGGAGGTGGCGGCGACGCCCTCACCGTAGAACTCGACGAACTTGCCGACGACGCCGTGCTTGCGCAGCATCTCGGTGATCGTCAGCACGAGGTCGGTGGCGGTGGTGCCGGTGGGCAGCTCGCCGGTCAGCTTGAAGCCGACGACGCGCGGGATCAGCATGGAGACCGGCTGGCCGAGCATCGCGGCCTCGGCCTCGATGCCCCCGACGCCCCAGCCCAGCACGCCCAGGCCGTTGACCATGGTGGTGTGCGAGTCGGTGCCGACCAGGGTGTCGGGGTAGGCCTGGCCGCCCCGGACCATGACCGTGCGGGCCAGGTGCTCGATGTTGACCTGGTGGACGATGCCGGTGCCCGGGGGGACGACCTTGAAGTCGTCGAAGGCGGTCTGGCCCCAGCGCAGGAACTGGTAGCGCTCCTTGTTGCGGCCGTACTCCAGCTCGACGTTCTGCGCGAAGGCGTCCTTCGTGCCGAACTTGTCGGCGATGACCGAGTGGTCGATGACCATCTCGGCCGGCGACAGCGGGTTGACCTTCGCCGGGTCGCCGCCGAGCGCCTTGACGGCCTCGCGCATGGTGGCGAGGTCGACGACGCAGGGGACGCCGGTGAAGTCCTGCATGATCACGCGGGCCGGCGTGAACTGGATCTCCTGGCTGGGCTGGGCCTGGGAGTCCCAGCCACCGAGCGCCCGGATGTGGTCGGCGGTGATGTTCGCGCCGTCCTCGGTGCGGAGCAGGTTCTCCAGCAGGACCTTCAGGCTGTAGGGAAGGCGGGCGGCGCCTTCGACCTTGTCCAGCCGGAAGATCTCGTACGACTCGTCGCCCACCTGCAGCGTGCTGCGGGCGTCGAAGCTGTTCGCCGACACGACAGTCTCCTTCATGCATGATTCGCGCGTATTACCGCAATCCTGCCGCCACGCCCTCTGGCCAATCCGCTAAGGTAAGGCTAAGTTAGGTAACCCTTACCAGCGGGGGCGGCTGCGGTACGCCTTCGGCAGATATCTCGATGTCGAGATAACTCTAGTACATGTCCGGGGCGACGACGAGGCGCGCGCCCCACGACCCGTCGCGACCTTCCGTCGACCGGGGGCACGGGCCTGCCCGGACGCGCGCGGCGGACGCCCTCGACCGAGGCGGCACGGGGGCCGCGGACGAGGCCCACCCCCCTCCCCCGGACGGCCGCGCGCGGGGCCGGCGGTCGGGACGGACGAAGGGGGCGACGAGGCGCCGGGGCCGGGAGGCCTGGCACCACCGAACGGCCGAACCCGCCGGGCGGACCCCCGTACACCATGCTCCAATTCATCACAGGACACGCAAAACGGACCAACTTCCTTTTGCACCCTGGAAACAACAGCAGCCCCACCCGCCCCGACGGACAACGACGCAGCTCACACCCCGCACACCCGCCGCACCGGGACCGCGAACTGACGGGCAGTAACACCCGTCCGCCACGTCCGAAGCGATCTCCATCTCATATCTGAGATACCGTGCACCCATGGCAGACGACTACCTCGTACGCATCGGCAAGCTCATCCGTGACGCCCGGCAGCACCGTGGCTGGACACAGAGTCAGCTCGCCGACGCGCTCGGCACGAGCCAGAGCGCCGTGAACCGCATCGAGCGCGGCAACCAGAACATCAGCCTTGAGATGATCGCCCGGATCGGCGAAGCGCTCGACAGCGAGATCGTCTCCCTGGGTTACGCCGGCCCGATGCACCTGCGCGTCGTCGGCGGCCGACGGCTCTCCGGCGCCATCGACGTCAAGACGAGCAAGAACGCCTGCGTGGCCCTGCTCTGCGCCACGCTGCTCAACAAGGGCCGTACGGTCCTGCGTCGGGTCGCGCGCATCGAGGAGGTCTACCGCCTCCTGGAGGTGCTGAACTCCATCGGCGTCCGCACCCGCTGGATCAACGACGGCGTGGACCTGGAGATCGTCCCCCCGGCCCGCCTCGACATGGACGCCATCGACGCGGAGGCGGCCCGCCGCACCCGCAGCATCATCATGTTCCTGGGCCCCCTGCTGCACCGGATGGACCAGTTCCGCCTGCCGTACGCCGGTGGCTGCGACCTCGGCACCCGCACCATCGAGCCGCACATGATCGCCCTGCGCCGCTTCGGCCTGGACATCACCGCGACCGAGGGCATCTACCACGCGCAGGTCGAGGCGGGCGTCTCCCCCGACCGCCCGATCGTGCTGACCGAGCGCGGGGACACGGTCACCGAGAACGCCCTGCTGGCCGCGGCCCGCCACGACGGCGTCACCGTCATCCGCAACGCCTCCTCCAACTACATGGTCCAGGACCTGTGCTTCTTCCTGGAGGCGCTGGGCGTCGAGGTCGAGGGCATCGGCACCACCACCCTCACCGTCCACGGCGTCCCCGTGATCGACGTCGACGTCGACTACTCCCCCTCCGAGGACCCGGTCGAGGCGATGAGCCTGCTGGCCGCCGCCGTGGTCACCGAGTCGGAGCTGACGATCCGCCGGGTCCCGATCGAGTTCATGGAGATCGAGCTCGCGGTCCTGGAGGAGATGGGCCTCGACCACGACCGCTCCGCGGAGTACGTCGCCGACAACGGCCGCACCCGCCTGGTCGACCTGACGGTGCGCCCCTCGAAGCTCGAAGCCCCGATCGACAAGATCCACCCGATGCCCTTCCCCGGGCTGAACATCGACAACGTCCCCTTCTTCGCCGCCATCGCGGCCGCGGCCCAGGGCCAGACCCTGATCCACGACTGGGTGTACGACAACCGGGCCATCTACCTGACCGACCTCAACCGCCTCGGCGGACGCCTCCAGCTCCTGGACCCCCACCGCGTCCTGGTCGAGGGCCCCACCCGCTGGCGCGCGGCCGAGATGATGTGCCCGCCGGCCCTGCGCCCCGCGGTGGTCGTCCTGCTCGCGATGATGGCGGCCGAGGGCACCTCGGTCCTGCGCAACGTCTACGTCATCAACCGCGGCTACGAGGAACTCGCCGAGCGCCTCAACTCGGTCGGCGCCCAGATCGAGATCTTCCGCGACATCTGACCCGGTCGCAGGCCATGACGTCCGCCGGAGGGCGGTCCCCCGTACGCCGCGGGGGGCCGCCCTCCGGCGTCTTCGGGGCGGGGCGGCGCGTACGTGCCAAAGGTGCGGCGAGCCGGTGCCTTTTGGCCGGATGACCTGAACGCGACCTCGCCGGAACACGGGTTCGAGCGTCAGAATCGGTCCGTCGGTACGGTTTCGAGGGGGCGGCCATGGCAGTGGACACCGGGCACGGCACGGGTACGGGTACGTCGATCCCCGACCTGGAGGGGGTCCCGCTGCTCGGATCGCTCCCCGACCTGAAGGCCGACTCGCTCGGCACCTACCTGCGCGCCAACCGGCGGCACGGGGACGTCGTACGGGTCCTCGCCGGCCCGCCCGGCCTGCGCGCCGAGCTGTACTGCGTGTTCTCGGCCGAGGGCGCCCAGCGGGTGCTGGCCGGCGAGGCGGCCAACTTCCGCAAGGACAACACCTTCTACCAGGAGGTCCGCACCTCCTTCGGCAACGGGCTGCTGACCAGCCAGGACGAGGACTACCTGCGCCAGCGCCGGCTGGTGCAGCCGCTGTTCACCCGCAGGCGCGTCGACGGGTACGCCGCGGCCGTCGCCGGCGAGACCGACGCCGTCCTCGCCTCCTGGGCGCGGGCGCGGGACGGGATCGTCGACGTCTCCTCCGAGATGATGCACCTGGCCCTGCGCGCCGTCGCCCGCATCCTCTTCGGCACCGACGTGGAGACCACCGTGGACGTGGTCGACCGGTGCTTCCCGGTCATCACCGAGTACGTGCTGCGCCGCGGCTACTCCCCCGCCAACATCCCGCGCGGCTGGCCGACCCCCGGCAACCGGCGGGCCGCCGCCGCGATGGACGAGTTGTACGCCGTCTGCGACGCGATCATCACGGGGCGGCGCGACGCCTCCCACGGCGAGGGGCTGGGCGAGGACCTGCTGACGCTGCTCGCCGCCGCGCAGAGCGCGGACGACGCCGCCTTCGACGCCACCGAGCTGCGCGACCAGGTGCTGATCTTCCTGCTGGCCGGTCACGAGACGACCGCGACCTCGCTGGGCTTCGCCCTGCACCTGCTGGGCCGTCACCCCGAGGAGCAGGCGCGGGCCCGGGAGGAGGTCTCCCGCGTGCTGGGCGACCGTACGCCCGAGGCGGCGGACCTGGACCGTCTGCCGTACCTGACCCGGGTCCTCAAGGAGGCCATGCGGCTCTATCCGGCGGCCCCGGTGATCGGGCGCAGGGCCGTCGCCGCGACCGAGATCGGCGGGTACACCATCCCGGCGGGGGCCGACGTGATCCTCTCGCCGTGGGTGACGCACCGCCACCCCGCCTACTGGAGCGAGCCGGACCGCTTCGACCCGTCCCGGTTCACCCCCGAGGCGGAGGCGGCACGGCCGCGCTACGCCTGGTTCCCCTTCGGCGGCGGGCCGCGCGCCTGCATAGGTCAGCACTTCTCGATGCTGGAGTCGGTGATCGCGCTGGCCATGATCCTGCGCGCGTACGAGTTCGAGGCCGTGGACACCGAGGTCCCGGTGAGCGCCGGGATCACCCTGCGCACGGAGGGTCCCTCGCGCTGCCGGATCCGTCGGGTGGACCGCTGAGCCCGGCCGTGTCGTCCGCCGCGGTACCGCGCGGCGCGGGATTCCCCGGGTTGGCGGTCGCGGGCGGGGGGCGGCGCGGGTTGGATGGCGGGGTGGAGCAACTGCTGAGGGTCCAGAACTTCAACGTCTCGCGCGACGGGTTCGGCGCCGGCGAGGGGCAGAGCCTGGAGCGGCCGTTCGGGCACGCCGAGCCCGCGAAGATGTTCGCGTGGGCCGGTGCGACGGCGAGCTGGCCGGGGCGCACCGAGCCGGGCGGCAGCCGCGGCCTCGACGACTACTTCACCCGGGACTTCGGGCACAACATCGGGGCCGAGATCATGGGCCGCAACAAGTTCGGACCCCAGCGCGGTCCGTGGCGCGACCACGACTGGCGCGGGTGGTGGGGCGACGAGCCCCCGTTCCACACCCCGGTGTTCGTCATGACCCACCACGAGCGGCCGTCGTTCACGCTCTCCGACACCACGTTCCACTTCGTCGCCGGCGAGCCGGCCGCCGTGCTCGCGCGGGCGCGGGAGGCGGCGGGGGGCAAGGACGTGCGCCTCGGTGGCGGGGCCGGCGTCATCCGGGAGTTCCTCGACGCCGACCTCGTCGACACCCTGCACGTGGCGGTGTCCCCCGTCGACCTGGGGTCGGGGGCGCGGCTGTGGGAGTCGCCCGCCGAGCTGCTCGACCGGTTCCACCTGGAGGTGGTGCCGAGCCCGGGCGGCGAGGTCACGCACCACCTGTTCTGGCGGAGGTGACCCCGGGCCGGGGTCGAGGTCGAGGTAGGGGTCGGACTAGCGGTAGTCGTCCGGGTGGTCCTGCATCCAGCTGTTGATCTCGTCGCGGGTGGAGATCAGGACGCTCTGGTGCTTCTTCAGGTTCTCGAAGGTCCGGTCCCCGCCGAGTTCCTTGTCGAGCTTCGCGATCAGGGCGATCGGCTCGGGGAAGTGGCCCGGCCCCTTGGCGTCGGCCTTCATGGCACGGTCCATGCGGTGGAGCTCGTCGTAGACCCGCCCGAGGAAGTACGCGCAGTTGCCCGGGGTGCACGACTCCTGGAGGGTGGCCTGGAGCCCCGCGAAGGCGTCGCGGACCAGTTCGGGCGGCGTGCCGGTCGTGCCCCCGGAGGCCGAGGGGGCCGCGGAGGCGCCGCGCGGGCTCGACGGGGAGGCCGAGACGGAGGCGGAGGCGGAGGGGCTCGAAGCCGGAGCCGATGCCGGAGCCGAGGCGGGCGCGGAGGCCGACGACTTGGCGGTGGGCGCGGTCGGCTTCTCCTCGCCGCCGCAGCCGACGGCGAACGCCGCCAGCGTGACGGTGAGCGTCGCGAGCGCCGCGCGGCGCATGGTCGATCCGTACATTGGTGTCCCCCCGTGGTCCGATGATCCGTCGACCCTACAGACCCTTGTCGCCCGGGACGGGTGCCGGGGTGTGGTTGCCCTGAAGTCGTGCCAGGTCGGAGGGGCGGACCTGGATGACGAACACCGCGATCACCGCGCCGACGAGGGTGAACAGCGACGCCGCGACGAAGGACGCGCTCACGCCCGAGGTGAGGACCCGCTCGGCCCACGGTCCGGGCAGCTGCCCGGTGCGCGCGAAGAGGGCCTTCTGTACGGGTCCGGCCGTCTCCAGGAAGGCCGGCACCTGCACCTTGGCCTCGTGCCGGCTCGCCGTGCCGAAGACGGTGACCAGGATGGACAGGCCGAGCGACCCGCCGATCTGCTGCATCGTGTTGAGCAGGCCGGAGGCCGCGCCCGACTCCCGGTCGGGCACGTTGGACAGGGCCATCAGGGTCAGCGAGACGAACTGGAGGCCCATGCCGGTGGCGAAGACCACCATCGGCCCCAGCACGCTGCCCAGGTACGTGGAGTCGACGTCCGTACGCGTCAGCCAGGCCAGTCCGACGGCGCAGCACAGCGCGCCCGCGACCATGAAGGGTTTGGGTCCGAAGCGGGGCAGCAGCTGGGAGGCGAAGCCGGCCGCCAGCGCGATCATCACGCTGACCGGGAGGAAGGCGAGGCCGGCCCGGAGCGGGCTGAAGCCGAGGACGTTCTGGACGAAGAGGGTGAGGAAGAAGAACATGCCGAAGATCGCGCAGGCGAGGAAGAGCATGATGCCGTAGGTCCCGGCGCGGTTGCGGTCGGCGAACATGTGCAGCGGCGTGATGGGTTGGGGGGAGCGGCGTTCGTTGAGGACGAACAGGGCGAGCAGGACGACGGCGGCGGCGAAGGAGCCGAGCGTCACCCCGTCGCGCCAGCCCTCCTGGGAGGCGCGGATGAACCCGTAGACGAGGGCGACCATGCCGCCGGTGGACAGCAGCGCGCCGGCGAGGTCGAAGTGTCCGGGGCGGCGTTCGGATTCGCGCAGGACGCGGGCGGCGAGGACGGCGATGAGCGCGGCGATGGGGACGTTGACGAACAGGACCCAGCGCCAGTCGAGCCATTCGACGAGGAGGCCGCCGGCGAGGAGGCCGATCGCGCCGCCGCCCGCCGACACGGCGGCGAAGACGCCGAACGCGCGGTTGCGGGCGGGGCCTTCGCGGAAGGTGGTGGTGATCAGGGCCAACGCGGTCGGGGAGGCGATGGCGCCGCCGACTCCCTGGAGGGCGCGGGCGGCCATCAGCTGGCCGGCGTTCTGGGCGAGGCCGCCGAGGAGGGAGGCCAGGCCGAAGAGCAGGACGCCGAAGATGAAGACCCGTTTGCGACCGAGGATGTCGCCGGTGCGTCCGCCGAGGAGGAGGAGTCCGCCGAAGGTGAGCGTGTAGGCGTTGACGACCCAGGACAGGCTCTCGGTCGAGAAGTCGAGCGCGGTCTGGATGTGGGGCAGCGCGATGTTCACGATGGTGATGTCGAGAACGACCATGAGCTGGCAGGAGGCGATGACGAACAGGGCCAGTCCGTTTCCGCTCCCTCGGACCGTGCCGTCGGTCCCGTTGTTGGTCGGCTGAGCGTTCGGGTCCACTAGTCGACGCTATGTCCGGTTTTCAAGGACCACCACTCGAATGGGCTAGGCCATGTGATATTTCACATGCCACACTGCCGTTATGGACCCCTTCCTCAGGCTCTCCGCCGACACCGCACGCTTCACCCACGGAGCCCCCCGCGCCTTCTCGTTCGGCGACGACGGCCGCCTCCTGTGGTTCCTGCGCTCGTCCGGCCCCACCGACCCGCTCGACGCCCTCTGGGTCCTCGACACCACCACCGGCGCCGAGACCCTGCTGGCCGACCCCCGCGCCCTGCGCGTCCCCGGAGGCCGACTCCCGCTCGCCGAACGCCGGTTGCGCGAACGGACCCGCCTGGTCGCCGACGGGATCGGATCCTACGCCCTGACCGCCGACGGCCGGCGCGCCGTGTTCTGCCTCCACGGACGGCTCCACGCGGTCACCGCCGGCGCGGACGCGCCCCCCGAGGAACTGCCGACCGCCGTTCCCGCCTTCGACCCCCGCCCGAACGCCGACGGCTCGCGCACCGCCTACGTCGGCGACGACGACGCCCTCCACACCGTCCCGGGCGGGCGGATCAGCCCGGACGACGGGGCCCGCTGGGGCATCGCGGAGTTCGCCGCCGCCGAGGAACTCGGACGCGCCCGGGGCCACTGGTGGGCACCGGACGGGCAGAGCCTGCTCGCCGCCCGCGTCGACGAGGGCGCCCTGCCGCGACGCTGGTTCGCCGACCCGGCGCACCCCGAGCTGCCGGCCGAGGACTTCGCCTACCCGGAGGCCGGCGGACCCAACGCCGACGTGCGGCTGTGGGTGCTCGGCCCGGACGGCCCCCGGGTGCGCCTCGACTGGGACGTCGAGGAGTTCCCGTACGTCTCCGACGTCGACTGGACCGGCGACGGCGCGGGCCCGGGCGAGATCCTGCTGACCGTCCAGGACCGGCTCCAGCGCACCGTCCTGCTGCTCACCGCCGACCCGACCACCGGCCGCACCCGCGAGCTGTCGCGCACCACGCACCCCCGCTGGGTGGACCCGATGGTGCCGGGCACCCCCGCGCGGCTGGCCGACGGACGGACGCTCACCGCCGTCGACACCCCCGACGGGGCCGCCCGCGGGCTCGCCGTCGACGGCAAACCCCTCACCGACGACGGGATCCAGGTGCGCCGCGTGGTCGGCGTCCACCAGGGACGCCTGATCGTCGAGGCCGGCCTGCGCGACCCCTCCGAACAGCAGGTCCTGCTGCTCGACCCCACCACGGGCGAGCGGACCCCGCTCGCCGACGGCCCCGGGGTGCACTCCGTGGCCACCGCCGGCGCCGGGGCCCTGCTGCTGACCTCCGCCGACGCCGACGGAGTGCGCTTCGCCGGACGCACCGCCGACGGCCGGGAGTTCGCCCCGGCCGACCTGTCCTCCCCGCTGCCCCACCGGGTCGTCCCCCTCCTGGAACGCGTCACCGAGCACGGCCTCCCCACCGCACTCGTACTGCCCCGCCACCACGTGCCCGGACACCGACTGCCCGTCCTGATGGACAGCTACGGCGGCCCAGGCTTCCAGGACGTCTGCGCCGAGCCCCGCCGCTGGCAGGCCCGCCAATGGTGGGCCGACCAGGGCTTCGCCGTGGTCACCGTCGACAACCGGGGCACCCCCTACGTCTCCCCCGCCTTCACCCACGCCGTGCACCGGGGCTTCTCCGACGTCACCCTGGAGGATCAGGTCGCAGCCCTCCGGGCCCTGGGCGCCCGCCACCGCGACCTGGACCTCGGCCGGGTCGGCGTACGGGGCTGGTCCTACGGCGGCTACCTGTCCGCCCTGGCCGTGCTGCGCCGGCCCGACGTCTTCCACGCGGCCGCCGCCGGGGCCGCGCCCACCGACTTCCGCCACTACGACACCGCCTACACCGAGCGCTACCTGGGCCTGCCGCAGGAGCACCCCGAGGTGTACGAGCGGGACTCGCTGATCCCCGACGCGCCCTCGCTGAGCCGGCCCCTGCTGCTGGTCACCGGCCTGACCGACGACAACGTCCACCCCTCGCACACCCTGCGCCTGTCCCGCGCCCTCACCGACGCGGGCCGCCCGCACCGGCTGCTGGCCCTGCCCGGTGTCACGCACATGACCCCGCACGGCACCCGGGAGAAGGTCATGGCCCAGGAGCTGGCCTTCTTCCGCGAGGCCCTGGCCCTCTGACGGCTCCCACGCGGAAGGGCCCCGGAGGCTTCATCGGCTCCGGGGCCCTTCCTCTTCCCGTGGATCCCCGTCAGTCACCCGGGAAGTGACACGCCACCTCGCGCGAGGCGGCCGTTCTCAGTACCGGCCGTTCGGTGCGGCAGACCTCCTGCGCCTTCGGACAGCGCGGGTGGAAGCCGCACCCCGGCGGCGGGGAAGCCGGGCTCGGCGGATCACCGAGGAGCACGATCCGCTCGCGCCGCCGCTCCGCCGCCGGGTCGGGCAGCGGGACCGCGGACAGCAGCGCCCGGGTGTAGGGGTGCTGCGGGTCCTCGTACAGGGACCGCTTGTCCCCGATCTCGACGATCCGGCCGAGGTACATGACGGCGACCCGGTCGGACACGCGCTTGACCACGGACAGGTCGTGCGCGATGAACACGTAGGCGAGGCCGAGTTCGGCGCGCAGCCGCTCCATGAGGTTGACGATCTGCGCCTGCACCGACACGTCGAGGGCGGAGACCGGTTCGTCCGCGACGACCAGCCGGGGGTTGGTGGCCAGCGAGCGGGCGATGCCGATGCGTTGGGCCTGTCCGCCGGAGAACTCGTGCGGGTAGCGGTCGATGTGCTCGGGGATCAGTCCCGTCAGCTCCATCAGGTCGGCGGCCCGGCGGCGGGCGTCGGCCGCGCTCCACCCCTGGACCAGCAGCGGGTCGGAGATGATCCGGGCCACCGTCTGGCGGGGGTTGAGGGAGGAGTGCGGGTCCTGGAAGACCATCTGGATGTTCCGGCGCAGGGGCCGCAGGGCCCCCTGCGAGAGCCGGCTGATGTCCCTGCCCTCGAACGTCACGCTGCCGGAGGTGGGCTCCAGCAGCCGGACCAGCATCCGGCCGGTGGTGGACTTGCCGCAGCCCGACTCCCCGACGAGCCCCAGGGTCCGGCCCGCCTCCAGGTCGAAGGAGACCCCGTCGACGGCCCGCACGGGCGCCCCCCGGCGCCCGGTCAGGGTCCGCTTCCCGGGGAAGGTCATCGTCAGGTCCCGTACGGACAGCAGGGGCGCGGCGGCGCCCTCGGTGGGCGGGTTCGGGCTCATCGGGCCGCCTCCTCGGCGCTACGGGTCCCCGCGCCGGCCGGCCGCGGGTCTCCCGGGAAGTGGCAGGCGACGCCGCGCTCCGGGCGGTCCCCGTACGTCTCGAACGGCGGCCGCGTCCCGGTGCAGGGAGCGGCCGCGCGGGGGCAGCGCGGGGCGAAGGCGCAGCCCGGGGCGGGGGCGAGCAGGGACGGCGGGGAGCCGGGGATGGAGGGCAGGGGGACGTCGTCGGCCGTGTCCAGGCGCGGCAGGGAGTCGAGCAGTCCGCGGGTGTAGGGGTGGGCGGGGTCGGCGAACAGCGCGTCGACGGGCGCTCGTTCGACGGCCCGGCCGCCGTACATGACGAGCACCTCGTGGGCGACGCGGGCCACCACGCCCAGATCGTGGGTGATCATGACGACGCCGAGGCCGCGTTCCTGTTGGAGGCGGGCGATCAGTTCCAGGATCTGGGCCTGGACGGTGACGTCGAGGGCGGTGGTGGGTTCGTCGGCGATCAGCAGGTCGGGCTCGCAGGCCAGGGCCATGGCGATCATCGCCCGCTGGCGCATGCCGCCGGAGAACTGGTGCGGGTACTCCCCGGCGCGCCGGGCGGGTTCGGGGATGCCGACCTCGCCGAGCATGTCGACCGCGCGTCTGCGCGCGGCGGCCCGGCCGGCCTTGAAGTGGACCCGGAAGTGCTCGGCGATCTGCTCGCCGACGGTGTAGTAGGGGTGCAGGCTGGAGAGCGGGTCCTGGAAGATCATGGCCATCCTCCGGCCGCGCACGGCGGAGAGCTCCTTCTCGCCGAGGCGGTTCAGTTCCCGTCCGGCGAGCGTGACGGAGCCGGTGACCTCGGCGCCTTCGCGGTGCAGGCCCATGACGGCGAGGGAGGTCACGGACTTGCCGGAGCCGGATTCGCCGACGATGCCGAGGGTGCGTCCGGCCTCGACGGTGAAGTCGAGGGAGTCGACGGCGCGGACGGTGCCGCGCGGGGTGGTGAAGGTGACGCGCAGGTCGCGGACGTGGAGCAGCGGGGCGTCGGGGGTGGCGGTGGGAGGGGGCATCAGTACCTCACCCTCGGGTCGATGACGGCGTACAGGAGGTCGACGACGAGGTTGGCGACGACGATGAAGAAGGCGGCCAGCAGGGTGACGCCGAGGACCACCGGCTGGTCGGAGTTGACGAGCGCCCCGTAGAAGAGGCGGCCGATGCCGGGCAGGCCGAAGATGGACTCGGTGATGACGGCTCCGGCGAGGAGGCCTCCGAGGTCCATGCCGAAGATGGTCAGGATGGGGGTCATCCCGGAGCGCAGGCCGTGTTTGACGACGACGGTGCGCTCGGGCATGCCCTTGGCGCGGGCGGTGCGGATGTACGGCTCGGCCATCGCCTCGATCATCGAACCGCGGCTCTGGCGGGCGTACATGGCGGCGTAGAGCAGGGCGAGCGCGATCCAGGGCAGCAGGAGGTTGCCGGCCCAGGCGAGCGGGTCGTCGGTGAGGGCGCGGTAGGTGGGGTACGGCAGGAGTCCGGCGATGCGGATGACTCCGTAGATGAGCATGACGGAGGTGAAGTAGACCGGCAGGGAGGCGGCGGCGACGGCGCCGACCATCAGGGCCTTGTCGGTGGCGGAGTCCTTGCGCAGGGCGGCGGTGACGCCGGCGCCGAGGCCGAGGACCATCCACAGGACGGCCGCGCCGAGGGCGAGGGAGGCCGAGACCGGGAGCCGGTCCATCAGCAGGTCCCAGACGGGCAGGGAGTTCTCGTACGAGTAGCCGAGGCAGGGGAAGTCGCAGTGCAGGGCGTACTGGCCGGTGCCGAGGGTGCGGCCCGTGAAGATGCCGGTGACGAAGTCCGCGAACTGTCGCCACAGGGGCTGGTCGAGGCCCAGGTGGACGCGTACGTCGGCGAGGCGTTCGGCGCTGCACGTCTTGCCGCAGGCGGCGGCGGCCGGGTCGGAGGGCAGGACGTAGAAGATGAGGAAGGTGACGGCGGCGATGGCCAGGAGCACCGCGGCCAGGGCGATCAGGCGGCGCAGGAGGTAGAGGATCACGTGCGGCCGCCCCTCGGGTCGAGGATGTCGCGCAGGGCGTCCCCGAGGAGGGTGAAGGCGAGCACGGCGAGGAAGAGGAAGACGCTCGGGATCACGAAGTACATGGGGTCGGTCTCGTAGAAGGCGACGGACTCGGCGATCATCTGGCCCCAGGACGGGGTGGGCGGGCGGACGCCGACGCCGAGGTAGCTGAGCGCGGCCTCGGTGCTGATCATGCCGGGGATCAGCAGGGTGGTGTAGGCGATGACCGGTCCGGACACCCCGGGGAGGATGTCGCGGGTGAGGATGCGCCAGGAGGTCGCGCCGCCGACGCGGGCGGCGTCGACGTACTCGCGGTGTTTGAGGGAGAGGGTCTGGCCGCGGACCACGCGGGCGACGCCGGGCCAGCCGAAGAGGCCGATGACGGCGGTCATGAGCACGATCCGGTTGACGTCCTTGGCCACCGACAGCATCGCGATCATGAAGATGAGGGAAGGGAAGGACATGGTGAGGTCCATCAGCCGGGAGAGCGCGGCGTCGACGCGACCGCCGAAGTAGCCCGCCGCGATGCCGGCCGCGGTGCCGGTCAGGACCACGATGGCGGTGGCGGCGAAGGCGATGAGGAGGGAGACCTGGGCGCCGTGGACGACGCGGGCGAACAGGTCGCGGCCGGTGACGGGTTCCACGCCGAGCCAGTGTTCGGCGCTGATGCCGCCGAAGGAGCCCAACGGTTGTCCGCCGAGGTAGGGGTCGATGGCGGTCTTGTCGAACTCGTCCGGGGACCAACCGCCGAGCGCGCCCAGCCAGGGCGCGGCGACGGCCATCAGGACGAACAGGAGGACGACGCAGAGGCTGACGCGGACGGCGGGGCGGCGGCCCAGTTCCCGTCGGGCCAGTTGCCAGGGGCTGCTGCCGGGGGCCGTCGCGCGGGCGTCCCCCTCGCGGGCGGCCTCCTCGCGGGCGGCCGGGGTCGGTGCGCCGTC
This sequence comes from Streptomyces sp. NPDC048606, assembly GCF_040650855.1. Classification (NCBI taxonomy): domain Bacteria; kingdom Bacillati; phylum Actinomycetota; class Actinomycetes; order Kitasatosporales; family Streptomycetaceae; genus Streptomyces; species Streptomyces sp. NPDC048606. The sequence goes on along the minus strand of NZ_JBEZIB010000001.1, from coordinate 302,698 downwards.
CGGGGTCGGGAGCGTGGGCCCGCCGGCGTCCGGTGCGGTGGTGGTCATGGTGTCGTCGGCTCCGGCTTCCTCAGCCCTGGCTCTTCGACGGGTCCTTGAGGCCGACGGTGGCGTAGTCGATGCTGCCGGTCCACACGGGGTGGCCGTGGGCGCCCGCGACGTTGGGTCCGACGAGCAGCGGCTTGCGCTCCAGGAGGAGCGGGACGGACGGCGACTTCTTCATGATCTCGGCGTCGAGGTCGATCCAGGCCCGGTTGGCCTGCCCGGCGTCGGCCATGGCGTTGATCTCGTCGATCCGCTTCATGGTGGCCTCGTCGCGGAACTGGCTGTTGTTGCCCTGGTTGCCCTTCTCCTTGATGGTGCGTCCGTCGAAGACGAAGGGGATCCAGGTGGAGCCGGAGGGGTAGTCGGGGCACCAGCCGGAGAGGGTCATGTCGGGGGTGGTGGAGAGGTCGCCGATGACGTCGTAGTAGGCGCCGGGGTCGATGGTGTCGACGACCACCTCGACGCCGGCGCGGGCCAGGCCCTGCTGGAGGGCCTCGGCCTTGCCCTTGTCCCCGGTGGAGACGGCGAGGGAGACCTTCAGTTTGTCCTTGCCGGCGGCCTTGAGGAGTTCCTTGGCCTTGGCCGGGTCGCCGGCGGCGGGGATCTTCAGGGTGTCGGCCTGCTTGCCGCCGGAGAGGGCGGGCGGCAGGTAGGCGGTGGCGACCTCGTTGAGGGCGGGGCCGCCGCCGGCGGTGATGACGGCCTCCTTGTCGACGGCGTACTGCATGGCCTCGCGGACCTTGGGGTCGTCGAAGGGGGCGCGGGAGTTGTTGAGGTGGAGCATCTCGGTGCAGCCCTGGGACTCGGCGAGGAGGCGGGCCTTGACGTCGGGCTTGGGCAGCACCTTGGGGGCGCTCTCGGGGCGCATGTCGGCGTACTGGACGGTGGAGGCGTCGGCGCCCTCCCCCGCGATGATGCGGTCGTCGATCTGGCCGCCCTTGAGGCCCATGACGACGACGAACCGGTCGGGGTAGGCCTTGCGGACGGTGTCGGTCTTCGGGTCCCAGTGCTCGTTGCGGACCAGGACGAGCTTCTTGTCGCGGTCGTACGAGTCGATCCTGTACGGGCCCGAGGAGAAGGGGCGGGCGTCGTACTGGGTGCCCTTCTCCTGCGACTGCGGGACGGGCGCGAAGGTGGGGAGGGTGGCGGTGGCGGAGAACTCGGCGACGGGGCGCTTGAGTTCGAAGACGATGGTGCGGTCGTCGGGGGTCTTGATCGAGTCGAGGTGCTGCCCCTGGAGGGGTCCCTTGTAGCCCTCGGTGCGGGCCAGGTACTGGGCGGCGTAGTCGGGACCGCCGGTGAGGTCGGGGGCGAAGGAGCGCTCGACGTTGTACTTGATGTCCTGGGCCCGGATCGGGGTGCCGTCCTCGTACTTGACGCCCTCCTTCAGGGTGAAGGTCCAGGTCTTGCCCCCGTCGGAGGGGGTGCCGAGGTCGGTGGCGAGGTCGGGGACCAGTTCGCTGCCGGCCTTGCCGGGCTCGGCCTTGAAGGTGACGAGGGTGCGGTAGAGCAGGCGGGTGCCGAAGTCCATGGCCGGCATGACCCAGTTGCGGGCGGGGTCGAGGTGGGCGAAGTCCTGGTTGGACAGGACGGTGAGGGTGCCGCCCTTGACCGGGGTGCCGCCGAGGACCTTCCCGTCGTTGGCGGCGGCGGGGTTGACGCCGCCGCTCGCCGCGGGGGCCTTCGCGGGGTCGGAGCAGCCCGAGGCGCCGAGTGCGAGGGCCGCCACCAGGGCGGTGGCGAGGGCGAGTTGGGTGCGCTTGGTCATGGGTCACTCCAGTGAAGGGCCGCGCTCTATGATGTGACCGGTAACATAGTAATGTGAAATTGTACTGACAAGGGGTTGGCGGCGCCGTTATCCAGCCGTGTCCAAATCGGCTCGGTTCAGGACCCGTTGACGTGACCCGACGCGACCCGACACGGCCCGTGGGCGCCGGTCCGCGGTCCGTGGCGCCGGTCCGCGGTCCGTGGCGCCGGTCCGCGGCCGGGCTCCCGACGCGTCGGCCGCCGCGCACGCGGAAGCGGCCGGCGGGAACCCCCCGCCGGCCGCTCGCGACCCACTTCTCCACCCGCACCATCTCGCGTACGCGGGTACGGTCCCGACATCGGCCCCGACGCGGGCCCCGGAGGGCCCCGGGGCCCTAGACGCCCGAGCCGAGACCGCCGGACGGGCGGCCCACGGGTTCGTCACGGCCCTGGGCCCAGAGGGAACGGACGTGTCCGAGGTGGCGCTGCATGCAGGCCTTGGCCGCTTCGGCGTCGCCCGTGAGCATCAGGTCGAGCAGCTCGATGTGCTCCTCGGCCGAGGAGACCAGCTTGCCCGCCTCGTCCAGCCCCGTCAGGCCGTACAGGCGGGAGCGCTTGCGCAGGTCGCCGACGGTCTCCACGAGGCGGTCGTTGCCGGCGAGGGCCAGGAGGCCGAGGTGGAAGCGGCGGTCCGCCTCCAGGTAGCCGATGAGGTTGTGCTCGCGCGCGCTGGCGACGATCTCCTCGGCCACCGGACGCAGGGCCTCCAGCTGCTCGGCCGTGGCGATCTCGGTGATCCGGCCGATGGTCGGGACCTCGATCATCGTGCGCAGTTCGGTGTACTGGTCGAGGTCGCGCTCGCTGACCTCGGTGATGCGGAAGCCCTTGTTGCGCACGGGCTCGACCAGGCCCTCGCGGGCCAGGTCGAGCATGGCCTCGCGCACGGGCGTGGCCGAGACGCCGAGTTCGGCGGCGAGGCCGGGGGCGGAGTAGACGCTCCCCGGACGCAGCTCGCCCGCTATCAGGGCCGCTCGGAGGGCGTGGCCGACCTGGTCGCGGAGCCGTTCCTGGGCCTTGATGAGACTGTTCTGCTTCAGGTCACCCATGTGCTCTTCCTCCGAGACCCCCGACACCGCCACAGTTGGGCAGGGGCACCAGCGTACAATGTCACGTTGTGCCATCTGCTCCGGCGGCCTCGTAGAGCGCGACCGCCACGGCAAGATCTTCCCAGGCCATGCCGACGCTCTTGAAGAGCTGTGGACAACCCGGCCGCCCTCCCGCGGGAATCCGCTCCGCGACCAGGTCGGCCAGGGTGGCGGTGATATGACCGGGCCCGATGGCCCCCTCCGCCTCCGGCACCAGCAGGTCCCCCGCCTCCCGCAGCGCCGCCGCACGCGATTCCACGTACACGGCGGACCGCCGCACCAGGGCCGTGTCCGTCTCCCGGGCGTCCGGCTCGTGCGAGCCGACCGCCACCACCACCGCCCCGTCCGGCACCAGGCGCCCGTCGAACAGCGGTTCGCGCGCGCTGGTGCAGCAGACCACCAGGTCCGCCACCGCCACCGCCTCCGGCGCGCCCGTCCGGGCGTCGACGCCGAGCGAGCGGGCGTGCGCGACCAGCAGGCCCGCCCGCCCCGGATCCCGGGCGACGACGATCACCTCCGCCAACTCCCGCAGCTCCAGGATCGCTTCGAGGTGTCCGTACGCCTGCGGCCCCGAGCCGAACAGCACCAGCCGCAGCGCCCGCCCGGTCGGGGCCAGTCTCCGCAGGGCCAGCGCGGAGACCGCCGGGGTGCGCAGCGCGGTGAGGGCCTCGCCGTCCATCAGGGCCAGCGGGCGCAGGGTGGGACCGTCGAGGAGGAGGTAGCCGCCGGTGATCCGGGGCAGGCCGCGCGCCGGGTTCCCGGGGGCGACACCGGCGATCTTGACGCCCGCGTACGCCTCCGACGCGGCCGGCATCAGCAGGAGTTCGCCGCCGGGCGCGGCCACGGCGGTGCGCCCCGGGCAGGCCTCGGGGTCGAGTCCGGCGCGCAGGACGTCGGCCAGGGCGTCCGCGGCCCGGGCGGGGGTGAGCAGTGCGGCCGTCCGCTCCGCGCCGAACTGCGGCAGCGGGGCGGTCGGGGTCGACGCGCTCGCCCGGCCCGTCACAGGGTGAAGCCCGCGGCGAGGGCGTCGTGCGGGTCGACGGTGAAGAGGTGCTCGCCGGTGCGGTAGGCGGTGCCGGTGACCTCGGTGACCCCTCCCGCGAGGGCGCGGCCGGTGAACACCGTGCCCACCACGGACTCGTGCAGCAGGTCCTCCCCCGCCCCCAGGCGCCCGTCCTCGGCGAGCAGCGCCAGCCGGGCCGAGGTCCCGGAGCCGCAGGGCGAGCGGTCGACCTGTCCGTCGGCGAAGACGGTGACGTTGCGCTGGTGCGGGCCGAAGGGGGTGTCGCGCAGTTCCTCGTGGAGGATCACCCCGTACACGCCGGAGAGCAGCGGTCCGTCGGGGTGCCAGGTCGCGGGGTAGGTGGCGAGCGCCGAGCGGATCTCGCGGCCGACGCGGACGAGTTCGGGCAGGCGGGCCCGGTCGACCGTCAGGCCCAGGTCCCGGGCCGCGACGGAGGCGTAGCAGGCGCCGGCGTGCGCGATGTCGACCTCCGCCACGCCGAGGGTGGTGGCGACGGGTACCTTGCGGGCGCCCACGCGGGCCGGGACGTTGCGGAAGGTGACCCCGGTGGTGCGGCCGGCGGTCCGGTGGACGGTGGCGGCGACCCGGCCGGAGGGGACGTCGATCCGCACCTCGACGTCCCCGTCGGCGGGGGCCGCCACCCGCCCGGTGTCCACGGCCCAGGCGCCGAGCGCGATGGTGCCGTGGCCGCACGCGGTGGACCAGCCGTCCTTGTGCCAGAACAGCACCCCGAAGTGGGCGCCGTCGTCGTCGGGCGGCACGACGAACCCGCCGTACATCCCGGCGTGCCCGCGCGGCTCCTGCACGAGCAGGCGTCGTACGTCGTCCAGCGGGCCCCGGCGCGGGGCGGTGCCGGAGCCGCCCGCGCCGATGACGGTGGCGCAGCGTTCGGCGACGGTGTCCCCGGGGGCGGGGGCGACGGGGTCGGTGGTGAGGTCGACGATCCGGAAGGGTTCGCCCGCCGTGTGGTAGTCGGTGGCGCGGACGCCGGTCGGCGCGGTGGGTGGGGGCGTCACAGCAGGAACCCTCCCGGGAAGGGGTCGGACGGGTCGAGGAAGTACTGGGCGGTGCCGGTGATCCAGGCGCGGCCGGTGACGGTCGGGACGACGGCGGGCGCCCCGCCCACGGTGGTCTCCCCGATCAGGCGGCCCGTGAACTCGGTGCCGATGAAGGACTCGTTGACGAAGTCGGTGTCCAGGGGCAGCAGCCCCCGGGCGTGCAGCTGGGCCATGCGCGCGCTGGTGCCCGTACCGCAGGGCGAACGGTCGAACCAGCCGGGGTGGATGGCCATGGCGTGCCGGGAGCGGCGGGCGTCGGAGCCGGGGGCGGCGAGGTAGACGTGCTTGACGCCGGCGATGGCGGGGTCCTCGGGGTGGACGGGCCGCCCGGGCGAGGAGTTGATCGCCTCCATGACGGCGAGGCCGGCCGCGAGCAGGTCGTCCCGGCGGGCCCGGTCGAAGGGCAGCCCGAGGTCGTCCAGTTCGACGAAGGCGTAGAAGTTGCCGCCGTAGGCGAGGTCGTGGGTGACCGTGCCGAAGCCGGGGACGTCGACCTTCCGGTCGAGGCCGACGCAGAAGGAGGGGACGTTGGTGAGGGTGACGGCCGTGGCGGCGCCGTCCTCGACGCGGACGTCGACGGAGACGAGCCCGGCCGGGGTGTCGAGCCGCACGGTGGTGACCGGCTCGACGACCGGGACCATGCCCGTCTCGACGAGGACGGTGGCCACCCCGATCGTGCCGTGCCCGCACATGGGCAGCAGTCCCGACACCTCGATGTAGAGGACGCCGAAGTCGGCGTCGGGTCGGGTGGGGGGTTGCAGGATGGCGCCGCTCATCGCCGCGTGGCCGCGCGGCTCGTACATGAGCAGGGTCCGGACCCGGTCCGAGTGCGCCGTGAAGTGGAGCCGTTTCTCGGCCATGGTGGCGCCGGGGATCACCCCGACTCCCCCGGTGATCACCCGGGTCGGCATGCCCTCGGTGTGCGAGTCGACCGCGTGGTAGATGTGGCGTGTGCGCATCGGGTGCCCCCTCCTGTCTGCGGGCCGGTGGCCGGCCGCTCGTCGGTCCCCCTGGGGGGACGGCCCGGATCACCCCGGATCGTCCCGGATCATTTCCCCGGATCCCGCCGGTCGGCCCGCGGCGTCGGGACGTCACGCCGAACGAAGCGGGCCGGACCGGGCCGGATCCGGAAGGGGCGGCCTAGTGGAGTCCCTCGGCGAGGGCCTTCTCGGTGGCGGCGCGGACGGCGGCGTCGATCTCCCCGGTGAGGGGGAAGCGCGGCGGGCGGGTGGCTCCGCCGGGGCGTCCGGCCAGGTCCATGGAGAGCTTGATGGCCTGGACGAACTCGGTCTTGGAGTCCCAGCGCAGCAACGAGTGCAGGGACCTGTACAGCGGCAGGGCCGTGTCGAGGTCGCCGGCGACGGCGGCCCGGTAGAGGGTGGCGCAGGAGCGCGGCAGCGCGTTGGGGTAGCCGGCGATCCAGCCGACGGCGCCGGCGAGGGCCAGTTCGAGGAGCACGTCGTCGGCGCCGATGAGCAGGTCGAGGCCCGGGGCGAGTTCGGCGATCTCGTAGGCGCGGCGGACGTCGCCGCTGAACTCCTTGACGGCGACGATGCTGCCGTCGCCGTGCAGTCGGGCGAGCAGGTCGGGGGTGAGGTCGACCTTGGTGTCGATGGGGTTGTTGTACGCGACGACGGGCACCCCGGCGCGGGCGACGTCGGCGTAGTGGGCGCGGACCGTGGCCTCGTCGGCGCGGAAGGCGTTGGGCGGCAGCAGGAGTACGGAGCCGGCTCCGGCCTCGGCGGCCTGTTCGGCCCAGCGGCGGGCCTCGGCGCTCCCGTACGCGGCGACGCCGGGCATGACGCGGGCGCCGTCGCCCGCGGCCTCGACAGCGGTGCGCACGACCCGGGCCCGCTCCTCGTCGGTGAGGGTCTGGTACTCGCCGAGGGAGCCGTTGGGGACCACGCCGTCGCAGCCTTCGGCGATCAGCCAGGCCACGTGTTCGGCGTAGGCGTCGTAGTCGACGCCGAGGTCCTCGCGCAGGGGCAGGGCGGTGGCGACCATGATGCCGTGCCAGGGGCGGGTGCGGGTGTCGGGGCGGGGCGCGGGGGTGGGCGCGTGGGTCATGGGTGGCTCCCTAGTGTGGTGTGTGACATTTTACTAGTGGGTGCGAGTCGGCCACAAGGGCCCGGAGGGGCCCGATCGGCGGCCGGACGGGGGAAGCTCGGTGGTGGGGGCGCCGGGGTCGCGGCGCGCCGGCTACGGGGCCGGCGGCGTCTCCGGCAGCGCCGCGAGGTGGCGCAGCGGGACCGGGCAGGACAGCGGTCGGCGGTCGGCGGACGGCTCCGCCCCCGCGAGGGCCGCCACGGCGGGGCCGCACATCCGCCCCTGGCACCAGCCCATCCCGGCCCGGGTGAGCAGTTTGACCGTACGGGCGTCCCGCGCGCCGAGGTCGCGGACCGCCTCGCGGACCGTGCCCGCCGGCACCTCCTCGCAGCGGCACACGTCGGCTTCGTCGGTCAGCCAGTCGGTCCAGCCGGATCCGGGGCGGTGGGCGGCGGCCATCGCCCCGGCGAAGGCCCGCAGCCGGGCGCGGGCCCGCCCGAGGCCGGCGGGCACGGACCGGCCGGCGATGGCGTGGGCGGCGATCTCCCCTTCGGTCAGCGCCAGCTGGGCCCCGCCGATGCCTCCGGTCTCGCCGGCGGACCAGATCCCCGGGACCGAGGTGCGCTGCGCGGCGTCCAGCTCCAGGGCGACCGTGCCGTCGGGGGCGGGGCGGGTGGCGCAGCCGAGGCCCGTGGCCAGTTCGAGCTGGGGCACGAGCCCGTGGCCCACCGCGACCGCGTCGCAGGGCACGCGCCGCGCGGTGCCGGGCACGGGGCGCCAGTCGCGGTCCAGGCGGGTGAGGGTGACGGCCTCGACCCGGGCCCGGCCGTGGGCCTCGGTCACGGCGTGCCGGGTGAGCAGGCGGATGCCGTGGCGCACCAGGGCTCCGCCGTACGTGGCGCCTTCGGCCAGCTTGCCGGGGTTGCGCAGCAGGGCCGCGGCGCCGGAGGCGTAGCCGGTGTAGGAGGCGGCCTCGACGACGGCGGGCACGCGCGCGCCGGCGGCGGCCAGCGATCCGGCGACGGCGAGCAGCAGGGGGCCGCTGCCGGCGACGACGATCCGCCGACCGGGCAGGACGAGACCGCCCTTGAGCATGGCCTGCGCCCCGCCCGCGCCGATCACCCCGGGCAGGGTCCAGCCCGGGAACGGCAGTTGGCGCTCGTAGGCGCCGGTGGCCAGGAGCACGCGGCGGGCCCGCAGGGTCGCGGCGGCCTCCTCGGGGCCGGCGACGGCGTGCAGGATCCAGCCGTCGCCCTCGGGGAGCACCGTCCAGACGTGGTGCAGCGGCAGGTAGGCGACCCGGCCCGCCGACACGTGGGCGCGCAGGACGGCTTCGCGGTCGGCGAAGGCCCGCCAGTCGTGGTGCAGGGCCTGGGGGCGGGCGGCCCCCAGGCCGGGGGCGGGGTGGCGGTAGTACTGGCCGCCGGGGCGTTCGCCGGCGTCGAGCAGGGCGACCCGCAGGCCGAGGTCGGCGGCGGTGACGGCCGCGGCGAGGCCGGCGGGGCCGGCGCCGACGACGGCCAGGTCGTGCGTCGCGGCGCGGGCGGGGGGTTCGGCGCGACCCGATGAGGCGGCCGACACGGCGGACGGCGGGGCGGCCGGTGGGGCGGACGCGCCGCGGGGCGGTTCAGACGGCGAGGTCGCCATGGCCGGTGCCCTCCTGGGTGGTGACGGCGTCCCCGGGGCGGGCCGGGACGAGGCAGGCGCGCTGGTTGGGGCGGCCGTTGACGGTGACGAGGCAGTCGTGGCAGGAACCGATCCCGCAGAACACGCCGCGCGGGGCGCCGCCCTCGCGGGTGGTGCGCCAGGCAAGGATCCCGGCGGCCCACAGCACGGCGGCGACGGACTGGCCGGGCAGGGCGGGCAGTTCACGACCGTCGAAGGTGACGGTGTGCGCGGGCTCGGGGGCGCCGCCCACCAGGAAGCGGGGGCTGCGACGGCGCATCAGGGGTTCCTCCTCGGAACGCTACGGGACCGCCCTGCCGGCCGGGCTCCCTCCGGCGGGGCCCCGTCGAACCGCTCGGGGCGGAAGGGGTGCGCGGGCAGCGGGGGTTCACCGCCCGTGAGGGCGGCGGCGAGGAGCGCGCCGGTGGCCGGGGCCAGGCCGATGCCCGCGCCCTCGTGGCCGCAGGCGTGGAACAGCCCGGGCACCCGCGGGTCGGGGCCGATCGCCGGAAGGTGGTCGGGCAGGTAGGGGCGGAAGCCGTGGTAGGTCCGCATCACGCGGACGTCGGCCAGTACGGGGAAGAGCGCGGCCGCCTGCGCGGCGAGCCGGCGCAGGGCCTGCGGCGAGAGGCCGCGGTCGAACCCGACGCGCTCACGGGTCGCGCCGATCAGCACCGGCCCCGCGGGCGTCCCCTCGACCACCGCCGAGGACTGGAGCGCGGCGGAGTCGCTGGCCACGTCCGCGATGTAGTCGGCAGCGTAGACCTTGTGGCGGACCACGCGTGGCAGGGGTTCGGTGACGAGGACGAACCCGCGGCGCGGCAGGACGGGCAGGGTGGTCCCGGCGAGGGCGGCGACCTCCCCGGCCCAGGTGCCCGCCGCGTTGACCACGGCCGGGGCCAGGAGGGTCCGGGCCGCGGTGCGCACGCCGCGCACGGCGCCGTCCGAGGTGAGCACCTCGACGACCTCCTCCCCCAGGTAGGCGGGGGCGCCGGAGGCGGCGAGCAGCCGTGCGGCGGCCTGCGCGGGCTGGACCTGGGCGTCCTGCGGGTAGAGGAAGCCGCCGGCCGGGCCGGGGGCCAGGTGCGGTTCCAGCTCGCGCAGCGCGTCGCGGTCCACCTCGACGGCCTCGACCCCGCGGGCGCGCTGGCCCTCCGCGAAGGCGCGCAGGGCCTTCAGGGTGGTCTCGTCCGGGGCGACGACGAGGCCGCCCTTGGCCTCGTACTCGGTCTCGGCGGGCAGGACGTCGGCCAGCTCGCGCCACAGCCGGGTGGACAGGAGCGCGAGGTCGAGTTCCGGGCCGGCCTCCTTGTCGGAGACCAGGAGGTTGCCCTCCCCGGCGCCGGTGGTTCCGCCGGCGACGGGGCCGCGGTCGACCACGGCCGCAAGGAGGCCGGCGGCGCGGGCGTAGTACGCGCAGGCGGCTCCGACGACGCCGGCGCCGATGATCACGACGTCCGGGGATGGGGTCTGGGACACGGCAGTAATATGTCACATTCTTTAGAAGGTTCCCAGTGTCTCCTGGGGTGCCCCGGCCGGTCCCGCCCCCCGTTCGGGTCCGGGACCGGCCTGGGGCCTGCGGCGGCCGGGATCAGCCGCGCAGCGGGCCCTCGCAGTTGTAGGAGGAGGTGCCCGCGGTCTTGTTGGACCAGATCTCCAACGGCCCGAAGGAGCAGTTCATGTCGGCCAGGTTGTTCGAGGCGGCGCCCGCCCGGTCGAGGATGAAGTAGTCCACCGTCTCGGACATGTCCTTGAAGTTCTGGTCGTCGCTGCGCCAGTTCTTCAGGTTCGCCGTGATCCGCCCGGTACAGGTGAAGCGGCGCTTGCCGGGCTCGCCGTTCTCCACGCAGTCCGGGGTGTTGTAGGTGGCCGTCGCGAAGGAGGACTTGACCGAGGCGAGGGCGGAGTCGCGCAGCTGCTCGTTCGGGGTGAAGGTGGTGTTCGGCACGAACAGCTGGTCGACCTTGGCGATCTGCGCGTCCAGGAACCGGTTGTAGTCGCGCTGGAGGTAGGAGTCCGAGCCCATCCGCACGCGCCAGGCGTCGTATCCGGCGACGTCGTTGTTGCGCAGGTGCGTGTACATCTCGCGCAGCGCCGAGGGCTTCTCCGCCCACAGGAACTCGAAGAAGGTGCCGGCGTAGCTGTAGAAGCGGAATCCGTCGCCGTCGTAGGTGGCGTTGAGGATCTGCTGCACCGTCATGCGGGGGCCGCCGCCCGCGGTGTCGCCGATGATGCTCTTGACCAGGGACTTGCGCACGGCTATGCCGTTGTCGCGGGTGGCGCCGTCGAAGAACTCGGCCGTGCCCTCGTCCATGGCGGTGGTCCGGTCGCCCTCGTACCAGGGGCCCTGGCCGAAGAAGCCGGGGACCGCGAAACGGCCGTTGAGGTAGTGCGTGTACTCGTGGCGGAAGAGCTCTTCGAGGGTGAGCGAGGAGTCCTGGGGGACGCGGCGCTGGTAGGTGTAGAAGGTGGCGCCGTTCTCGATGTAGATGCCACCGTTGTCGGTGTCGTACCCGGTCAGGATCGGGTGGTAGTTCTCGTAGTCGGCGCGGGAGGCGTAGAGCACGATGTTCAGCGTGGAGTTCGGGTCCCCGGCGAGCGGCTGGTCGGTGCCTATGACGCGGTGGAACTGCGACTTGACCTGCTTGCTCGCGTAGTAGAGCTGGTCGACGGTGGCCCGGTCCAGGGCGGTGCGGACCTTGATGGCGCCGCCGTCGTAGGAGTAGGTGTACGGGAAGATCTGCTTCTCGATGTCGTCCTTGCACACCGCGTACGGCTTGCAGGCCTCGTAGAAGTTCAGCCAGGACACGAGCTTGGCCCACGGTTCGCTGCCGAAGTCCGCCTTGACCGGGCCCAGCAGGGCGCCGAGGTCGGCGACGACGGAGTCCCGCAGGCCCGCGATCTGGCCGAAGCGGCCGTACTCGCCGAGCGCGTCGCGCACCACCCAGGCGTTCGCGGTGCCCTTGAGGTGGGTGTACCCGGCGAGGGCCTTGAAGGCCTCGCGGTAGGAGGCGTCCGCCTTGGCCGCCGCGTGGAAGGCGGCGTCGTTGTTGCCCGGGTAGACGCCCAGGTAGTTGGTGGACAGCGCGGCGAGGGCGGCGCCTCCCCAGCCGGGGTCGCGGTTGGTCGCCGGGTGGGAGGCGTCGAGGGTGGCCAGGACCTTCTTGATCAGGCCGAGCTGGTGCTGGCGCAGGCCGGGGCCCGCGGCGTAGAGGGCCTCGCGCAGGGTGCGGGCGTTGGAGGGCGTCGCGTCGAAGGTGCGCGCGGCGTTGCCGAAGTCGTCGATGGCCTTGCGGACGGCGGCGACGGTCGGGGCGTCGGTGGTGTCGATCTCGTCGCGCGAGAAGTCGTGGTAGGCGACGGCGTGCAGGTACGTGAACATCTCCTCCAGGTGGGAGGAGTTGGCGCCGTCGTGGGCGGCGGCCAGGCCGGATATGCGGCGGGCGACCGCCTGGACGTGGGCGTCGGACATGACGGGAGCCAGTCGGGCGTCCCAGGTCCAGATCAGCCCGCGCAGGCAGCCGTCGGCGAGGACGGCCTGGTCGCCGAGGAAGTCGGCGAACTGCTCGGGGCCGAGGCCGGTGATCCCGTCAAGGGTGCAGGGGACGCCGCCGGCCACGCTCCGGGCGGTGGGCGCGGCCGCCGCGGCGCGGCTCTTCTCCGCGCGTTCGGCGGAGGCGGTGGAGTTCGGCGTGGAGACGGCCGGGGCGGCGCCGGGGATCCGGCCGTCGGAGGCGGCCTTGCCGCCGGGGGCCGGCGCGGGGGCGGCGACGGGCTGCCGGGCGTCGGCCAGGTGCTCGACCTCGTCGAAGGGGTTCGGCGCGGTGGAACCGGGGGCCCCGGAGGCGAAGGTCGCGGGCGCGGTGGCGCCGTTCGCCGCCACGGGGGCGCCCCGCTCGGCGGCCTGGGTCACGGCCTGGCCGGCGGTGGCGAGGAGGGTGACCGCGACGGCGGCGGAGAGGAGGGAGGTACGCACGGCTCTGTGCTGGGACACCGAAAACTCCTGGCGTGGAGGGGAGGTGGGGGAAATCTGCGTGAACTGCCCTGCTTCACGCGGCGTTTGACGGGGATTAACGTGCCGCGGTGTGAGCTGTAACATAGTAATGTGAAATTGCACTGGCAAGACCTGTGCGCCCACCAGTTCAGCGCTTCTTGAGGGAGCCTCCGTGACAGACACCCGCTCGCGCCTCAACATCGGCAGCCACGACCTGCCGGTATCGGCGGAGTTGTCCCGCTTCATGGCGGGGAATTGGGCGGCATCACCGCTCTCCGCGTCCGCTCGCGTGCCCGCCCACGCCGTCACCCCCGCCCGCCGGGCCAAGCTCTCCGCGCGCTTCCCCGGCGAGCGGCTGGTCATCCCGGCCGGCGAGCTGAAGGTGCGCACGAACGACTGCGACCACCGCTTCCGCCCGCACAGCGCGTACGCCTGGCTGACCGGACTGACGGGCGAGGACCAGGTGGGTCACGTCCTGGTGCTGGAGCCGTCCGGGCCGCACGGTCACGAGGCGGTGCTGTACCTGCGGCCGCGCTCACCGCGCGCCGACGGGAACGAGGAGTTCTTCCGCGACCGCCGCTACGGCGAGTTCTGGGTCGGCCGCCGCCCGGACCTGGCCGAGGCCGAAACCCTGACCGGCATCCGCTGCGCGCACCTCGACGCCCTCGGCTCGCCTCCGGCCCGCCACGCGGACACGGACGCCGAGCTGGCGAGCGCCCTGTCCGAACTGCGCCTCGTCAAGGACGCCTGGGAGGTCGAACAGCTCCAACTGGCCGTGGACCACACCACCGCCGGGTTCGAGGACGTCGTACGGGCCCTGCCCCGCGCCCTCGCGCACCCGCGCGGGGAACGCTGGATCGAGGGCGTCTTCGGCCTGCGCGCCCGGGCTGAGGGCAACGGCACCGGCTACGAGACCATCGCCGCCTCCGGCGCGCACGCCTGCGTACTGCACTGGATCCGCAACGACGGCCCCCTCGACCCGAACCACCTGCTGCTCCTGGACGCGGGCGTGGAGACCGACACCCTCTACACCGCCGACATCACCCGCACCCTGCCGCTGTCCGGCCGCTTCTCGCCGGTCCAACGCCAGGTGTACGAGCTGGTCCTGGCCGCCCAGGAGGCCGGCATGGCCGCGCTGCGCCCCGGGGCGAGCTTCCGGGACTTCCACCGCGCCGGCATGCGGGTCATCGCGGAGGGCCTGACGGAGTGGGGCGTGCTCAAGGACGCGGACGGCGACCTGCACCGGCGCTACACCCTGTGCAGCAGCGGGCACATGCTCGGCCTCGACGTCCACGACTGCGCCAAGGCCCGCGCCGAGACGTACCTCGACGGGGTCCTGGAGGAGGGTCAGGTCCTGACCGTCGAACCCGGCCTGTACCTCCAGCCCGACGACGAGACCCTCCCCGCCGAACTGCGCGGCATCGGCGTACGCATCGAGGACGACCTGGTCGTCACCGCCGACGGAGCCCGCCTGATGTCGGGAGCCCTGCCGCGCACGCCGGCGGCCATCGAGGAGTGGATGGGCAACCTCCTGAACGGGTAGGGCGTGTCCGACAAAAGATCCTCTGGCTCGTGGAGCCGGAGGATCAGCGGGGCCAGGAGGTTCCGGCACGGTAGCGGCCGGCGAGCCGGTCGAACCCGGTCGCGACCACACGGAACCGCTTGGACGGGCGAAGCGCGCTCTACCGCGGCCAGATCGCGGTCGCGGTGGATCGCCTTGTCGAAGCCGGAACCACGGCCACCGTGACGCTTCGGCCAATAATCGCCTCGCCTCCGCCGCGCCCGGATTCCGTTTGTGCAGCGGCGTCGGCCGGCGCCTGCGCGGCAGGCATCCAGTGCCCCTTCCCCGCGGTTCCGGGCGGGGGGTGAATGCCGGCCATATAGGCTCTGACTTGCGAAAATGGCCTCTCCAGGTCGAGTGTGGATGCCTAAGATCAACTCCCACTCACATGGGGGATCCATCCTTATGAACAAGCACCTTCTCCGGGCCTCTGCGGTCGCCTCAGCCGCCGTCGTCTTCTCGGGGATCATTTCCGTCTCGCAGTCCGCCGGCGCGGCGCAGACCTGCTCGGCAGCCGATGCCAACGCGCGGATCCAGTCGATGCCAGGCGGCATCCCCGAGGCGCAGCTCTACGTGCCGACCTGCGTCGAGGCCCTCCCGGGCAACAAGGTCCGCGGGAAGGCGACCGTCAACTGGGGCTTCATCAACGACGGCGAGATCGACAACAGCAAGCGCTTCGCCTCGTTCAAGGTCACGACGCGGCTGGAGAGCCGTGTGCCGGGCGGCACCGACGTCGTGGTCAACAGCAAGACCTGTGACCTCACGGCCGACATCAACGCCACGAACAACGGCGCTTTCACCTGCCTGAGCCCGGAGGCCACCTTGGACCCGAGCAAGCGGTGGTCCGGCGACGCGACGGTCGTCTACGACATCGAGGGCGACAAGAAGGGCGCCATCACCTGGCAACTGGTCGGCTCGCCGCTGATGGGCCAAGGCGTGTCTGGCAAGTAGTCACCTGGCCGGCCCGCTGTCGGACAGGTCGTGGTGTCGTGACCGGAACACCCGCCCCCGGAGGGGCGAATCCGGGTCTACCGGCTCCGTCTGCGGAGCCACAGCCCACTGCGCGGGCGGCCGTCGGCGGCGGCGGCCGAAGTGATGCGGTCGATCAGGCGGTACGCGATGTCGTGGCCGTGGAAGTCAGCGAGGTCGACCGCGCTCATCCGCCCGGGGGGCCGCGGTATCGGATCCGCTCCGTAGGCCGGCAGAATCACGGTGAGGCGGCTGTCGACCGGGCTTCCCGACCGAAGCGCCGCGTCACCCTCCAGGTCGATGGCGTGCTCCAGCAGGGTCACCCCACCACAGACCTCGTTCACGTCCGCCCCCTCGTCGAGGAGGCGGATCAACCCGTCGTAGTCGCTCGCCCCGACGGCCTGATGCGCGGGGGTCCAGGAGTTCTCGGTCATCCGGCCTCGCATCCTACGGGCCGTCGGGGTCGGGGTGGCCGGAGAGGGCGATCACACGGTCGGGCCGTGCACCGCGCGCGTCGAGCGGTGGCGCGGCCCCGCCGCTCGACGCGACGGGACCGCCACCACCCACCGCGTCGATACCCCGCCCCGCCCCGGCCCCGTGCGGTCGGAGGTGTCCGAACCCGGGCGGCAGGGCGGGGCCGGGTCGTCAGGGGAGGACCGCGATGCCGTCGAGTTCGAGGAGGGCCTCGGTGTCCCAGAGGCGGACCACTCCGACCACCGCCATCGCCGGGTAGTCCCGGCCCGCCAGCGCGCGCCAGATCCGGCCCAGCTCCGGGGCGTGGGCGCGGTACGCCTCCACGTCCACCGCGTACACCGTCACCCGGGCCAGGTGCGCAGGGGCGCCGCCCGCCGCCGCGAGGGCGGTGAGGAGGTTGCCGAGGGCCCGCTCGAACTGCGCCGGCAGGTCCTCCCCCACGACCTTGCCGGAGCCGTCCAACGCGGTCTGCCCGGCGAGGAACACCAGCCGGCCCCCGGTGGCGGTGACGGCGTGCGTGAATCCCGTCGCGGGCGACAGCTCCACCGGGTTGATCCGCTCCAGGCCGCCCGCGCCCGGAGCGTCGGCACGGTCCGGGCTCATCGGGCCGCCACCTCCCGGTAGAGCTCCTTCGCGATGATGCTCCGCTGCACCTCGCTCGCCCCCTCGTAGATGCGGGGGGCGCGCACCTCCCGGTACAGGTGCTCCAGCAGGTGGCCGCGCCGCAGCGCGACCGCCCCGTGCAGCTGCACGGCGTGGTCCACCACGTACTGGGCGGTCTCGGTGGCGAGGAGCTTGGCCATCGCCGCGCGCCTCGGCACGTCCGGGGCGCCCCGGTCGTAGGCGCCCGCCGCCGCGTAGACCAGCAGACGGGCGGCCTCGGTGCGGGTGGCCATCTCCGCCACGCGGTGCGCGACCGTCTGGAGGTCCGCCAGCACCCCGCCGAAGGCGGTGCGGTCGCGGGTGTGGGACAGGGTCGCGTCCAGGGCCGCCCGCGCCATGCCGACGGCGAACGCGCCCACGCTCGGCCGGAAGAGGTTCAGCGTCCGCATCGCGACGGCGAAGCCCTGCCCGGGCTCGCCCAGGACGTCCTCAGGGCCGACCGGCACCCCGTCGAAGGACAGGGAGCCGATGGGGTGCGGCGAGAGCATGTCCAGGGCCCGGCCCGTGAGCCCCGGACGGTCGCCCGGCACCAGGAAGGCCGTGACGCCCTTCGCCCCCGGGGCCTCGCCCGTGCGGGCGAAGACCGTGTAGAAGTCCGCCTCGGGGGCGTTGGAGATCCAGCACTTCTCCCCCCGCAACCGCCAGCCGGAGCCGTCCGGCTCCGCCGCCAGGGCCAGGGCCGCCGCGTCCGAACCGGCCCCCGGCTCACTGAGCGCGAAGGCCGCCACCAGCCGGCCCGAACGCACCCCCGGCAACCACCGGTCCTGCTGGGCGGTGGTGCCCGCGCGCAGCACCGGATCCGCGCCCAGACCCTGGAGGGCGAGGGCCGTCTCCGCCTCGGTGCAGCCGTAGGCGAGGGATTCGCGCAGCAGGCACAACTGCAACGCCCCGGAGGTGAACACCCGGTCCAGCAGGCCCAGTTCCCCCAGTGTCGCCAGCAGCGGCCGGTTCACCCGGCCGGGTTCGCCCTTCTCGGCGAGCGGCCTGAGCCGCTCGCCCGCCATGGCGCGCAGACCGGCGCACCATTCCTCTTCTTCCGCCCCGAGCGCGAATCCGGTCATCCGAATGCCCCAGTCTTATCGCGTCCTGTTGACTGCCGTCACCATCACGATACGCTTTGAAGGCGACCGCACGGCCGGCTCCACCCCAATTCCGGACGTTGCAAGGGGGCGAACCCGCCTTGGAGCTCAAGCCTTCCGCTCACGCCGACACCTTTGCCCGCGACCACCTGCCACCCGCGCAGGCCTGGCCGCGACTGCTGTTCGAACTGCCCGAGTTGGCCTATCCGGACCGGCTGAACTGCGCCACCGAGCTCCTCGACGCCACCATCGAGCGGTTCGGAGCAGACCGCCCGGCCTTCCGCGGCGGATCCGGCGAGGTGTGGTCGTACGGGGAACTGCGCGACCGCGTCGACCGCGTCGCCCACGTCCTCACCGAGGACCTCGGCGTGGTCCCCGGCAACCGGGTGCTCCTGCGCGGACCCACCGGCCCCTGGCTCGCCGCCTGCTGGTTGGCGGTGATGAAGGCGGGAGCGGTCGCCGTCACCGTACTGGCGCAGCAGCGGGCCCAGGAGCTGGCCACCGTGTGCGCGATGGCCGAGGTACGGCACGCCCTGTGTCACGCCGACGCCCTCGACGACCTGGCCAAGGCCCAGGTCCCGGGTCTGCGGATCACCGCCTACGGGGGCCGGGAACCGGACGACCTGCTGCGCCTGGCCGAAGCCCACACCGCCCCCTACACCGCCGTGGACACCTCCGCCGACGACGTGGCGCTGATCGCCTTCACCTCGGGGACCACCGGACGCCCCAAGGGGTGCATGCACTTCCACCGTGACCTCCTCGCCGTCGCCGACACCTTCTCCCGCCATCTGCTGCGCCCCCGCCCCGACGACGTGTTCGCCGGCAGCCCGCCCCTCGGGTTCACCTTCGGTCTGGGCGGACTGGTCGTCTTCCCGCTGCGCGCCGGGGCCTGCGCGCTGCTGCTGGAGCAGGCCGCGCCCCGTCAGCTGCTGCCGGCCCTGGCCGAGCACCGGGTGACCGTCCTGTTCACGGCGCCCACCGCCTACCGGTCGATGCTGGACACCCTGGGGCCCTACGACACCGGCGCCTACGACCTGTCCGCGCTGCGCCGCTGCGTGTCGGCGGGCGAGAACCTGCCCGCCGCGACCTGGCAGGCCTGGTTCGCCCGCACCGGACTGCGCATCATCAACGGCATCGGCGCCACCGAGCTGCTGCACATCTTCATCTCGGCCGCCGACGGGGACATCCGCCCCGGCACCACCGGGCGGGTCGTCCCCGGCTGGGAGGCCCGGATCGTCGATCCGTCCGGGCGGCCCGTCGCGGACGGCGAACCGGGACTGCTGGCCGTGCGCGGCCCGGTCGGCTGCCGCTACCTGGCGGACCCGCGGCAGGGCGATTACGTGCGGGACGGCTGGAACCTGACCGGCGACACCTACGTCCGCGATCCCGACGGCTACTTCCGCTACGTCGCCCGCGCCGACGACATGATCATCTCCTCCGGGTACAACATCGCCGGCCCGGAGGTCGAGGAGGCCCTGCTGCGCCACCCCGACGTCGTGGAGGTCGCCGTGGTCGGCCGGCCCGACGAGCGCCGCGGACAGGTCGTGGTCGCGTACACCGTCCTGCGCGAGGGGGTGTCCCTCGGCGAGGAGGCCCTGCGGGACTTCATGCGGGGCGAGCTCGCCCCGCACAAGTGCCCCCGCTCCTTCGTCTTCGTGCCCGTGCTGCCGCGGACCGCCACCGGGAAACTGCAGCGGTTCCGGCTGCGCGATCTAGAGTGAACCCGTGGTCGAGCAGCACACTCCGCGATCCCTGATCGTCACGTTCTACGGCGCCTACGGGCGGGCCTTCGAGGGGCCCGTGCCGGTGTCCGCGCTGGTCCGCCTGCTGGGCGCGGCCGGCGTCGACGCGCCCTCCGTCCGTTCCTCCGTGTCCCGGCTGAAGCGGCGCGGCTTCCTGCTGCCCGCCAAGGCCGCGGACGGCGCGGCGGCATACGCCCTCTCGGACGAGGCCCGGCAGCTGCTGGACGACGGGGACCGGCGGATCTACGGGACCGCCCCGGTGTCGCAGGAGTGGCTCGTCGCCGTCTTCTCCGTCCCCGAGCAGGAGCGCAACAAGCGGCACCTGCTGCGCTCGCGCCTCGCCCGGCTGGGCTACGGATCGGTCGCCCCGGGGGTGTGGATCGCCCCCGCCCAGGTGGCCGAGGAGACCGGGCACACCCTGGAACGGTTGGGCCTCACCGCCTACGTGGAGCTGTTCCGGGGCGCCCACCTCGGCTTCGCCCCCACCGCCGAGGCGGTGGCCCGCTGGTGGGACCTGGCCGCGCTCGCCAAACAGCACGAGGAGTTCCTCGACCGGCACGAACCGGTCCTGCGCGCCCTCCAGTGCGGTCCCGAACCCTCCCCCGAGCAGGCCTACCGGGACTACCTCCAGGCCCTGGACACCTGGCGGCGGCTGCCCTACGCGGACCCGGGGCTGCCGCGCGACCTCCTCCCCTCGGACTGGCCCGGTGACCGCGCCGCCGCCGTCTTCGCCGAACTCCACAGCCGTCTGCACGCCACCGGCGCGCTCTTCGTCCACCCCTGAGCGCCACGCCCTCGGCAACGCCCCTGCCCACGCCCACGCTCCTGCCCACGCCCCTGCCCCTGCCCCTGCCCGACCGTTCACGGTTCCTCCTCGTCCGGGGCCCCCGCGGGGCCCGGGGGTGCCCTCCGGCACCCTCCCTTCGCTCTCACCCCAAGATCCCAACACCGCCGACCCCCGCCCTCCCCCGCGCGGGGGGACCCGCTCCCCCGCACGGGGGAGACGCTCCCGTGCGAAATCCCGGTGCGGCCCGCCGCGCGCCCCGGCACGATGGGGCATGACCTGGACCTTCAGCACCGATCCGGCGGCCTTCCCGCCCGCCGCGCGCCGGGCCGTGAACGCCCGGCCCGTCGTCGACACCCACCTCGTGACCGTCCTGGACACCCTGGAGCGGCGCGGACCGCACGCCTACGGCCCGCACGCCCCCCTCTTCGGCTGGTGGACGGACCCGACCGGGGCGGTCACCGGAGCCCTGGTGCGCACCCCGCCCTTCCCCCTGCTGCTCGGAGTGGTGCCCGAGGAGGCGGTCCGGGCGTTGGGCGCGGCCTTCACGGCCGAACCGCTCCTCGCCGACGTCGACGCCGTCAACGCCCGCCGGGCGGACGCCGAGGTGCTGGCCGCGAGCTGGGGGGCGCCGGCCCGCGTGACCGAGGAGAACCGGCTGTTCCGGCTGGCCGCCCTGGCGGACCCGGACCCGGCGCCGGACGGGCGGGCGCGGACCGCCGTCGAGTCGGACCTCCCGCTGCTGCTGGAGTGGGCGCGGGCCTTCGACGCGGAGATCGGCTCGCCCGCCGTCGCCTCCGAGGCCGCCCTGCGCGAGCGGATCTCGTACGGCGGCGCCCTGCTGTGGGAGCGCGACGGTGCCCCGCGGGCCCTGGCCGCCTTCTCCCGCCCCGTCGGCTCGGTCGCCCGCGTCCAGCTCGTCTACACGCCGCCCCGGGAGCGCCGCCACGGTTACGCCGCCGGGATCGCGCACGCCACGAGCCGGGCGGCGTACGCGGCCGGGGCGCAGGAGGTGGTGCTCTTCACCGACCTGGCCAATCCCACCAGCAACGGCGTCTACCGCCGCCTCGGCTTCACCCCCGTCGAGGACCGCGTCAGGCTCGAACGGGGCTGACCCCGGCCGGCGGCCCGCCGGCCCTACCCCCGCCCGGTCGGCGGTTTGCGGCTGCCGGCCCGGTAGGGCGCCGGCCAGGGTGCGGCGGGGCCCGCGTACTCCTGGTCGACGGCGGCGTGCAGGGTCCAGTGCGGGTCGTAGAGGTGGGGCCGGCCGAGCGCGCACAGGTCGGCGCGACCGGCCAGGAGCAGCGAGTTGACGTCGTCCCACGAGGAGATGGCGCCGACGGCGATCACGGGCACGCCGAGCGTGTTGCGGATCCGGTCGGCGTAGGGGGTCTGGTACGAGCGCCCGTACTCCGGCTCCTCGTCGCTGACGACCTGGCCGGTGGAGACGTCGACGGCGTCCGCGCCGTGCGCGGCGAAGGCGGCGGCGATGCGCACCGCGTCCTCGGGGGTGGTACCGCCGGGCGCCCAGTCGGTGGCCGACAGCCGGACGGTCATGGGGCGGTCCGCCGGCCAGACCTCGCGGACCGCGTCGAAGACCTCCAGCGGGAAGCGCAGCCGGTTCTCCAGGGTGCCGCCGTAGGCGTCGTCGCGGTGGTTGGTGAGCGGGGACAGGAAGCCGGAGAGCAGGTAGCCGTGGGCGCAGTGCAGTTCGAGCAGGTCGAAGCCGCAGTCCGCGGCCCGTACGGCGGCGGCCGCGAAGTCGGAGCGGACGGCGCCGAGGTCCTCGGTCGTCAGGGCGCGCGGCACGGCGGAGACGCCGGCCCGGTAGGGCAGCGCGGAGGCCGCGGACAGGGCCCAGTTGCCGTCCGGCAGCGGTTCGTCCATCCCCTCCCACATGACGCGGGTGGAGCCCTTGCGGCCCGAGTGACCGAGTTGGACGCCGAGGGCCGTGCCGGGCGCGGAGGTGTGGACGAAGTCGACGATCCGTTTCCAGGCGGTGGCCTGCTCCGCCGTCCACAGGCCCGCGCAGCCCGGGGTGATGCGGCCCTCGGGGCTGACGCAGACCATTTCGGTCATGACCAGCCCGGCGCCGCCGAGGGCCCGCCCGCCCAGGTGTACGAGGTGGAAGTCGCCCGGTACCCCTTCGTGGGCCGAGTACATGTCCATCGGGGAGACCACGACGCGGTTGCGCAGCGTCAGACCGCGCAGCGTGAAGGGGGTGAACATGGGCGGCACGCCCCGGCCCGACCCGGCCTCCGCCCCCGGCCCCTCGGCTCCCTCCGCGCCGGCCACGCCGGTCGTCTCCGGCCCGCAGCCGAAGTCCCGTTCCACCGCGCGGGTGAAGCGGGCGTCGCGCAGCCGCAGGTTGTCGTGGGTCACGCGGCGGCTGCGGGTCAGCAGGTTGAAGGCGAACTGCCGGGCGGGCTGGTCGACGTAGACGCCGATGTCCTCGAACCACCGCATGCTGGCGGCCGCCGCGCGCTGAGTGCTGGCGACGGCGGGCCTGCGCTCGTGCTCGTACCGTGCGAGCGCCTCGGGCACGGCGAGGCCGGTGCCGATCGCGTCCGCGAGGGCGAGGGCGTCCTCGACGGCGAGTTTGGTGCCGGAGCCGATGGAGAAGTGCGCAGTGTGCGCGGCGTCGCCGAGCAGGACGACGTTGCCGTGGGACCAGCGCGCGTTGACGACGGTGCGGAACCGGGTCCAGGCGGAGCGGTTGCCGCGCAACGGGCGTCCGCGCAGCGCCTCGCCGAAGATCTTGGCGCAGCGGGTCGCGGACTCCTCCTCGTCGCACAGGTCGAAGCCCGCCGCCCGCCAGACCTCCTCGCGCATCTCGACGATGACGGTCGAGGAGTCGGCCGAGTACGGGTAGCCGTGCAGCTGCATCACGCCGTGCTCGGTCTCGGCGATCTCGAAGCGGAAGGCGTCGAGGGCGAAGTCGGCGGCCAGCCAGATGTAGCGGCAGCGTCCGGGTGTGACGGTGGGCCCGAAGTGCGCGGCGCCCTGTTCGCGGGTGGGGCTGTGCACCCCGTCGGCGGCGACCACCAGGTCGTACGCGGTCGCGAGCCTGCGGGTGTCGGGGGCGGCGGTGTGGAAGCGGAGCCGGACCCCGAGTCCGGCGCAGCGCTCGTGGAGGATCTCCAGGAGCCGGCGGCGGCCGAGGGCGGCGAAGCCGTGGCCGCCGGAGGTGAGCAGGCGGCCCCGGTGGACGATCTCGACGTCGTCCCAGCGGACGAACTCGGCGCCGAGGGCGGTGTGGACGGCCGTGTCGGCGCGCTCGATGCCGCCGAGGGTCTCGTCGGAGAGGACGACGCCGAAGCCGAACGTGTCGTCGGGGGCGCCGCGTTCCCACACCTCGACGGCGTGCCCCTGGCGGGCCAGCAGCGCGGCGGCGTACAGTCCGCCCGGTCCGCCGCCCACGACGGCCACCCGCATGGCGCGCACGGACATGTGGCTACCTGCCCTTCCACTCCGGCGGCCGCTTCCCGGTGAAGGCGGCGTGGAACTCGGCGTAGTCCCGGCCGTGCATCAGCAGGGCCTGGGTGTTGGCGTCCAGCTCCACGGACGCGGCCAGCGGCATGTCGAGCTCGGCCGTCAGCAGGGCCTTGGTCTGGGCGTGGGCGAGGGTGGGTCCGGCGGCGAGCCGGGCGGCCAGTTCGGCGGCCCGGACATCGGCCTTGCCCTCTTCGACGAGCTCGCTCAGCAGGCCGATCCGTTCCGCCTCGGCGGCGCGTACGGGCTCTCCGAGCATCAGCAGCCGGGTGGCGTGGCCGAGGCCGACGACCCGGGGCAGGAGGTAGGCGGCGCCCATGTCCCCGCCGGAGAGGCCGACGCGGGTGAAGAGGAAGGCGAAGCGGGCGGTGGGGTCGGCGATCCGGAAGTCGGCGGCGAGCGCGAGGACGGCGCCGGCTCCGGCGGCCACCCCGTGGACGGCGGCGATCACCGGGAAGGGGCATTCGCGGACGGCGCGCACGACCTGGCCGGTCATCCGGTTGAAGTCGAGGAGCTGGGCGGTGTCCATGGCGAGGGTGGCGCCGATGATCTCGTCCACGTCGCCGCCGGAGCAGAAGCCCCGACCCTCCCCGGCCAGCACGAGGGCGTGCACGGAGCGTTCGCGGGACAGCTCGGCGAGCAGATCGCGCAGGTCGGCGTAGGCGCCGAAGGTGAGCGCGTTCAGCTTCTCGGGACGGTCGAGGGTGACGGTGGCGACGCCGTCCTGCCGGGTCACCCGCAGGTGGCGCCACCGTTCGGTCGCTGGTGTGGAACCGATGAAGGGGCTCACGTCGTCGACGGTATCACCGACTGGTGACTGCCGTCACAGAAACGCGACAACGCGGTGGGGGCGGCGACACGGACCGAAGGTCCCGACAGCCGGTGACGGTGGTCCCTTGCCGTTCGGCCGGGGTGCCCTACAGAGTCACGCGCGCGCTCCGTATCGTTGAACTTGAAATCGAAACCCGGAGTTCTCACCCCGGACTCCCGCCGCTCACCCCACCGCCCGCCACCCGCCCCGCCCGCACCTCCTGCCCCGCCCGCACCGCCCGCACCTCCTGCCCCGCCTCCACGACTCCCGGAAGGACGGACCAGCCGTGCCCGACGACTCCGCCTGGCGGATCGCCCTCCCCCACACGACCGCCGCCGTGCCGATGGCCCGCGCACTGGTGCGCACCGCCCTCGCCGAGACCGATCCGTCCGCCGACCGCGACACGGCCGAGCTGCTGACCGCCGAGCTGGTCGCCAACGCCGTCGAGCACACCGCGCGCGGGGCCTCGATCGAGCTGGTCGTCGAACTGCCGGGGGGCGGCGGCGGCTGTCAGGTGGAGGTGCACGACGGCGACCCGCGACCGCCCGGCGACCTGACCACCCGTCCCGGGTCCGAGCACGTCGACCCCTGGCAGGAGCACGGCCGCGGACTGCTGCTCATCCGGGCGCTCAGCTCGGCCTGCGGCCACCGCCGCACCGAGCGCGGCAAGGTCGTCTGGTTCACCCTGGCGGCGCGCGCCTGAAGCCGCGCAGGCGACCGGCGCCCGGCGCACGGCCACGTCCGCGCCCCACCGCGTCGTACCGCGCGCTACCGCGCGAGGAGCGCGACGAGCACCGCCTTGATGGTGTGCAGCCGGTTCTCCGCCTCGTCGAAGACCACCGAGTGCGCGGACTCGAAGACCTCGTCCGTCACCTCCAGCGAGTCCAACCCGTGCCGCTCGTACACCTCCTGGGCCACCTTGGTGCCCAGGTCGTGGTAGGCGGGCAGGCAGTGCAGGAACTTCACGTCCGGGTTGCCGGTGGCGCGCAGCACGTCCATGGTGACGGCG
This sequence comes from Streptomyces sp. NPDC048606, assembly GCF_040650855.1. Lineage (NCBI taxonomy): Bacteria > Bacillati > Actinomycetota > Actinomycetes > Kitasatosporales > Streptomycetaceae > Streptomyces > Streptomyces sp. NPDC048606. Next base: position 277,391 of record NZ_JBEZIB010000001.1, on the reverse strand, counting down.
TACGGGGACAGGGCCGCGATCCGCTCGTCCCAGACCTCCTTCGGTTCGCCCATCGACACCCACACGTCCGTGGCCACGAAGTCGGCCTGCGCCACGCCCTCCGCGACCTCCTCGGTCAGGGTGACGCGGGCGCCGCTGACGGCGGCCAGCTCGCGGGCCCGGTCCACGACGGCCTCGGCCGGCCAGTAGGCCCGGGGCGCGACGATGCGTACGTCCATGCCCAGCAGGGCGCCGGTCACCAGGTAGGAGTTGCCCATGTTGAACCGGGCGTCGCCGAGGTAGGCGAAGGCCACGCGCTCCAGCGGCTTGTCGCAGTGCTCGGTCACGGTGAGCACGTCGGCGAGCATCTGGGTGGGGTGCCAGTCGTCGGTGAGGCCGTTGAAGACGGGCACGCCGGAGTGCGCGGCGAGCTCCTCGACCGTCTTCTGGCTGTCGCCCCGGTACTCGATGCCGTCGAACATCCGGCCCAGCACCCGCGCCGTGTCCCTGATCGACTCCTTGTGGCCCATCTGGGAGCCGGCGGGGTCGAGGTACACGGTGCGGGCGCCCTGGTCGGCGGCGGCGACCTCGAAGGCGCAGCGGGTGCGCGTGGAGGTCTTCTCGAAGATCAGCGCGATGTTGCGACCCTGGAGGTGGGGGACCTCGGTTCCGGCCTTCTTGGCGGCCTTCAGCTCGGCGGCGAGCGCGACCAGGCCGCGGAACTCGGCGGCGGTGAAGTCGAGCTCCTTGAGGAAACTGCGGCCGAAGAGGTCGCTGGCCATGGGGCACTCCAGGGTGGCACTGACAGGGGATGATGGAAGTATATACGATACTCCGTATTGATATACAGGGCTGGAGGGCCGGAGAAGCAGGTCAGACGGCGTCCCGCTGCACAGGACAACTCATGCATCGGGGCCCCCCGCGCCCCCGCCCCAGCTCGCTCCCCGGGATCTCGATCACCTCGATGCCCTCCTTGCGCAGGTGCGTGTTGGTCGTCACGTTCCTCTCGTACGCCACCACCACCCCCGGTTCGACGGCCAGCACGTTGCACCCGTCGTCCCACTGCTCGCGCTCCGCCGAGTGCACGTCCTGGGTGGCGGTCAGCACCCGCACCCGCTCCAGCCCGAGCGCCGCCGCGATGGCCCGGTGCATGTGCTCGGGAGCGTGGTCGGTGACCCTCAGTTCGCTCGCCCCCTCGCCCGGCCGGATCGTGTAGGAGCGCAGCATGCCCAGGCCCGCGTACTGGGTGAAGGTGTCCGCGTCCACCATCGTCATCACCGTGTCCAGGTGCATGAAGGCCCGCCGCTTGGGCATGTCGAGGGCCACGATCGTCGACGCCGACCCGGCCGCGAACAGCCCCCGCGCCAGCATCTCCACCGCCTGCGGAGTGGTGCGCTCGCTCATCCCGATGAGCACGGCGCCGTTGCCGATGACGAGGACGTCCCCGCCCTCGATGGTCGAGGGGTAGTCGGCCTGCCCCTGCGACCAGTAGTGGAAGGGGCCGGAACCGGTGAAGAGCGGGTGGTGGCGGTAGATCGCCTCGAAGTGCACGGTCTCGCGCCGCCGCGCCGGCCAGCGCATCGCGTTGATGGACACCCCGTCGTAGATCCAGGCGGAGGTGTCCCGGGTGAAGAGGTGGTTGGGCAGCGGGCCCAGCAGGAAGTCGTCGAGGTCGAGCGCGTGGAAACGTACGGAGACCGGTTCGGGGTGGCGCTCCAGGAACTCCCGCTTCGTCATGCCCCCGACGAGCGCCTCCGCCAGTTCGGCCGAGGGCAGGCCGTCGAAGGCGGCGCGCAGGTGGTCGGTGGCGAGCGGACCGTACTCCTTCTCGTCGAAGACCCGGTCCAGGACCAGGTGCCGGGCCTCGGTGATGTCGAGGGCCTCGCACAGCAGGTCACCGAAGAGGTGGACGTCGACACCCCGGTCGCGCAGCACGTCCGCGAACCCGTCGTGCTCCTGACGGGCCCGGCGCACCCACAGCACGTCGTCGAAGAGCAGGGCGTCCTTGTTGCTTGGTGTGAGCCGCTTCAGCTCCAGATCGGGCCGGTGGAGGATGACGCGGCGGAGCCGCCCGGTCTCGGAGTCGACATGGAATCCCATGCCGTACACGTTCCCAGACCGAGCGGCCTTTCGAACCGGCCTTTCGTACCGACGCCGTCGAACCCGCCCCGCGGGCGCGGCCGGACGCCGGCCCCGGACGGGGCCCTCAGCGCAGGCCGAGGAGCGCCGAGGGGGCGCCGACCAGCTCCGGGGCGGTCAGGCCCAGCTTCGGGGCGGTCAGGTTCGGCAGCCCGAAGTTGCTCCCGTCCGGCATGGTCAGCGGGGCTCCGACGACCGCGCCGGGCGTGCGGGTGCGCAGCGTCGTCTCGGGGGACTCCACGGACCCCTCGCCGTCCGTCTCGGGCGCGCCGGCGAGGTTCGGCACCGCCGAGGCGACGCGGGTGTCGCCGAGTTCGGTGGCGATCGGGACGACCGGGAGCAGTGGGACCGGCAGCAGGTCGCCCTTGTGGTGCCGGGGCGCCTCGGGGGCGCCGACGACGGGCATCGGGACCCCGGTGGCCACGCGGGGGGCGGCCACGCCCAGCGTGGTCTCGACGGCGTCCAGCGGCACATCCACCGGCACCGCGTCGGCGACGGCCGGGGAGGCCGCTCCGACCGCGGCCATACAGGTCATCAGTGCCGCAAGGCTTCCGCGCGCGGTCATCTTCATAGGTGACGTTCCGTCCTTCCAGGGTCGCGGACATTCCGCTGCCCTGGATGAACGATCCCGCCGGTGGTTTCCCCGGAGTTCCCGGCGAAAGTTCCCTCATAAGGCCTACGTGAGAGCGATTCCGGGCCGGGCCGCGACGAGGTTCACCCGTCCGTGGCGGACGATCGTCCGTCAAACGCTTGACCCGACAGGTGGATTGTGCCACCGGCTACAGCCGGGGACGGCGGAGCGGGCGGGGACCCGTGGCCCCCACCCGCTGCGGACCGGCCGGCGGCGCGGCCGGCGCGCCCCGTCACAGCCGGGGGTCCACCGGCTCCGATTCCAGCGCCAGCACCGCGAAGACCGGTTCGTGGACCCGCCACAGCGGCTCGCCGGCCGCGAGCCGGTCCAGGGCTTCGAGGCCGAGCGCGTACTCGCGCAGCGCGAGCGAGCGCTTGTGACCGAGGAAGCGCTGACGCAGCCTCTCCAGGTTCTCCGGTCGCGTGTACTCCGGGCCGTAGATGATCCGCAGGTACTCGCGCCCGCGCACCTTCACGCCCGGCTGCACCAGCCGCCCCTTGCCGTCCCGGACGTACGCCCCGAGCGGCTTGACGACCATGCCCTCACCGCCGGCGGCGGTCATCTCCCGCCACCATTCGGTGCCCGCGCGCACGGAGGCCTCGTCGGTGGTGTCCACGTGGATCCGCGCCGTGCGCCGCAGCAGCGGGGCCGCCGACCGCCCGTCGGCGTCGGCCAGCCGGTCCAGCCAGGCCAGCTGCCGGTCGTGCGGTACGTCGGCCAGGGACCGTCCGGCCACCGCGAGCAGCTGGAACGGCGCGAACCGTACGCCGTCCAGCCCGTCGGTGGTCCAGCAGTAGCGGCGGTACGCCTCGGTGAACGCGGCGGCGTCCTCGGCACGGGCCCGCTGGCGCGCCGCCAGCTCCCCCGTCTCCACGCCCCGGGCCGCGGCCGCCTCCAGGGCGGCCAGTGCGCCGGGGAAGACGGCGCGGGAGGCCGCGCCGACGGCGGCGTACTGGTTGCGCAGCAGGCCGGTGGACTTCAGGGACCAGGGCAGCAGCTCCCCGTCGAGCAGGAGCCAGTCGGTGTCCAGCTCCTCCCAGAGGCCGGCGGCGTCGACCGCCGTCCGGAGCCTGCCGAGGAACTCCTCCGTGACCCCGGGGTCCTGGAAGAACGGCCGTCCGGTGCGGGTGTACAGGGAGCCCGAGGCCGCGCCGTCGGTCCCGAACCGCGACCGGGCCGTCTCGGCGTCCCGGCACAGCAGGACGGTCGCGCGGGAGCCCATGTGCTTCTCCTCGCAGACGACCCGCTCGACGCCGTCGGCGCGGTACTGCGCGAAGGCCTCCGCCGGGTGTTCGAGGTGGCCGTCCTCGCGGGAGGTGGCCGTCGGGGCCATGGTCGGCGGGAGGTAGGGCACCAGGCGCGGATCGACCGCGAAGCGGCTCATGACCTCCAGCGCCGCGGCGGCGTTCTCCTCGCGGACGCCGACGTTGCCCAGGTGGCGGGTCTCCACGACGCGGCGCCCGTGGACGTCCGCGATGTCGAGCGGGCGTCCCTCGTGGCCGCCCGGCGCCTCGGCGGCGAGCGGCTTGACCGGCTCGTACCAGACCTTCTCGGCCGGTACGTCGACCAGTTCGCGTTCGGGCCAGCGCAGGGCGGTCATCCGGCCGCCGAAGACGGCGCCGGTGTCGAGGCAGATGGTGTTGTTGATCCAGGTGGTGTCCGGGACGGGGGTGTGGCCGTAGACCACGACCGCCTTGCCCCGGTAGTCCTCGGCCCACGGGTAGCGCACCGGCAGCCCGAACTCGTCGGTCTCGCCGGTGGTCTCCCCGTACAGGGCGTGCGAGCGGACCCGGCCGGAGGTGCGGCCGTGGTACTTCTCGGGCAGGCCGGCGTGACAGACCACCAGCCGGCCGCCGTCGAGCACGTAGTGGCTGACCAGGCCGGCGATGAACTCCCGTACCTCCTTGACGAACTCCTCGGGCTCGCGGTCGAGCTGTTCGATCGTCTCCGCGAGACCGTGGGTGCACTGGACCTTGGACCCCTTGAGGTGGCGGCCGAGCTTGTTCTCGTGGTTCCCGGGCACGCACAGGGCGTTGCCGGACTTCACCATGCCCATCACGCGGCGCAGGACGCCGGGGCTGTCGGGGCCGCGGTCGACGAGGTCGCCGACGAAGACGGCGGTGCGGCCGTCGGGGTGGGCGCCGTCCCGGTAGCCGAGCTTGGCCAGCAGGGTCTCCAGCTCGGAGGAGCAGCCGTGGATGTCACCGATGATGTCGAACGGTCCGGTGAGGTGCGTGAGGTCGTTGAATCGTTTCTCCAGGACGACCTCGGCGGACTCGACCTCCTCGACGGTGCGCAGGACGTGCACCTTGCGGAACCCCTCGCGCTCCAGGCCGCGCAGGGAACGGCGCAGCTCGCCGCGGTGGCGCTGGATCACCCGGCGCGGCAGTCCGGCGCGGTCGGGTCGGCCGGCGTTGCGTTCGGCGCAGACCGCCTCCGGCATGTCGAGGACGATCGCGATGGGCAGGACGTCGTGTTCGCGGGCCAGGCGGACCAGCTGCCGGCGGGCCTCGGGCTGGACGTTGGTGGCGTCCACGACGGTCAGCCGTCCGGCGGCGAGCCGCTTGCCGGCGATGTAGTGGAGGACGTCGAAGGCGTCCCGACTGACGCTCTGGTCGTTCTCGTCGTCGCTGACCAGGCCCCGGCAGTGGTCGGAGGAGAGGACCTCGGTCGGCTTGAAGTGCCGGCGGGCGAAGGTGGACTTGCCCGATCCGGTGGCCCCGACGAGGACGACGAGGGACAGGTCGGTGACGGGAAGGATCCGGTGGGCCGGGCGGGGGGTCGCGCGGTCGGTCTCGGTGACGGTCATGCCGCCTCACCCTCCTTCGGAGTCGTGGTGGTCTCGGTGGTCTGGGTGGTGGCGGGTTCGCCGGTGGCCGTGAAGACGGCCATCTGGGTGGGCGGGCCGACCTCGGGGTCGTCCTCGCCGACGGGCACGTACGCCACGGCGTACCCGTACCGGTCGGCGACGCGCCGCGCCCACGTACGGAACTCCTCGCGGGTCCACTCGAAGCGGTGGTCGCGGTGGCGGACGTGCCCGGCGGGCAGCGTCTCCCAGCGGACGTTGTACTCGACGTTCGGAGTGGTCACGAGGACCGTGCGCGGGCGGGCCGCGCCGAACACCGCGTACTCCAGCGCCGGCAGGCGCGGCAGGTCCAGGTGCTCGATGACCTCGCTGAGCACGGCCGCGTCGTAGCCGACGAGCCGCTTGTCGGTGTACGCCAACGACCCCTGGAACAGCCGGACACGGGAACTCTGCCGCTCCCCCATCCGTTCCAGACGCAGGCGACGCGCGGCGACGGCCAGGGCGTGCGTCGAGACGTCGACACCGACGATCTCGGTGAAGGTGACGTCCTTCAGCAGGGCCTGCACCAGCTGCCCCTGCCCGCACCCGAGGTCGAGGACGCGCGCCGCGCCGGCCGACCGCAGGGCGGCCAGGATGGCCTCGCGGCGGCGCACGGCGAGCGGGACGGGCCGCTCCTCGGTGTCGCGCGACTCGTCGACGGCGTTGTCGACCTCCTCCGGTTCGCTCCCGTCGACCTCGGCGAGGCGGGCGAGCTCCAGGCGCTCCATGGCGTCCCGGGTGAGCCGCTTGTCCCGGGCCAGGTAGCGGGCGGTGATCAGCGCGTGCTCGGGGTGGCCGGCCAGCCAGCCGTCGCCGGCCCGCAGCAGCTTGTCGACCTCGTCGGGCGCGACCCAGTAGTGCTTGGAGTCGTCGAGCACGGGCAGCAGGACGTACAACTGGCGCAGGGCGTCGTCGAGCCTCTGCCCGCCGTCCAGCACGAGCCGTACGTATCGGCTGTCGCCCCACTGCGGGAACTTCTCGTCCAACACCACGGGCTCGACGTCGACCCGGTCCCAGCCCAGCGGTTCGAACAGCCGGCGCACCAGGGCGGCGCCGCCGCGCGCCGGGAGCGCGGGGATCTCGATCCGCAGCGCCAGCGGTCGCCCGGGCAGCTCGGGGCGGGCCGTGCACCGGCCGTTGAGGGCCGAGCGGAACACCCCGCCGAGGGCGACGGCGAGCAGGGACGAGGCCGCGTACGGGCGGTCGTTCACGTACTGGGCGAGGGCGGCGTCGGGGGCTCCGCCCCGACCCTTCTCCCGACCGCGCCGCACGAGCGCGACGGGGTCCACCTCGAGCAGCAGCGCAGCCGTGCACCGCTCGGCCGAGGCCTCGGGGTAGAAGACGTGCGCGGTGCCGTGCGAGGTGGTGAACGCCTGCGCCCTCCCGGGATGCTTGTGCAGCAGAAAGCCCAGGTCGGTGGCGGGTTTCTCCGTCGTGCCGGTGGTGCTGATCGTGAGGAACATGCGCTTCAGTATCTGCCGCGCGCGGGCGCGGGCCCACTGCTTTTTCACCCGGCTCCCGACCCCCGGCGCAGGGCGGGGCGCAGGGCGGCGACGGCGCTCGGGCCGACGCGGCAGCAGCCGCCGACGATCCGGGCGCCGGTGCGGAGCCAGGCGTCGACGGGCCAGGGCGGCGGGGTGCGCGGGCGGTGCCAGGTGGCGGTGGTCGCCTCCCAGACGGAGCCGTCGTTGGGGTAGGCGAGCAGGGGTTTGGTCGTGACCGAGGCGGCGGTCTCCAGGGCGGGCAGGACGTCCCGCGGATCGCAGCAGTTGACGCCGACCGCGATGACCTCGGGCGCGGCGGCGGCGAGGGCGAAGGCCTCGTCGAGGGGCTGGCCGGCGCGGGTGCGGTCGCCCTCGACGGTGTAGCTCACCCAAGCCCGCGCGCCGCTCGCGGCCAGGACGCGCAGCAGGGCCCTGGCCTCGTCGGTGTCGGGGAGGGTCTCCAGCGCGAGGACGTCCGGGCCGGCGGCGAGCAGGGCCTCGACCCGCGGCCGGTGAAAGGCCTCCAGCCGGGGCCCGCCCAGCCCGTAGCGGCCCCGGTACTCGCTGCCGTCGGCCAGGGCGGCCCCGTACGGGCCGACGGAGGCGGCCACCCACACCTCGTGCCCCGCCGCCCGCGCCGCCCGGTCGGCGAGGCGCACGGACGCCGCGGACAGCGCGGGGTCGTGCCCGGTCTGGTAGCTGGCCGTGATCAGCACCTCGGCGCCGGCCTCGACGTAGGCCGTGTGGGCGGCCTCCACCTGTTCCGGGTGCTCGGCGAGGACCCGGCCCGTCCACAGGACGCCGGACAGGTCGCAGCCCTGGGCGGCGAGGCGTTCGGCGAGCCCGCCGTCCAGGAGCACGGGCCCGACCGCCAGGGCGTCGGCGAGGGGGCGGGTCGCTCGGGGCACGGGTCCTCCTGTGTGCGGTGGGTCGTCAGCCGAGCCGGCCGAGGACCTGGGAGGAGATCAGCTCCAGGTGGTCCAGGTCGTCGAGGTCGAGGAGCTGGAGGTAGACGCGGGAGGAGCCGATGGCGGCGTAGGTGCCGAGCTTGTCCACGACCTCGGCCGGGGAGCCCGCCAGGCCGTTGGCCTTGAGCTCGTCGACCTCGCGGCCGATGGCGGCGGCCCGCCGGGCGACCTCGGCGTCGTTCTTGCCGACGCACACCACCAGGGCGTTGGAATAGACGAGTTCCTCGGCCTTGCGGCCGACCCCGGCGGCGGCCTCGCGGACGCGGGCGAACTGCCGGCGGCTGTCCTCCACCGAGGCGAAGGGCATGTTGAACTCGTCGGCGTACCGTGCGGCGAGGCGCGGGGTGCGCCGGGCGCCGTGCCCGCCGATGAGGATCGGCACCTTGGCCTGGGCGGGCTTGGGCAGCGCCGGGGAGTTCTCCAGCCGGTAGTGGGTGCCGTGGTGGTCGAAGGTGGCTCCGGGCTCGGTGGCCCACAGGCCGGTGATGATCGCCAGTTGTTCCTCCAGCCTGGCCATCCGTTCGGCCGGGAAGGGGATCCCGTACGCCTTGTGTTCCTCTTCGAACCAGCCGGCTCCCAGGCCCAGCTCGACGCGCCCGCCGGACATCCGGTCGACCTGGGCGACCTGGATCGCGAGGACGCCGGGAAGCCGGAAGGTGCCGGCCGTCATCAGGGTGCCGAGCCGGATCCGCTTGGTCTCGCGCGCCAGTCCCGCGAGGGTGATCCAGGCGTCGGTGGGCCCGGGCAGCCCGTCGACGGAGCCCATCCGCAGGTAGTGGTCGGACCGGAAGAACGCGTCGAAGCCGAGGTCCTCGGTGGCCTTGGCGACGGTGAGGAGGGTGTCGTAGTCGGCGCCCTGCTGGGGTTCGGTGAAGATTCGGAGCTCCATGGCTCCATCCTGCCCGCCTCCCACCCCTGCAGGGTGAATCTGCGTCAACCCGGCGGTCCGCGCTTCGCCCCGCCAGTGACCTGCGCGGACGGTGATCGTTGGCTCGGTCGGAGCCGGACCGCCCGGCCCGCGCGCCGGCGGCCTGCCGACGACGCGTCCACCGCCCCCTTCCGCCTCGGAAGGGCCAGGGCCGAGGAGGCCGCCATGTCCCACGAGGTCGCGCCGGAGACCCCCCGACAGACCGGGCACACCGGACAGGCAGCACACGAACAGGCACACCGGGAGTCCGCGGTGCCCGCGCAGGGCAGCGCGCCGAAGGGGCTGCTGCAGCAGATGGAAGAGCTGATGGCGGCGCTGAACGCCGATCTGTCCCGGCTCGACGCCGACCTGAACACCGCGGACCGCGCTCCCGCCGCCGCGCCGACGACCGCGGCCGGCCACGTGTCCGGGAGCGACCGCGGGACCCACTCCGACCGGGGGTTCTGACCGGACCCCCGCGACCGGTCGGCGCGACCGTGCGGGTCCCGCCGTGCGCGGCGGGACCCCGCGACCCCGACCGAAGCCCGGGTCCTCAGAGCACGCCCGAGGCCGAGCCCCGTTCCCGTACCGCCATCCTGCGCAGCAGCGCCCGCACGCGGTCGCTGGACTCGTCGGCCGCGTCGATCGACTCGATGCACTGCCAGTACAGGCTTTCGTCGTCCGTCGCGCAGGCCACCCCCACGAGGGCTATTCCGACCTCCCCGAGCAGCGCCTGGATCCCGAGCAGCGCTTGACGGACATCGGCCACGCCGGTCAGTCGCGCCGCCCTCGGCGGCGTCTCGGGCGCGCTGCCCTCGCCGCGCAGGGCGGCCCGGTCGACGACCCCGCAGCCTCTGCCTCCCGCCTCCCCCAGTCCCCGTGCCTCCGATCTGAGCTCCGGCGGCCCGGTGACCGCCAGCCATCCCCCGATCCCCTGCGCCAACGCCTGGGCCTGCCAGGCCTCTCCCACGATGTCCCACGCGGCGCCGCTCTGTGCCAGAGCGTGCCGGCCGGCCGCGATGAGCCGTACCGCATCCATATGCCGTCCCCCGTCCGCACGACATCCCGCCGTTCTCCACTACCCAGAGTGAAGGCAACGAGCCAGTAAAGCCAGGGGTATTCGGAAATCTGTGGACACAAACATGGTTGTGGACGACGCCATCACTCCGAAGAGTGACGATCAGAAGGCGTCGTACCGGTCACCGGGAAGCGCTGTTCGTTCCTTTCGATCTTCGCCGCCAGCGCATCCAGCACATCCACCCCGAGAACCTCACAGAATTGCAGCAGATACGCCAGTACGTCGGCCACCTCGTCGACCACTCGGTGTGCGCGTTCCGGCTCTTCCATCACCGCCGCCGACTGTTCCGGCGTCAGCCATTGGAAGATTTCGACCAGTTCCGACGCCTCCACGCTCAGTGCGACGGCCAGGTTCTTGGGGGTGTGGTAAGGGGCCCAGTCGCGGGCGGCGGCGAACTCGGCGAGCCGCCGCTGGAGTCGGTGGAGTCGTTCGTCTTCGGGTTCCTCGGGGGCGCTGTTCATGGGGACAGGTCTACCACCGAGACGCCGGGGAGCCCCTGCGCGGTTGCGGCACCCTCGGCTCCCGTCGTCGCGACCAGGCGGACGTGCCCACGCGCGCAGGACAGCAGGGCCAGGCGCAGCAGTTCGGCGCGTTGGCTGCGGTCGAGGTCGCGGTCGAGGCCGTCGGCGAGAACGGTGAGGGCCTGTCGGGCCGAGAGCAGTTCGGCGGCGGGGTCCACTGCCAGGACCCCGGGTCCGGTGAGCAGCACGAGCGCGAGGGCGAGGAAGCGCAGCTCGCCGGCGCCGAGGCGGCCGAGTGCGGTGGCGGGCCGGTCGGGTCCCCGGTCCAGGCGGGCGGTGACGAGTCCTCCGCCGGGCCCGCCGGGGCCCCGGGCCACGAGGTCGGCGACGGGGCCGGCGCAGGCGGTGCGGGCGGCCGTGACGAGCAGGGCGTGGCGGGTGGCGCATTCGTCGCGGGTCCGGCGCAGTACGTCGGCCAGGTTGGCGCAGTCGCCGCGCAGTCGGCCCTCGCCGGTGGGGACCGGGGTCCGCATGCGGGCGGGGTTCGGGGCGCAGGGGAAGACCGAGCGCAGGGCGACGACCACCTGCTCGACGGCGGCGAGGACGTGCCGCTGGTCGGCGGTCGCCCCGGCCACGCGCAGCGGGAGCAGGGCCGTGCCCAGGCGGTCGTCGGGGAGCGGGGCGCGGGTGACGCCGACGGCGCCGCCGGTCAGCCAGGCGGCTTCGACGGAGCGTCGGCGGGGGTCGCGTTGGGCGGTGCTGAAGAGGGTGCGGCCGTCCTGCGTGAGCCGTTCGCCGGCGATGCGCAGCGTGGGTTCGGCCTGGACGGCGAGGTCGAGGCTGACGGGGCCGACGGGGCCGTCGACCGTGCAGCCGATGCGGAAGCCGCGGCGGCCGTCCGCGTCGGGGCGGGCCCGTTCGGGGACGCGGGCGGACGGGTCGGGGAAGACCTCGTCCAGGGTGCGGCCGCAGCCGAGGGCCGCCAGGGCCCCGTAGGCCTCCAGGGCCTGGGACTTGCCGCTGCCGCTGGAGCCGGTGAAGAGGGTGACGGGGCCGAGCGCGAAGCGGGCGGCGCGGTGCGGGCCGAAGGCGGCGAGGCGCAGCTCGGTCACGGCGGGGCGGAGCGGGCCGCCCGCGGGTGCGGTCGGGGATGCGGTCGGGGATGCGGTCGGGGCCGCTCCGATCCGCGGGCCCGTCTCCGCTCCCGCCTCCCCTTCGGCCTTCGGCCTCGCGGTCGGCGTCACCGCGCCGGGTAACGGGGTCGTGCCCGGGGGCGCGGCCGTCGGCCCCGGCGGGGCTTCGGTCCGGGGCGGGGTGCTCGGGGTGCGGCGGGCGGGGGCCGGGATGGTCGGCGTCGCGTCCAGGGTGGCGTCCATGGCCGGACGGTACGGGCCCCCGGGGTGTCCGGGGGCCCGCCGAACCGTTCCGTCGTCGCGACCTTCCTACGATCGGGGGACGGCCGCGGCCGCGATCCCCTCGACCTCGGTCCCGACGGGCGCCAGCAGGAAGACGTTGCGGTCGACCCGGTGCATCCCGCTGCCCAGGCCGAAGACCACGCCGCTGCTGAAGTCCAGGATCCGCTTGGCCACTTCGCTGTCGGCGCCGGTGAGGTCGAGGAGGACCGGGATCTGCGCGATCAGGTACTCCGCCACCTCTCTGGCGTCGGCGAAGATCTGGACCCGGATCACCACGAAGCGCCGCTGTTCCGCCGCGGTGGCCCCGGCGGCCTTGGGGATCGTGCGGTGGTCCACCCGGGAGGGCCATTCGTTGCGACTGCGCAGCGGCACCACCTGCGCGAGTCCCTCCCACTGTTCGTCGGTGACGTCGTACCTGCTCACCGGGCCGCCTCGGCCTCGCGCTTCATGTGCATCCGCCCATCCTCTCGCGTTTCACCCGTTCAGCCCAACACCGACACGAGCGGGTGCGCGGAAGCGGAGGGGCGGGGTTCTGCTCGGGCGGCCGATGGGCTAGGTTAGGTTAGGCATACCTAACCCACTCCGATCGATGGAGAGACCGCATGCGCCTGCCCGGTGATCCCGCCGCCATGCCCGCCGCCGCCCGGCCCACCCACGCCGAGCGGGTGCGGTCCATCCTCGCCGCCGCGCACTCGATGACCGTGGTCACCGACGGCGTCCGCAGCGAGGTCCGCCACCTCGACGGCAGCGACGTCCTCGGCCGGCTCCACCTGCACCCCGCCCCGCCCGCCGCCGGCCACCCGTTCTCGGCGCTGACCGACGAGCGCCCCGCCATCCGGCTGGAGTTCACCGACATCGCCCCCACCCCGGTGCGCGACCGGGTGCGCGCCCGCGTCACGGTGCTGGGCCGGCTCCTGACCCCGTACGCAGACGAGGAGTCCGAGCCCGGCGCCACCACCTGCGTGGAATACGGCCAGGCGATCCTGGAGACCGCGGAGGGCACCTCGTACATCGGGCTGGACGAGCTGGACGAGGCCTGGCCCGACCCGCTCGCCCCGTACGAGGCGGGCATGCTCACCCACCTCCTCGACGACCACCCCGAACTCGTCACCCTGCTGCTGCGCCTGGTCCGACCGGCCCCCTCCCACGCCCTCGTGCGCGCGCTCCCGCTCGCCCTGGACCGCTACGGGATCACCCTGCGCCTGGAGGAACGGCGCGGCCACACCGACGTCCGGCTGCCCTTCCCCTCCCCGCTGGACGACGTCGAGCAGTCGGGCGCCCAGATCCAGGCCCTGCTCAGCGCCGCCCGACGCCGTTCGCACCCCAACTCGCTGCCCGCGTGAACGGCGCGTGAAGCCGCGCCCGGCCCCGGAATAGGCGGCGAAGCGCACCGGTTGGCGGTGATCATGAAGGCAATCGCGTACAGCGCATACGGAACTCCCGCGCCCCTCGAACTCGTCGACGCGCCGGAACCGAAGGTCGGCCCGGGCGAGGTGCTGATCCGCGTCAAGGCGGCCGGGGTCAACCCCGTCGACTGGAAGCTCGCCGCCGGATACCTCGATCCGGTCCTGGAGGTCCGCCACCCCGTCATACCCGGCTGGGACGTGGCCGGCGTGGTCGAGGCCCTCGGCCCGGACACCCACGACCACTCCGTGGGCGACGAGGTGTACGGCTACGTCCGCAAGGAATGGGTCCAGCTCGGCACGTACGCCGAGCTGGTGGCCGCCCCCGTGCGCACCATCGCCCGCAAGCCCCGCGAGCTCAGCTTCGAGCAGGCCGCCGGCATCCCGCTGGCCGGGCTCACCGCCTACCAGGCCATCACCCGGGCCGGCGTCACGGCCGGACAGACCGTCGTCATCCACTCGGCGGCCGGGGGCACCGGCTCGCTGGGCGTGCAGATCGCCGTCTCCCTCGGCGCCCGCGTCATCGGTACGGCGGGCACCCACAACCACGACTACCTGCGCGAACTCGGCGCCGAGCCCGTCCTGTACGGGGAGGGCGCGGCCGAGCGGATCCGCGCGCTGGCGCCCGAGGGCGTCGACGCGGGCCTCGACTTCCACGGCGAGGGCGGCGTCGAACTGCTGCGGTCGGTCGTCCGGGACGGGGCGCCGGTGATCTCCATCGCCGACAACGACGCGGACGCCAAGGGGGCCAGGCACATCTGGGTGCGCCCGGACACCACCGACCTGACGGCCCTGGCGGAACTGGCCGACGCGGGACGGCTCGTCGTCAACGTGGCCCACTCGCTGCCGCTGGCGGAGGCCGCCAAGGCCTGGGAGCTGAGCGCCGCGGGCCGCACCCGCGGCAAGATCGTCCTCACCGTCTGAGCGGCTCCTCGGGGGAGGGCGCGGGCCCTCCCCCGACGCGCCGGACGGCGCCCTCAGCGCGCGTACCGGTTGGCGGGACGGGGCAGCCCGTAGTTCTCGCGGAGCGTGGTGCCCGTGTACTCCGTACGGAAGAGGCCGCGCCGCTGGAGGATCGGCACCACGTGGTCGACGAAGTCGGTCAGGCCGGTGGGCAGGACGGGCGCCATGATGTTGAAGCCGTCGGCGGCGCCCTGGGTGAACCACTCCTCCAGCTGGTCGGCGATCTGCTCGGGCGTGCCCGCGAAGACGCGGTGCCCGCGGCCGGCGCCGAGACGGGCGATCAGCTCGCGCAGGGTGAGGCCGTCGCGGCGGGCCAGTTCGGCGACGAGCGTGAAGCGGCTCTTGTTGCCGTTGATGTCGCGCTCTTCGGGCAGGTCGGGCAGCGGGCCGTCCAGGGGGTGGCCCGTCAGGTCCACGTTCAGCATCCCGGAGAGCTGGGCGAGGCCGTACTCGGGCACCTGGAGGTCGGTGAGCCGCTGCTCCAGGGCCTTGGCCTCGGCCTCGGTGGAGCCGATGACGGGGGCGATGCCGGGCAGGACGAGGAGCTGGTCCTCGGTGCGGCCGTACCGGGCCAGGCGGGACTTGAGGTCCTTGTAGAAGGTCTGTCCGTCGGCGAGGGTCTGCTGGGCGGTGAAGACGGCCTCGGCGTGGCGGGCCGCGAACTCCTTGCCGTCCTCGGAGGAACCGGCCTGCACCAGCAGCGGGTGGCCCTGGGGCGAGCGGGGGACGTTCAGGGGGCCGGCGACGGAGAAGTGCTCGCCGCGGTGGGCGGCGGGGTGCAGCCTGTCGGTGTCGGCGTAGACGCCGCGCTCCTTGTCGAGGACGATCGCGTCGTCCTCCCAGCTGTCCCACAGCTTGCGGGCGACCTCCAGGAACTCGTGGGCGCGCTCGTAGCGGACGCCGTGTGCGAGGTGCTCGTCGCGGTTGAAGTTGCGGGCCTCGTCGACGGTGCCGGAGGTGACGATGTTCCAGCCGGCGCGGCCGTTGCTGATGTGGTCGAGGGAGGCGAACTTCCGGGCCGTGTGGAAGGGCTCGTTGAAGGTGGTGGAGACCGTCGCGATGAGCCCGATGTGCGAGGTCACGGCGGCGATCGCGGAGAGCAGGGTGAGCGGTTCGAAGCCGCCGAGGGCGTTGTATCGGGCCTTGCCCCACAGGGCGAGGCCGTCGGCGAAGAAGATCGAGTCGAGCTTGCCGCGCTCGGCCGTACGGGCCAGCTCCTGGAAGTAGGCGAGGTCGGTGACGCGCTCGGGGCTGGAGTCGGGGTGGCGCCAGGCGGCGTCGTGGTGGCCCGCGTTCATGAGGAAGGCGTTGAGGTGCAGGGTGCGGGGCGTGGCTGCGGACATGTCGGTTCCCTGGGGTGAACGGCGGAGCGGGGCGCTCCGCGGGGTGATTCGGGTGGACGGCCGGTCGGGACGCGGTGGAGGGCCGGTCCGGTCGCCGCGGCCGGGGTGGCTCCGGCCGCGGCGGTGGTGGCGGTCGGGAGCCGGCGGTCAGGAGGTGGGGACCCGCCACAGGCTCAGGCGGCGTTCGACGGTGACCAGGAGCTGGTTGAAGGCGACGCCGATCGCGGAGATCGTGATGATGCCCGCGTACATCTGGGGAATGGCGAAGTTGAACTGCGAGGCGTTGATCAGGTAGCCCAGCCCGGCCTTGGCGCCGATCATCTCGGCGGCGACGAGGACCAGGATGGAGACCGCCCCCGCGAGCCGGATGCCGGTGAAGATGGCCGGCACCGAGGCCGGGAGGATCACCTTCTGGAAGAGCTTCGGGGTGGACAGGTCCATCGAGCGGGCCAGCCGGACCAGGGTCGGGTCCGCGTTCCCGACGGCGCTGATCGTGTTCAGCAGGATCGGCCAGACGCAGGCGTAGACGACGATCGAGACCTTCGAGGTCTCGCCGATGCCCAGCAGCAGCACGAAGACCGGCAGCAGGGCGAGGGCGGCCGTGTTGCGGAACAGCTCCAGCAGCGGGCCGAGGAAGGCGGCGACGGGCCGGTACCAGCCGATGAGCAGTCCCAGCGGGACGGCGACGACCACGGCGATGGCGAACCCGCCGAAGGACCGGGTCAGGCTGGCGCGGGCGTGTTCGCCGAGCTGTCCGTCGCCCAGCAGCTCCCACCAGGCCCGGGCGACCTCGCTGACCGGGGGCAGGAAGGTGGCGTCCACGAGGCCGAGCCGGGGCGCGGTCTCCCACAGCGCGAGCAGCGCGAGGATCGCCGCCGAGCGGATCAGCGCCGCGCGCAGCCACCGGGCCGCCGCGCGCGGCACGGACGTACGGGAGGCCCGTGGAGCAGCCGGAGCAGGGGCCGGTGCCGGGGTCGGGGCCGAGGTCGAAACCGGGGCCGTGGCCGGCGGGGCCTCGGCGGTCGTGTCCCCGGTGTCCGGATCGGCCTTCGCGGCCGTTCCCGCGTGGGTGGCGGGGGCGGTGTCGGTGCTCATGCGGAGGCCTCTTCCTTCTCCAGTTGCTGGGCGCGGGCCACCTCGTCGTGGAGCAGGGTCCAGATGTGATGGCGGTGGCGGGCGAACTCGGGGCTGGAGCGCAGGTCCTCCCCCGTGGCACGGCCGTCCCGGTCGCCGAAGGAGACCGGGACGATCTCCTTGATCCGGCCCGGGCGCGAGGTGATGACGGCCACCCGCTGACCGAGGTACACCGCCTCCTCGATGCCGTGCGTGATGAAGACGACCGTCTTGCCGGTGCGCTGCCAGATGCGGCGCAGTTCGTCCTGGAGGGACTCGCGGGTCTGGGCGTCGAGGGCGGCGAACGGTTCGTCCATCAGCAGCACGTCCGGGTCGTACGCCAGCGAGCGGGCGATGGCGACGCGCTGGCGCATGCCGCCGGACAGCTCGTGCGGGTGGCGGTCCTCGAAGCCGGTGAGTCCGACGAGGTCGAGGAACTCCCTCGCCTTCGCCGCTCGTTGACGGCGCGGGACACCGGTGGCCTCCAGGCCGAACTCGACGTTGCCGAGGGCGGTGCGCCAGGGCAGCAGCGCGTACTGCTGGAAGACGATGCCCCGGTCCAGGCCGGGGCCGGTGACCGGCCGGCCGTCGAGCAGGATCCGGCCGGAGCTGGGGCGGGTCAGCCCGCCGAGGAGGTCGAGGAGGGTGGACTTGCCGCAGCCGCTGGGGCCCACGACCACGAGGAACTCGCCCGCCTCGATCTTCAGGTCGATCCCGTCGAGGGCGGTGAACTCCGCCGCCTCCCTGCCCTTGCCGGCCTTCCTCGGGAAGGTCTTGGTGACGTCCTGGAACTCGATCTTCGCCATGGTGGCGGTCAGCCCTTCCCGTAGCCGTTGAACTCGTTGGTGTAGAGGTCCGCCGGCTTCAGGCGGCCCTGCGGGATCTCGCCGCGCTCGCCGAGCCAGTCGAGCCACAGCTGGAACTCCTTGTCGGCGATCCGGCCGCCGGTCTCGGCGATGCCGTAGGAGCGCCAGAATTGGAGCGTCGCGGTGTCCTCGTTGCGGCCCCGCTTCTTGACGATCTCCGTCATCCGGGCGATGACCTGCTCGCGCGGGGTGGTGCGGGACCACTCGATGGCCTTGGCGACGCCGGTGGCGAAGGTGCGTACGGTGTCCGGGTTCTCCTTGATGAAGCGCTCGGTCATCACGTAGGTGCCGGCGCTGAAGGGGCCGAGCAGCTCGACGTCGGAGAACAGGGGGCGGATGCCGCCGGACGCGAGGGCCTTGTCGCGCAGGACCCCGGTGAGCACGCCGACCTCGATCTGCTTCTGGCGCAGCGCCTGTTCGGTGTTGACGGGCGGCACCACGAGGGCCTCGACCTTGCCCGCGTCGGCCTTGGAGAGGCCGTTGCGGCTGAGGTAGACGTCGAGGAGGGCCTGGTAGTGGGCGCCCAGGGTGTTCATGCCGACCTTCTTGCCGATGAGGTCGCGGGCGGACCGGATCGGGCTGTCCTCCAGGACGTAGTAGCCGGCGAAGGACTCGCGGTCGGAGCCGTAGGAGGAGACGACGGCCTTGATGGGGGCCTTGCCGGCGGCCAGTTTGATGACGGCGCCGTTGAAGGCGCTGCCGAAGTGGGTCTGGCCGGTGGCGGCGGACTGGATGTCCTGCGGCCCGCTGATGGTGTTGCCCACCCATTCGAGGGTGACGTCGCCGAAGTGGCCGAGGTCGGCTGCGAGTTCGGGAAGGGTGACGGCGCCGACGGCGCCCTGGTACTTCAGGGTGGTGATCTGCTTGCCGGATCCGGAGCCGGAGCCGCCCGTGGCGGTGGCCGTGCCGCAGCTCACCGCGGCCGCCGAGATGCCGAGCAGGGTGAGGAACTGGCGCCGGGTGCGGATGGTCGGGGTGGTGGCTGCGGGCATGACGGATCCTTGTTGTCGCGGTGGAGGGGTGGGGCTCGGGTCAGGGGGCGGGGGTGAGGGTGGCGACCCCGGCGGCGCGCAGGGCGTCGGCGAACTCGTCGACGGCCTGGAAGAGGTCCAGCTCCGCGTCGGGCCGCAGCCGGTCCGGGCCGGCGCCGCGCTCGACGGAGGAGTCCAGGACGAAGCGGCCTGCGGTGACGTGCCGGGCGCCGAGGGCGGCGAGGACGGGGCGCAGGGCGTAATCGATGGTCAGGACGTGGGCGAGGCTGCCGCCGGTGGCGATCGGCAGGATCGTTTTGCCGGCCAGGCCGTCCTGCGGCAGCAGGTCGAGGAAGGCCTTGAGCAGGCCGGTGTACGAGGCCTTGTAGACCGGGGTCGCGATGACCAGGCCGTCGGCTTCGGCGACGGCCTCCAGCGCGCGACGGACCTCCGGCTCGCCGCGGCGGGCGGACAGCAGGTCGGCTGCGGGCAGCTCGCGCACGGCGAGGTGGGCGGTCTCGAATCCGGAGTGGGCCAGGCGGCGCAGCACGTGGTCGGCGACGACGGCGGTGCGGGAGTGGGTGGAGGGGCTGCCGGTGAGGGCGAGCAACTTGGGCATGGAGGCTCCTGGATCGGCGGCGGTACGGGAGGCGCGGGTGACGCGGGTGGTGTGTGGTGCGTGGGCGGGACGGGCCGTACGCGCACCCGTGCGGGTGCGGATGCGCGTACGGCCCGTACGGGCGCCGCGGGCGTTCCGGTCAGGCGGAGGCGGCCGGGGTGGCGGTCGAGGCGCCGGAGGGGATGCCGAAGGAGGGGTCCGGCACGGTCTCCGGGGTGACCAGGCGGGAGGGCTCGCCGTCGGGGCCGACCGGGACGTCGCCGTCGACGGTGACCCGGCGCAGGGTGCGCTCGTGGTCGTCGGAGTCGTCGACGCCGTAGTGCTGGGTGGCGCGGTTGTCCCAGATCGCGACGTCACCGGTCCGCCACTGCCAGCGGACGGTGTTCTCCGGGCTCTCGACGTGCGCCTGGAAGAGGTCGAGCAGGGCCCGGGAGTCGCGGCCGGTCAGACCGGCGATTCGCTGGACGAAGTTGCCGAGGAGCAGGGTGCGTTCGCCGGTCTCGGGGTGGACGCGGACGACCGGGTGCTCGGTGACGAAGGAGGTGGAGGTGAACACGTCCCGGTACTGGGCGAGGGCCTCGGGGAGGGCGCCGGGCTTGAGGGCGGCGTAGTCGTACTCGTTGGAGTGCAGGGCGCGCAGGCCGTCGGCGAGGGCGCGCAGCGGCTCGGGCAGGTGGGCGTAGGCGGTGGCGGTGTTGGCCCACAGGGTGTCTCCGCCGTAGGGCGGGATGGTGACGGCGCGCAGGATGGAGAAGGCGGGGTAGGCGGGGACGAAGGTGACGTCGGTGTGCCACTGGTTGGCACGGGCGCCGTGGTGGGAGTCGATGCCCAGGGCGTAGCGGCCGTCGGCGGAGGGGACGGTGGGGTGGGCGACGGGGGTGCCGAGGAGCCGGGCGAAGGCCTCGTGCGAGGCCTCGTCGAGGTGGTCCTGGTCGCGGAAGAAGACGACCTTGTGGGCGAGGAGGGCCGCGCGGACCTCGGCGACGGTCTCGGGGGCGAGGTCTCCGCCGAGGCGTACGCCAGCGATCTCGGCGCCGATGCGGCCGCCGATGCGGGTGACGGTGGTGGCGGTCGTGGCAGTGGTCACGGTTGCTCCCTGATGGGACGGCGGAGGTTTATTTCCGCTGCGGAAGGAATGTGGTTACGGCTGGACGTGGGGCGCGTACGAGCGGGTTCGCGGGGCGGCGGCCGGGGACACGGACGGGGTTCGGCGCGGATGGGGTCGCGGGCGCCCCGGGACGCGGCGTGATGGAGCGGCGTGGCGTACGGGGCACGTCGGACGGAATCGGGACCACCCGCCGTCGCGGAGCCGGCGGGTGCGCCGACGGGGCCGCCCCGACCGGATCCACCGGCGCGGCCCCGTACGGACGGCGGATCCCCGGATCCGGACGCGAGGCGCCCGCGGACGTCGGACCGCACGCTCCCGGGCGTCGTTCGTACGGGTCGAACGGCCTGCGGGAAGGAACGGACGGAGCGGAGCCCGGCCCCGCGTCGGGGGCTACCCCGACGCGGGACCGCGACGACGGGCGGCGCGGGGGCGCGGGGCCCGGATCAGGGGCGGCGGCGGGCCGGACAGCGGCCCGGACACGCGCCCGGCGCGGTACAGGGGCCGGGGGTGAGGAGCCGCGGGGCGAGGTGGTCGTTCGCGGTCATGGCTCGGAGCCTGTCAGCGCGCCCGCCACCGGTCAACCCCCGACCGCGCTTCCGCCCCGCCCCGGCCGCACCCCCTTTGACCTGCGACTTCCCCTTCCCTGGGCGGCCGAAAACCGTGGCCGGATTTCACGGCCCCGCAACGCGCCCGCCACGCGCGACCCGCACGCGCCCCCCGCCCCCGGCGGACACGCCCCGGCCCGACGCCGCCGGACGCACCCCGGCCCCGTCGCCGCCCGCCGCACCCCGTCCCGCGCCGTCCCGCGCGGGCCGCCACCGGCGGACGAGCCGCCGCGGACGCCGCCTCGCGCCCCCGACCGGCCGACGACAGCGCCGTGCGTCACAGCCCCCAACGGGCCCGCACCGGCCACCCCGTGCCACCCCGCGAGCCACCGGCGCCCGGCGTGGGGCCGGCGTCGGGGGCCCGGCATGATCGGGGGATGACCCGAATGGCCGGCGACAGCCGGAGTTCCGCCAACGCGGCCACCGTGCTGCGCACCGTGCTGGAGCACGGGCCCGTCGCGCGCAGCGGGATCTCCGAGCTGTGCGGGCTCAGCCCCGCCTCCGTGTCACGGCAGGCGACCGGGCTGCTGCGGGACGGCCTGCTGCGGGAGCTGCCCGAGCCCCCGGGTCCGGCGGCCTCCTCCGGGCGGCCCCGGATCCCGCTGGACCTGCACACCGGGGCGGTGGGCGGGCCCGTCGCCGCCGGGCTCCACATCGGGGTGCCGTCGTCCACCTTCGGCCTCGTCGACCTGCGCGGGCGGATCCTGGCGCACCGCTCCTTCCCGCACCCCGACCCCGCCGACCCCGCGCTCCGCGACCGCATCGGCGAGGAACTCGGGCGCTTCCTGCGGGAG
Source organism: Streptomyces sp. NPDC048606 (assembly GCF_040650855.1). Classification (NCBI taxonomy): domain Bacteria; kingdom Bacillati; phylum Actinomycetota; class Actinomycetes; order Kitasatosporales; family Streptomycetaceae; genus Streptomyces; species Streptomyces sp. NPDC048606. The sequence continues at coordinate 255,699 of NZ_JBEZIB010000001.1, read as the reverse complement.
TCGGGCACCGGCCGGCCGCTGCTCGGGGTCGGTGTCGCGCTCGGCGGCCGGGTCCGGCCCGACACGGGGACGGTCGTGCACCACCACGCGCTCGGCTGGCGCGACGTACCGCTGGCCGCCGAGCTGGCGGCCTCGCTCGACCTGCCCGTGCGGATCGACAACCACGCCCGGGCGGTGGCGGGCGCGGAGATCCTCTTCGGGCATCCCGACGCCCGCGGCAGCCTGGTGCACCTGTTCATCGGCAACGTGGTCGACGCGGCCTTCGGGATCGAGGGGACCGTCCACCAGGGTCCGGGCTCCGCCGCCGGTGACGTGGCGCACCTGCCGGTGCCCGGGTCCCGGGTGGCGTGCGACGGGTGCGGCCGTTCGGGTTGTCTTCAGGCGACGGCCTCCGACACCGCGCTCGGCGCCGAGGCGGTGCGCCTCGGGATCGTCCCGGAGCCGACGGTGGCCCTGGTCGTCGACGCGGCGGCCGCCGGGGACCCCCGCGCGGACCGGCTCCTGAGGGAGCGGGCCCGCGCCGTCGGGCGGGCCGCGGCCCTGCTGCTGGACGTGTTCAACCCCGCGGTGATGGTGGTCACCGAGCTGTCCAGCGTGCTGCACGAGGACTATCTGGAGGAGGTCCGGGGCGCGGTGGGCGAGTGGTCCCACGTACGGGTCGACCCCGGAAGGATCGTCGCGCCGCACTCGGGTCCCGCCGTACTCCCGGAAGCGGCGGCGACGGTCCTGTTGGGGCCGCTCTTCCGGGATCCGGCGGCCGTACGGCCGGTCTGACCTGGGAGTGCGAGATCACATCCGGCGCTTATGGTCTCGATTGAGCGGCCCCCCTAGCATTCGAGCCATGACGGTCCTGCCTGACGACGGGCTCTCCCTGGCCGCCGAGTTTCCTGACGCGACGCATGAGCAGTGGCAGCGCCTGGTGGAAGGCGTACTGCGCAAGTCGGGCAAGGAAGTATCCGGCGAGGCGGCGGAAGCAGCCCTGTCCACCACGCTCGAGGACGGGCTCATCACCCGCCCGCTGTACACCGCGCGCCCCGACGGGGACGGTCCGGACACCGGCTTCCCCGGTTTCGCGCCGTTCGTGCGCGGCGGCACGCCGGAGGGCACCTCGGCCTCCGGCTGGGACGTCCGTCAGCGGATCGCCGGCGGGGACCCCGTACGGGTGAACGAGGCGGCCCTCGCCGACCTGGAGAACGGCACCACCTCGCTGTGGCTGACCGTCGGACCGGGCGGACTGGCCGCGGGTGACCTGGGCCGGGCGCTGGAGGGCGTCTACCTCGACCTCGCGCCGGTCGTCCTCGACCCCGGCGCCTCCTACGCCGAGGCCACGCGGGCGCTGCTCGCCCTGTACGCGGAGCGCGGCGTGACCCCCGAGGAGGCGCGCGCCTGCCTGGGTGTCGACCCGCTGGGCCACGAGGCCCGCACGGGCGAGGCCCTGGACCTGCCCGCCGCCGCCGCGCTGGCCCGCGAGACGGCCGCCGCCTGGCCGGGCGTGCGCACCCTGACGGTGGACGCCCTGCCCTACCACGAGGCGGGCGGCTCGGCCGCCGAGGAGCTGGGGCTGTCCCTGGCCACCGGTGTCGCCTACCTGCGGGCCCTGACCGAGGCGGGCGCGGACGCCGAAGCCGCCTTCGCCCAGCTGGAGTTCCGCTACGCGGCCACCGCCGACCAGTTCCTCAGCATCGCCAAGCTGCGGGCCGCCCGCCGGCTGTGGGCCCGTGTCGCCGAGGCCTGCGGGGTGCCCGCCGCGGGCGCCCAGCGCCAGCACGCGGTGACCTCGCCGGTGATGATGACCCGCCGCGACCCGTGGGTGAACATGCTGCGCACCACCGTCGCCTGCATGGCGGCGGGCGTCGGCGGGGCGGACGCGGTCACCGTGCTCCCCTTCGACAGCGAGCTGGGGCTGCCCGACGCCTTCGCGCGCCGCATCTCCCGCAACACCTCCACCGTCCTGCTGGAGGAGTCGCACCTGGCGCGGGTCATCGACCCGGCCGGCGGTTCCTGGTACGTGGAGCGGCTGACCGACGAACTCGCGCACGCCGCCTGGGAGTTCTTCCAGACGGTGGAGAAGGCCGGCGGTCAGGCCGCCGCGCTGCGCTCGGGTCTGGTCGCGGAGCGGCTCGCCGCCACCTGGGCGACCCGCTCGAAGAAGCTGGCCACGCGCCGCGAACCGATCACCGGCGTCAGCGAGTTCCCGCTGCTGTCGGAGAAGCCCGTCGTGCGCGAGCCGCTGCCCGGCGTGCCCGCCGGCGGTCTGCCCCGCGTCCGGCGCGACGAGGCGTACGAGGCGCTGCGCGCCCGCAGCGACGCACACCTGGCCGCCACCGGCGCCCGCCCCCGGATCTTCCTGGCGGCGCTCGGCCCGGCCGCCGCGCACACCGCCCGCGCCACGTTCGCCTCCAACCTCTTCCAGGCGGGTGGCGTCGAGCCGGTCCACGACCCGGTGTCGGTGGACGCGTCGAACGCCGCCGAGGCCTACGCCGCGAGCGGCGCGGACGGCATGGCGGTGCTGTGTTCCAGTGACGCCCTCTACGAGGAGCGGGCGGCGGAGGTGGCCGAGGCCCTGCGCGGGGCCGGCGCCACGACGCTGTTCCTCGCGGGCAGGCCCGGTACCTCGGCCGGCGCCGTGGACGAGTACGTCTTCGCCGGCTGCGACGCGGTCGCCGTGCTGTCCTCCGTACTCGACCGGATGGGAGTGCCCCGTGAACAGTGAGCACCGTGTGAGCATCCCCGACTTCTCCGAACTCGCCCTCGGCGACGGCCCCTCCGCCGGGACGACCGAGGACCGGTGGCGGGCCGCGGTGAAGGAGTCCACCGGGTCCGCGACGGGCGACCTGCTGTGGGAGACCCCCGAGGGCATCGGCGTCAAGCCGCTGTACACCGGGCGGGACCTGGAGGGCCTGGACTTCCTCGCGACCTATCCGGGCGTGGCCCCGTACCTGCGCGGCCCGTACCCGACGATGTACGTCAACCAGCCCTGGACGATCCGTCAGTACGCGGGTTTCTCCACGGCCGAGGAGTCCAACGCCTTCTACCGGCGCAACCTCGCCGCCGGCCAGAAGGGCCTGTCGATCGCCTTCGACCTGCCCACGCACCGGGGGTACGACAGCGACCACCCGCGCGTGACGGGTGACGTCGGCATGGCGGGCGTGGCCATCGACTCGATCTACGACATGCGCCAGCTGTTCGACGGGATCCCGCTGGACAGGATGACGGTGTCGATGACGATGAACGGCGCGGTGCTGCCGGTCCTCGCCCTCTACATCGTGGCGGCGGAGGAGCAGGGCGTCTCCCCCGACAAGCTCGCCGGGACCATCCAGAACGACATCCTCAAGGAGTTCATGGTCCGCAACACCTACATCTATCCGCCGAAGCCCTCGATGCGGATCATCTCGGACATCTTCGCGTTCACCTCGCAGAAGATGCCGCGCTACAACTCCATCTCGATCTCCGGCTACCACATCCAGGAGGCCGGGGCCACGGCCGACCTGGAGCTGGCGTACACCCTCGCGGACGGGGTGGAGTACCTGCGGGCCGGTCAGGCCGTGGGGCTGGACGTGGACGCGTTCGCGCCGCGCCTGTCGTTCTTCTGGGCGATCGGCATGAACTTCTTCATGGAGGTCGCGAAGCTGCGCGCGGCCCGCCTGCTGTGGGCGAAGCTGGTCAGGCAGTTCGACCCGAAGAACGCGAAGTCGCTGTCGCTGCGCACCCATTCGCAGACCTCGGGTTGGTCGCTGACGGCGCAGGACGTCTTCAACAACGTGACGCGCACCTGCATCGAGGCGATGGCCGCGACGCAGGGCCACACCCAGTCGCTGCACACCAACGCCCTGGACGAGGCGCTCGCGCTGCCGACGGACTTCTCGGCGCGCATCGCCCGCAACACGCAGCTGTTGCTCCAGCAGGAGTCGGGGACCTGCCGGTCGATCGACCCGTGGGGCGGCAGCGCGTACGTGGAGCGGCTGACGTACGACCTGGCGCGGCGGGCCTGGCAGCACATCCAGGAGGTCGAGGCGGCCGGCGGCATGGCGCAGGCCATCGACGCGGGAATCCCGAAGCTGCGCGTGGAGGAGGCCGCCGCCCGTACGCAGGCGCGGATCGACTCCGGCCGTCAGCCGGTGATCGGCGTGAACAAGTACCGGGTGGACAGCGACGAGCAGATCGACGTGCTGAAGGTCGACAACTCCTCGGTGCGCGCCCAGCAGATCGCCAAGCTGCGGCGGCTGCGCGAGGAGCGGGACGAGGCCGTCACGCAGGACACGCTGCGGGCGCTGACGAACGCCGCCGAGCGCGGTGAGGGCAACCTCCTCGCCCTGGCGGTGGACGCGGCGCGCGCCAAGGCGACGGTCGGCGAGATCTCGGACGCGTTGGAGAAGGTGTACGGGCGGCACGCGAGCCAGATCCGTACGATCTCCGGTGTGTACCGCACCGAGGCAGGCGAGTCCCCTTCCGTGGAGCGCACCCGTGCGCTCGTCGACCGGTTCGAGGAGGCGGAGGGGCGGCGTCCGCGCATCCTGGTCGCCAAGATGGGCCAGGACGGCCACGACCGCGGCCAGAAGGTCATCGCGACGGCCTTCGCCGACCTGGGCTTCGACGTGGACGTCGGCCCGCTGTTCCAGACCCCGGCGGAGGTGGCCCGTCAGGCCGTCGAGGCGGACGTCCACGTGGTGGGCGTGTCGTCGCTGGCGGCCGGCCACCTGACCCTCGTACCGGCGCTGCGCGAGCAGCTGGCGGCGGAGGGGCGCGAGGACATCATGATCGTGGTGGGCGGGGTGATCCCGCCGGCCGACGTGCCGACGCTGCTGGAGATGGGCGCGACGGCGGTGTTCCCGCCGGGCACGGTCATCCCGGACGCGGCCCACGACCTGGTGACGCGGCTCGCCGCGGATCTGGGCCACGAGCTGTAGGCGGCGCCGGTGCCGAAGATCGACATCGAGGCCTACGCGAAGGGGGTGCTCGACGGGAAGCGCGCGGTGATCGCCCGCGCCATCACCCTCGTCGAGTCCACCCTGCCCGCCCACCGGGCCCTGGCCCAGGAGTTGTTGACGGCGCTGCTGCCCCACGCGGGGCAGGCCCGCCGGATCGGCGTCAGCGGGGTGCCCGGGGTGGGCAAGTCCACGTTCATCGACGCGTTCGGCACGATGCTGACGGGGCTGGGCCACCGGGTCGCGGTGCTCGCCGTCGACCCTTCGTCCACCCGTACGGGCGGCTCCATCCTCGGCGACAAGACGCGGATGGAGCGGCTCGCGGTGGATCCGGCGGCGTTCGTGCGGCCGTCCCCCTCGGCGGGGACGCTGGGCGGGGTCGCGAAGGCGACCCGCGAGTCGATGATCGTCATGGAGGCGGCCGGCTACGACGTCGTCCTCGTCGAGACCGTGGGCGTGGGCCAGTCGGAGACGACGGTGGCGGGGATGGTCGACTCGTTCCTGCTGCTGTCCCTGGCCCGCACCGGCGACCAGCTCCAGGGCATCAAGAAGGGCGTGCTGGAGCTGGCCGACGTGCTGGCGATCAACAAGGCCGACGGCCCGCACGAGCGCGAGGCGAAGGCCGCCGCCCGGGAGCTGTCCGGCGCGCTGCGCCTGATGCACCCCTCGGACGCGGCGTGGACCCCGCCGGTCCTCACGTGCAGCGCGCGCGAGTCGGCGGGCCTGGACGAGGTGTGGAACCGGCTCGAACAGCACCGGCGACTGCTGGAGGCGGACGGCCGGCTGGCGGCCAAGCGGGCCGCGCAGCAGGTGGAGTGGACCTGGTCGATGGTCCGTGACGCGCTGCTGGAGCGGCTGCGCTCCGATCCGGCCGTACGGGGCCTCGCGCCCGCCCTGGAGGCCGAGGTGCGCGCCGGGACCCTGACGGCGACCTCGGCGGCGGACCGGATCCTGGGGGCGTTCGGCCGGGACTGACGCGCGGCGCCGACCGGCGCGCCGCCGACCGGATGCGCGAAGCGCCCGCCCGCCCCCTCGCGGGGGTGGGCGGGCGCTTCGCGTTCTGCGGGGGTGGGTGCTACGCGTCGACGAGGACGGAGTCCGGGGTGCCCAGGGCGCGGCGCAGGAGGCGGACCCGCTCGGCGGGCTCGTCGGCGGCGAGGAGGGCGGAGAGCACGGCGATGCGCGCCTGGCCGGCCCGCAGGGTCCCGGTGGGGACGGCCCCGGCGGCGACCAGGTCGACGGCGCCGCCGTGGGTGTAGATCTCGGTGACCGGGCCGGCCGCGACCCGGGTGGTCAGCGCGACGAGGACGCCTCGGGCGACGGCGGCCCGGACGGCCTCGACGATCTCGGGGGTGGCGTTGCCCGCGCCGGTGCCGACCAGGACGATGCCGCGGGCGCCGGCCTCGACGGCGGTGTTCAGCAGGAGGGCGTCACCGTCGCAGTGGTGCATCACCATGTCCACGCGCGGCGGCAGTTCCGGCATCGCGGGCAGGGCGAGGGGCTCCGGCCGCTGCGGTTCGCGCAGGACGGCGACCTTGCCGAAGCCGATCTTGCCGAGGAGTTCCTTCGAGGGGTCCGCGAAGGCGTCGAGGGCGACGGCCTGGGTCTTCACGGTGCCCCGGGCGGCGTGCACCCGTCCCGCGAAGGTGATCAGGACGCCGAGGCCGCGCGTGGTGGCGGCGGTGAGCAGGGCGTCGTAGAGGTTGCCGGGGCCGTCGCCGTCGGCGGACCCCATGGGCAGCTGCGAGCCGGTGAACACGACGCTGCGGGCGTCGTGGTGGTGGAGGTCGACCAGGAAGGCCGACTCCTCCAGGGTGTCGGTGCCGTGCGTGACGACGACGCCGTCCACGGTGGGGTCGGCGAGGACCTCGTGGACGGTGCGCAGCAGGGTCAGCTGGTGCGCGGTGGTCAGGCGGGGGCTGTTGACCCGGAACAGGTCGACGACCTCGACGCTGACGTCCTCGGGCAGCGGCGCCGTGGCCATCACCTCGCGGCCGTCCGCCTCGGCGGCGAAGCCGGAGCCCATCCACCGGCTGGCTATCGTCCCACCGGTGCTGATGACGACGATGCGTCCCATGGCCACCCTTCCCTCACACGGGATACAAGGGTCCCACGCGGGCCCTCGTACAGATTTGCTAGAGGTAGCAATGATAGTGAGATCTACGCGCAATGCGATTGCGCGTTGCAGCGCACCCCGCAATAAACACTGCTGGATAATTGCGTCATGGACGCTATCGATCGTGAAATCTTGCGCGAGCTCCAGCGCGACGGACGCCTCAGCAACCAGGAACTCGCCCTGCGGGTGGGTCTGACCCCCTCCCCCTGCATGCGCAGGGTGCGGCAGCTGGAGCAGGACGGGGTGATCCAGGGCTACCGCGCGGTCATCGACCCGGAGGCGGTGGACCGCGGCTTCGAGGTGCTGGTGTCGGTGGAGGTGCGCCGCGACCGGGAGGCCGTCGAGGCCTTCGAGGCGGCGCTCCAGGACATCCCCGACGTGGTCGAGGCCTACCGGTTGTTCGGCAGCCCCGGCTGTCTGCTGCGCATCGCGGTCGCCGACCTGCGCGCGTACGAACGGCTGTGGATCGAACGACTGACGGCACTGTCGGGGGTCACCGAGGTGAACTCCCAGATCATCATGAAGCGCGTCAAGGAGGCCCGGGGACTGCCCGTCTGACGCCCCGTGAGGCCGCGCCGCCGCTCGCGCGCTCCCCCGCACCACCGTCCCGACCAGGGGATATCGCGGCCCGTCCGGTGCGGCACGACGAGCGATAACCCTCCAATAAGGCCCCCGATTAGCTTCTGGAATCCACAACGGATGCTCACACCAGAAGGGGGTGCCGCATGGACTTCCGGCTGCTCGGGCCGATCGAGGCCAAACGGGGAGGCGGCAGTACGATCCCGCTCTCCGGTTCCAAGGTCCATACGGTACTGGCGGCGCTGCTGCTGTCCGAAGGACGCGTGGTCTCCGACGCCCGGCTCAGCGCACTGCTGTGGGGGTGGGACCCGCCGGCCACGGCCGGCGCGCAGATCTACACGTACATGTCGCGGCTGCGCAAGCACCTCGGCTCGGAGGTCGAGATCGTCCGGCGCCAGCCCGGCTACGTGCTGCGCGCGCCGGGGGCGTGGATCGACCTGATCGAGTTCGACCGGCTCGACCGGCTGGGCCGCGAGGCGCTCGCCGAGCGACGCTTCGAGGAGGCCGGCACGCTGCTGCGCGACGCGCTGGAGCTGTGGCGGGGCACCGCTCTCGCCAACGCGACGGAGCAGATGATCGAGGCCGAGCTGCCCCGGCTGGAAGAGGCGCGGATGATCGCGCTGGAGAGCCGGATCGAGGCCGACCTCGCCGTCGGCCGGCACGAGCAGGTCACGGCCGAGCTGACGGGGCTGGTCTCCGAGCACCCGGTGCGCGAGCGCCTGCGCGCCCAGCTCATGACGGCCCTGTACCGCTGCGGACGCCAGGCCGACGCCCTGCACACCTACTACGAGGGCCGCGCGGTCCTCGCCGACCAGCTCGGCGTGGACCCCGGCGAGGCGCTCGGCTCCACCTACCAGGCGGTGCTCGGCGGCGGCCTCGGCTGGGACACCCTGCCCGCCGGTCGCCCCGGCGCGGCCGGCCCGCGCGCCCCGCGGACCTCCGCCCCCGCGACGGACGCCGTGCCCGCCCCGGCGCCCCGCGAGCGGCGGATCCCCGCCCAGGCGGCCCCGGCCGCGCACCGTCCGACCCCGGGCCGGCAGGCCCCCGCGATGCTGCCGGCCCCGTACGGGGAGTTCACCGGCCGTCGCGAGGAGCTGGCCGCGCTGCGCGGACGGCTCGGCCGCGAGGACGGCCGCCCGCGCCGGCTGCTGATCACCGGCATGGCCGGGGTGGGCAAGACGGCGCTGGCGGTGCGCGCGGCACAGGACTGTGCCGCGTACTTCCCCGACGGGCAGTTGTTCGTGGAGCTCTGCCACCCGGACGGCGCCCCGAAGGAGCCGGCCGAGGTGCTGGTGCGGCTGCTGCGGGCGCTCGGCGAGCCGCCGGCGCCGGCGGTGGCGGGCGATCTGGAGGAGCTGGTCCGGCTGTACCGGACCCGGACCTCGGGCGCCCGGCTGCTGCTGGTGCTGGACGGCGCGGTGGGCGACCGCCAGGTGGCCCCGCTACTGCCGGGCGGTCCGGAGTCGGCGGTGCTCATCACCAGCCAGGCCCGCCTGGCCCGGGTCGCCGGCGCGGACACCACCGCGCTGGCCCCGGTCGACGACGAGGAGGCCTCGGAACTGCTGGCCTCCCTGGTCGGCCGGGACCGCCTGGAGGACGACCCGGACGCGGCCGACGACCTGGTGGCGTACTGCGCCGGCCTGCCGCTGGCCCTGCACGTGGCGGGGGCCCGTCTCGCGGCCAGGCCGCACTGGCCGGTGGGCCGCCTGGCGGCCCGGCTCGCCGACCCCGACACCCGGCTGGGCGAGTTGGCGTACGGCGACGTGAGCGTGCGAGAGGCCCTGGTGCACTCGGTGCGCCGGCTGCACGCGGCGGAACTGACGGTGCTGACGGGACTGGCCGACGGGGACTCGGAGCCCTTCTGCGCCCAGTACGCGGCGCTGGTGCTCGGCACCGCGGAGGAGGAGGCGGAATCGTCGCTGGACGAGCTGGTGGACCACGCCCTGCTGGAACTGTCCGGGCTCGACGCCCAGGGCAGGCCCCTGTACCGGTGGAACGACCTGGTACGCCTGCTGGCGGGTTCCCTCACGACCCGTGACGCCTTCCCCTCCGCGGTGGGATGAGCCGGGGCGGGCCCGACGTGATCAGGAAGGAGCGGGCCGGGCGGCGGGTCTCACCACGAGCTGCGGGAACGCTGCCAGGCCGTGGTGCCCGTCGGGCGCAGGGCCGGCTCGATGGTCTCCCGCACGATGGTCCACACGTCGCCGACGATCCGCTCGCGCGGGGGCCGCGGGGAACGCGACAGCGCGTCGGCGGCGATCGCCCAGGCCGCCGCGACCGCGGCCGTGGCCCGCACCTCGGCGGAGGGCTTGGCGGCCTTCGCGCGGGCCCGGCCCACGTCGATGCGGAACGCCAGCTCCGCGGCCTGCGCGAGCTGGGCCTCGCGGACGATCCGGCCGGCCGGGAGCGCGAAGACGGCGGGCGAGAGCGGGTGTGCGCAGACCTGGCGGACCCAGGTGGAGAAGCGCAGCCGCTCCCGCTCCTCCCAGCCGCCGCGTGCGGCCGGACCGGGGTCGTCCCGTTCCACGGCCTCGGCGATCGCGTCGAAGTACGCGATCAGGTCCTCGTCGGTCAGTCCCAGCAGCTGTTCGGGGGCATCGCCGGCGGAGGCGGCCTGGAAGGCGTTCTCCGCGATCAGCTGTTCCACGGGGAAGAAGGACTCGATGGTCATGGCGCTGTGGCCTTTCGCTGAGGCGGTTTCGGAAGGTGGGCGGAGCGGGGCGGAGCAGGGCGTGCGGTGCGTACGGTGCGCGCCGGCGGGACGGGTGGGAGGGACGACCGGAGGGTGATCGGGTCAGTGGTCCGTGTGGTGGTGGACGGGGCCGTGCGCGGCGGGTCCCGCCGGGCGGGCCAGGGCCACCGCGACGTCCTCGAACAGGTGGAGGTCCTCGACGGTCCAGGCGGTCGTGCGGCCGCGGTGGGTGTGGGTGACCCGTACGGGACCGACGCGGGCGGGATGGGTTTCCAGCAGGCCGAGTTCGACCCCGGACAGCCCGAGGCCGGTGGCCTTGACCACGGCCTCCTTGCGGGTCCAGATGCGGTGGAACGCCGCGTCCCGCTCCGGGCCGGGCGCCGCCCGCCCCAGGTACTCCCGCTCGGAGGCGGTGAGGTCCGGGTCGCGGGTGGCGCCGGCGCGCACCGGGCGCAGGGACTCGGCGTCGATGCCGATCGCGGTGCCCGCGCCGACGGCGAAGACCCCGCAGCCCGCCGTACGGCTCGTGCTGAGCGCGATCCGTACGGGCGGGGAGACGAGCCGGGGCGGACCGTGGCTGCCGTCTCCGCAGCCGGGACAGTCGCGCCGGCCCAGGGCGATCTCCCCGGGGTCGAGGTCGAACAGCCCGGCCAGTGCCCGCCGACCCGCGGCGCGGGAGCGGACGAAGGCGGCGGCGTCCCGTTCGGCGGGCAGGGACAGCGCCCGCCGGAACTCCTCGGTGTCCAGCAGCGGCAGATCGTCCGGATCGGTGCGTTCCGGTGTCCGCCACCACCAGACGTGGGCCTCGCCGCGGACGCCGAGCGCGTCGGCCGCGGCCGTCGCCGCGCCGTGGGCGGAGCCCTCTTCACGTAATGCCATGGAAGTCCTCCCTTCTTCTCCCCCGTCGGATGGTGCGGGTCACGCGGCGATGCACCGGAATTCGCGAAGACTTTCACCGCGAAACCGTGGACAAAGCCGCCCCCACACCATGAGGCGGGGCACTATGTCCTGCCTATACGCATGTGCCGGGCCTGCCGCGAACAAATTCCCATAGGAATGGAATAGGACAGGTCCGGAAACTGGCTCGGGTCATCGCTCATCAACCCGAGGATTTCTTCATGCCGCGGACCCAGGAACACACGCTCACCCTCACCGCGACCGGGACGACCCCGGACGCGTTCACCCTCACCGACGAGGAACGCGACGGGATGATCGCCGTCGCCGGAGAGGTCCTCGCCGCCACGCCGGCGCTCATCGACGACCCGGCCTGGCTGGACGTGGTCCGCGACGCCTCCGCGGCGCTGCCCCGACCGGTCCTCACCGCGCTGCGCCGGTTCCGGCACGACGCGGGTCCCGACGCGGTGCTGCTGCTGCGCAACATGCCGGTGGTGGCCAACGACCCGCTGCCCGAGACCCCGACCGTCCCCGGTTCGGTGGAGCGGGTGCCGGCGGTGGCGTCGGCGCTCGTCACGGCGGCGATGCTCCAGCTCGGCGAGGTCATCGCCTATCGCAGCGAGAAGACCGGCGCCCTGGTGCAGAACGTCGTCCCGGTTCCGGGCAGCGAGCGTTCGCAGAGCAACGCGGGCTCCGTCCTCCTGGAACTCCACGTCGAGAACGCTTTCCACGACAACAAGCCCGATTATGTCGGCCTGCTGTGCGTGCGCGAGGACCCGACGGGCGATGCGAAGCTCTGCACCTCTTCCATTCGGCGGGCCCTTCCGCTGCTTTCCGAACACACCGTTTCGGTATTGTCCGCGCCGCGGTTCCTGACCGAGCCGCCGCCGTCCTTCGGCGATCTGAATTCGGTGACTCCGGCGCACGCGGTGCTCGTCGGCGATCCGAAGGACCCGAACATCCTGGTCGACTTCGCGGCGACGCACCCGTTGGACGACGAGGCCAAGGTCGCCATGGGCGAGCTGCGCGAGGCGCTCATGCGGACGATGTCGGCGCTGGCCCTGCGCGTCGGGGACCTCGCGGTCGTCGACAACCGGCTCGCGGTGCACGGCCGGACCTCCTTCACCCCTCGTTACGACGGCCAGGACCGCTGGCTCCACCGGGTGTACGCGCACCTGGACCACCGCCGCAGCCGTGTGGACCGCAAGGACGGCGGCGCCGTCCTCAACTGATCCACCGCCCGACCACCGAGGCGACAACGGCCGGAGGGCCGGCCCCCCGAGGGGGCCGGCCCTCCGGCCGTTGTGGTGCTACTGGCGGGAGCCGATGACGTCCGCGGGCCGGCCGGTGAGGGCCAGGCGGCCCGGTACCAGCGTGGCCAGGGCCGTCAGGAGCGCCGCGAAGCCGAGGACGCCGAGGTACATCCACCCGTCGATGGAGGGGGACGCGGAGCCGGTCATCCCGACGCTGAAGGCCGTCAGGACCGCGAAGGCCACGCCCGTGCCCAGGACCGAGGAGATGACGACCACGAGGGCCGCCTCGATGCGCAGCATCCGCATGACCTGGCGCCGGGTGGTGCCGACCAGCTGGAGCAGCGCGAACTCGCGGGTGCGGTCGGAGACCGACATGGCCAGCGTGTTGACCACCGCGATCGCCGTGAAGGCGATGATCAGGCCCATGGCGACGTAGTTCACCTCGGCGTTGGACTGCTGCACCTCCGCCTGGAGGTCCTCCACCTGGTCGCGGTCGAGGACGCCGACGCCGGGGAGACCGCCGAGCGCCTTCTGCAGTTCGGCCCGGCCGGGCTTGCCGGCGTCGGCCGTCTTGACGAGCAGCGAGGAGGCGAGCGGGTTGTCGACGTGCTTGGAGACCAGCGCGTGGGACATCGTCAGGTCACCGAAGCCGAGGCCCCGTTCGTAGACCGCGGCGACGTTCAGCTCGGTCTCGGTGCCGTCGCCGAGGGTCAGCTTCAGCTTGTCCCCGGGCTTCTTGCCCAGGTTGTCGGCGGCGACGTCGCTCAGGGCGACGCTCTGCGCGTCGAAGCCCTCCAGGGTGCCGCCGGTGACGCCCGGGTCCCACGTCAGGGTCAGGCCCTGGGTGGAGACGCCCTGCGCGGGGTACTTCTCCAGGCCGACGCGCACGGAGGTGCGGACGACCTCGGTCACCGCGGAGACGCCGGGGACCTTGCGGAGGTTCTCGGCGGCCTGTGCCGGAACACCGGGGCCGGCCGCGCCGACGACCCAGTCGGCCTTGTTGCCGGCCTTGGCCTGGGCGGTGGCCGCGGCGCCCATCGTGGTCTGGACGAAGAACACCGTGCAGGCCATGCCGATCAGCAGGGCGAGCGGGGTGACCGCGGCGGAGACCCGCTTGGTGTTGGCGCGGGCGTTGGCCGTGGCCAGGTAGCCGCCGACGCGGGAGGCCCGCAGCGGGATCCCGAGGACGGCGACCGCGAGGCGGGCGATCAGCGGGCCCAGGAGCGAGATCGCGGCCGACAGGACGACGACCGACAGGAAGGTCACCGGGGTGGACGCGGGCTCGCTGCGCAGCGCGGCGAGGACCACGAGGAGGACGATGCCGCCGGCCAGGAAGGCGACGCCGGTGCCGATGCGGCCCCAGGCGAAGTTCCGCTGTTCCATGGAGGCCTCGGACAGGGCCTCGGCGGGACGGATGCGGGCGGTGCGGCGGGCCGAGATCCGGGCGGCGGCCCAGGCTCCCAGGAGCGCCGCGCCGATGGCGGCGAAGAACGGGAAGACGCTGAAGGTGACTTCGAGGGTGTCCGGGATGGCCTTGAAGCCGACGAACTTCCCGTGCAGCCAGTAGGCGATCGGCAGACCGGTGACGGAGCCGAGGACGCCGGCGAAGAAGCCGACGATCAGCGCCTCGCGGCCGATGAGCTGGCGGACCTGCTTGGGGGTGGCGGCGATGGCGCGCAGCAGGGCCAGTTCGCGGTAGCGCTGCTGGATGGAGAGGGCGAAGGTGCCGACGACCACGAGGATCGCGACGAGCAGCGAGGTGCCGCCGATGGCGCCGCCCATGGAGACCAGCTTGATGCGGGCCTTGGCCGCGTCGAGGAACTCGACCGGACCGCGCTCGCCGCCGGTGACCACCTGGGCGGAGGTGCCGTCGAGGGCCTTGGAGACCTGCGAGGCGAGTTCGCCGGTGGACACGCCGTCCTTGGGCAGGACACCGACGACGGCCACCTGGCCGGCGCGGCCCGAGAGCCGTTCGGCCTCGGCGTCCGAGAAGAACAGCGAGGTCTGCTGCTTGAGGTCGCCGCCGGACGGGGCGGCGATGCCGCTCACCCGGTAGACGCGGGGGGAGCCGGTCGCCTGGACGGTCAGCTGGGCACCGGGCTTGATGTCGCCGCGGCGGGCCAGCTCACGGTCGACGACGACCTCGTCGGCGCCGACGGGGGCGGCGCCCTCGGCCAGGGTGAAGGGGGTCAGGGCCGCGGAGGTCCAGGAGTGCCCGTAGGAGGGCTTGCCGTCCACGCCGGGGACGACCTGCCCCTTGGGGGTGACCGCGTGGGCCGGGAAGGTGATCTCGGGCAGGGCGGCCCGGACGCCGGGCAGGGAGGCCAGCGTGGTGACGGTGTCGGCCGGGAGCCAGACGCGCTCACCGAGCGGCTTCTCCTTCTCCTTCGTCTTGGTCTTGTCGCCCTTCTGCTTGACGGTGACCTGGTGGACGTTCTGGTCGCCGCCGACGATCACCGGGGCGCCGGAGTAGCGTTCGGTGCCGATCGTGCCGCGAAGGCCGGTCTCCAGGAGGATGCCGCAGGCCGTGACGAGCGCGGCCGCGCAGAAGAGGGCGAGGAAGGCCCCGATGAAGCCGCCCTTGCGGGCGCGCAGGGTCTGCAGGGCGTAACGCAGCATCAGGCCCACGCTCCCAGGTGGGTCATGCGGTCGGCGACGCGGTCGGCGGTGGGCGCCTGCATGCGGTCGGCGATCCGGCCGTCGGCGAGGAACAGGACGGTGTCGGCGTAAGAGGCGGCGACCGGGTCGTGGGTGACCATGACCACGGTCTGACCGGTCTCGTCGACGCAGGAACGCAGCAGGGAGAGGATCTCCTTGGCGGTCACCGTGTCGAGGGCGCCGGTGGGCTCGTCACCGAAGATGACGTCGGGGCGGGTGATCAGGGCGCGGGCGATCGCGACGCGCTGCTGCTGGCCGCCGGAGAGTTCGGCGGGCCGGTGCGTGGCCCGACCGCCGAGGCCCACCCGGGTGAGGATCTCCTCCAGCCAGACCGGGTCGAGGCGCTCGCCGGCGAGGCGCAGCGGCAGCTCGACGTTCTGGCGCACGGACAGCGCGGGAATCAGGTTGAAGGCCTGGAAGACGAAACCGATGCGCTCGCGGCGCAGCTTGGTCAGCTGGGTCTCGTTCATCCCCCCCAGTTCGGTGTCCCCGATGAAGGCCTTGCCGCTGGACGGCTTGTCGAGGCCGGCCGCGCAGTGCAGGAAGGTGGACTTTCCGGAACCGGACGGTCCCATGACGGCCGTGAACGAGCCGCGCTCGATGCCCACCGAGACCCCGTCGAGCGCGCGCACGCCCCGGCCGGTCTTTCCGTACTCCTTCACGACGCCGTCCAGGCGCAGCGCGAATCCGGGAGATCCGGCGGCGCTGCGCCCGCGGAGGCTGTTCGTCTCGGTCCTCATGCGCGACCAGTCCTTCCAATGCTTTTGAGGGGGGAATGTCAGCAGCCCCATCCGCACGGGTGGCGGATGCAACGCCACCGATCCTGGATCGCGGATCTATATTGCCTCTACTGGGAAGGCCCGGAGGTACGCCTTTCGGCCGGGGGCGGGGAGCCTCCGGCCAAAAACCGTCTGCGCGGGGTGGGTTGTTCGCCTTCAGCGGCCTCGGCGGCTCCTCGTCCAGCGGTGACCGAGGGCCGCCGCGGTGGCGGCGACGCACAGGCCGTAGGAGACGAGGACCCACGGGGCGGGGGCGCGTCCGGCGCCGAGTCCGTGGACGAGACCGGCGAGCCAGGCGGCGTAGGCCAGTCCGTGGAGGATGCGGAAGGGGCGGATCCAGCGGCGGGTGGCGAAGACGCCCCGCCACAGACCGGTGACGAGGGCGAGGACGAACAGCTGCGCCGCGAGGGTGCCGAGGTCGACCAGGAGGTCGCCGGTGCCGAGGAGGGCGTCGGTCGCGGCGATCCGCTCGCCGGCGACCTTGACTCCGATGTGGACCAGCAGGAAGCCGACGCCGATCAGGCCGGCCGCGCGGTGCAGGGTCTGGGCGAGCTGCCGGCGGCCGGGGGTGAGGACGTCGCGGAAGACGGTGGCGAGGCCCAGCATCACGGAGAGGGACAACGAGACCAGGGCGAAGACCCCCGCCATCTCGTCCAGGAACTCCTGGACGGCGCCGCCGACGAGCGCGCCCGCCGACAGCAGCAGCGCGACGACGAGCAGCCCGGCGCTCACGGCGCGCAGCCCGGGGGCCGGGGTGTGCGGCGGCCCCTTCCGCACGGGCGCGGCGGGTGCGGGTGCGGGTGCCGGGGCGGTGACGGCGGCCGGGGCGGGGGTGGTGGCGGTGCCCGGGGCGGGGTCCGTGGCGGGGTCGGCGGTGGAGGTGGCGGGCTGGGCCATCGGGAACTCCGTGAGGGGTCTGGTTCACCGTGCGGGAGGGTGGTCCGGCCCGGCCCGGACCCCACGGGGTGAGGGTCCGGGCCGGGCGGTACGGGGGCCGGCGGGCCGGCGGGAGCGCTACGAGGGACCGTGGCGCAGGATCGGGCCGAGCGGGGAGCCGTCGATCGGCCGGGCCAGCGAGGCCGACCAGTTCCCGTTGAGGTCGAGGTCGTCGACCTGCCAGCTGCTGACCTCTCCCCGGTAGCCGTGGTCCACCACGAGCGGGCCCGGCACGGCGGGCCGCACGTCCAGGGCGTTGAGGTCGATGCCGAGCAGGCCGAGGCCGACGCCCTTGAGGACGGCCTCCTTGCGGGTCCACACCCGGTGGAAGGCGGCGGTCCGCTCGGGGCCGGCCGGCAGCGACAGGATGTACGCGTGCTCGGCCGGCGCCAGCACCACACTGGCGAGGGAGCCGGACTCCACCGGGCGCAGCGCCTCGATGTCCACGCCGATCCAGTCGCCGGCGTGCAGGGCCAGCACCCCGCACCCGCCGGTGCGGGTCAGGCTCAGCGCGAGCCCGACGGCGGGACTCGCCACGGCCGGCGGGCCGTGTTCGAGGTCGCCGCAGCCGGGGCAGACGCGGCGACCGAGGGCCACCGTACGGGCGTCCACGCCCAGCAGTTCGCCGATGGCGCGGCGGGCGCCGGCGCGGGTGCGGGTGAACGCCGCGGCGTCCCGTTCGTGGCGGTAGCGGCGGGCGCGCACCTGCTCGACCTCGTCGAGCAGGTCGAAGTCGGCCTGGTCCACGTGGTCCTCGAAGGGCCACCACCAGACGTGGGCCTCACCCGTGGCCTTCAGTCGCGCGGCCTCCCGGGCGGCCGCCTCGGGCACGGGCAGCGCCCCGGTGCGGTTCGTGTGATCGATGGGGCCGCGGGCCGCGGCCAGGGTCTGGCTGGTCATCGGATCCTCCTCTCACCCTGGAGGGTGTTGTTCAGGTCAGTCCGCCGAGGCGCAGGAGCAGGTCCTTGACCTCGGTGGCGTGGTAGCGGGCCCGTTCCTGGGACGGGTCCGAGCAGAGCAGCATCGGCCCGTCCCGGTCGTCCTCGGGCAGACGTCCGTGGCTGCCGCGGACGCAGCCGGGGTCGAGCGGCACCACCTGGAGCGGTGCGCGCATCCCCGCCTTCTTCTTCAGCACCGCGAGGGCCGCCTTCGCCTTGGCCGCCGGGTCGGCGGGGTCGAAGAACAGCTCGGCCGGGTCGTAGCCGGGCTTGCGGTGGATCTCGACGCCCCGCGCGAAGTCGGGCGCGCGCCGGTCGTCGAGCCAGTAGTAGTAGGTGAACCAGGCGTCGGGTTCCGATACGGCCACCAGTTCGCCGGAGTTCGGGTGGTCGATGCCGTAGTCGGCCTGTTGCGTGCGGTCCCAGATCTCGTCGACCCCGTCCAGGGACTTCAGCACGTCCCGGACGCGCGGGATGTCGACCGGGTCGGCCACGTAGACGTGGGCGGCCTGGTGGTCGGCGACGGCGAAGGCGCGGGAGGTGTACGGGTCCAGGTACTCCATGCCGCGCTGGGTGTACACGGACAGCAGGCCCTCGCGGCGCAGCGCGCGGTTGACGTCCACGGGCCGGCTGACCGGGGAGATGCCGTACTCGCTGAGGGCCACGACGGTGGTGCCGCGGGCGCGCAGGTCGTCCAGGAGCGGTCCGAGGGCGGCGTCCGCCTCGCGGGCGGCGCGGACGGCCTCGGGGCTGTCGGGACCGAACCGCTGGAGGTCGTAGTCGAGGTGGGGGACGTAGATGAAGGACAGGTCGGGGTCGCGGGTGTCGGCGACGTGCCGGGCGGCGCCCGCGATCCAGCGGGTGGAGGTGAGCGAGGCGGTCGGCCCCCAGTAGCTGAACAGCGGGAACTCGCCTTGCGCTGCGGTCAGTTCGTCCCGCAGCGCGGCGGGCACGGTGTAGCAGTCCGGGGCCTTGCGGCCGTCGTAGTGGTAGACGGGGCGCGGGGTCAGGACGGTGTCGACGTCGGCGCCCATCGCCCACCACCAGCACAGGTAGGCGGTGGTGTGGTCGGGGTCGTGGCGCCGGGCGGCCTGCCAGACCTTCTCGCCGCCGACGAGGGCGTTGTGCTGGCGCCACATCATGACCTCGCCGTGGTCGCGGAAGTACCAGCCGTTGCCGACCGCCCCGTGCTCGCGCGGCAGGGTGCCGGTGGTGAGCGTGGCCTGGACGGTGGCGGTGACGGCGGGGAACACGGTGTCGAGCGGGGCGGCGAAGCCCTGCTCGCCGATGGCCCGCAGGTTCGGCATGTGGGGCAGCAGGCGCGGGGTGAGGCCGACGGTGCACAGGACGGCCGTCTTCCTCCGGGCGGAGGGGCGGGCGGAGGCGGTCACGATCCTGGCTCCTTCTGCGCGGTGGCGGCGGCGCTGGTGGCTCGGCCGGTGGCGGTGGCGGTCGGGGTGTCGGTCCGGGTGTCGGTAGGGGCCGGGGTGGTGGTCCTGAGGCCGAGGGCGGTCAGCTCCCGCGCCGTCCAGTCCAGTTCGGCGGCGATGCCCCGGGCCAGGCCGGCCCCGCCGACCGGCCGGCCCTCCTCGGGCAGCACCGACCAGGTGTAGGTCTCGACCTCGATGTGGTCGGTGACGGCGTGGGCACCGCCGAACAGCGTCCGCAGCGTGTCGCGCAACACCGGCGAGGTCGAGGCGAGCGGCGGGGCCGGCTCCTCGTGCAGCGGTACGTGGTAGTGGATCCGCCAGGGCGCCTCGCCGGGCAGGGCGCCGGCGAGGGCCGGCCCCAGGTCGTCGGAGCCGAGCAGCTCGCCCCCGTTCGGCGCGGCCTCCCGGGTCTGGTGCAGGAACCGCGGCTCGGCGAAGGCCGCCAGCGCCTCCCGCACCCGGGGGTCGTTCGGGTCGGCGGCCTCCAGGGCGCTGGAGGCCTGCACCTTGACCACCTGGAGCCCGGCCGTGAGCAGGCGGGCGACGGCGGTGTCCGGGTCCTCGTGCGCCACCGCGAGGTGGCACGTGTCGAGGCACAGCCCGATGCGTTCGTGGTCGACGTTCCCCAGCACCTCGACGGCCTGCTCGGTGGTCTCCGCCACGCAGCCCGGCTCGGGTTCGACGGCGACCCGGATCGTGCGGCCCGTCTCCGCCTCGACTCGGCGCAGTCCGGCGGCGAGCGCGTCGAACTGCCGCATCGCGGCCGCGGCCTGCGTGCGCGACCAGGCGGTGCGCCAGGCCAGCGGCAGGGTGGACACGGAGCCCCGTGCGGCGTCGTCGGGCAGCAGCCCCGCCAGGACCCGGGCCAGGTTCAGCGTGTAGTCCAGGCGCGCGGGCTCCGACCAGTCCGGGTAGTACACCGCCCGTTTGACGACGGGAGCGTGGAAGCCCTTGTACGGGAACCCGTTGAGGGTGACGGTCTCCAGCCCGCGGACGGTCAGCTCGCGGCGCAGCCGGGTGACGGCGGCCGGGTCGGCGGCGAGGGCCGACGCCGCGTCCACCGGCAGCCACAGGCCGAGGCCGATGACGGGGGCGCCGGTGGCCCGGCGCACCGGTTCGGCGTACGCCGAGAGCTGGGCGGTGATCCCGTCGAGGGTTTCGGCGGGGTGCACGTTGGTGCAGTACGAGAGGTGGACGGCGGTGCCGTCCGCGTGGCGGAAGCGCATCAGGCGGTTCCTCTTTCCCTGATCAGTTTCCGCCGCGGGCGATCGAGTTGCCGGCGTAGAGGCCGGCGACCTGCTCCTCCGTGTACCCGTCGAGACCGAGCCGGCCGGACTGCGCGTAGAAGGTGACGGGGTTGCGCCACAGCACGCGGTCCACGTCGTCCTCGTCGAAGCCGGCGGCGAGCATGGCCTCGCCGGTGGCACGGGTGAGCAGCGGGTCGCTGTGGCCCCAGTCGGCGGCGGAGTTGACGAGGATCCGCTCGGTGCCGTGTTCCTTGAGGATGGCGACCATCCGCTCGGGGGTCATCTTGGTGTCGGGGTAGATGGAGAAGCCCATCCAGCAGCCGGAGTCGTGGACCTCGCGGACGGTGACCTCGTTGAGGTGGTCGAGGACGACGAAGCCGGGGTCGATGCCCGACTCGCGGACGACGGCCAGGGAGCGGCTGGTGCCGCCCGCCTTGTCCCGGTGCGGGGTGTGCACGAGGGCGGGCAGCGCGAACTCGACGGCGAGGCCGAGCTGGACGGCGAAGGCGTGCTCCTCGGCGTCGGTGACGGTGTCGTAGCCGATCTCGCCGACGGCGACGACCCCGTCCTTGGCGAGGTAGCGCGGCAGCAGGTCCAGGACGGGCGTGCAGCGCGGGTCGTTCGCCTCCTTCGGGTTGAGGCCGATGGTGCAGTGGTGGCTGATGCCGAACTGCGCCGCCCGGTAGGGCTCCCAGCCGAGGAGCGCGTCGAAGTAGTCGGTGAAGCTGGAGGGGGAGGTGCGCGGCTGGCCCAGCCAGAACGCGGGCTCGACCAGCGCGCGGACGCCGGCGGCGTGCATCGCTCGGTAGTCGTCCGTGGTGCGGGACGTCATGTGGATGTGCGGGTCGAAGATGCGCATGGTCGGGCTCCGGTAGGGGGGTGGGGGGAAGGTCAGTTGTCGAGGGCGGCCACGGCCCACAGGTCGGCCGGTACGGTGCGGTCGGCGGCCCGTCGCTCGGCCGCGAAGCCGTGGGCCATGCGGGCCAGTTCGGCGTCCCGGCGCTCGTGCAGTCCGGCCACCTTGGCCAGGGGGATGCCGGTGAACAGGCACTTGAGGACGGCCTGGCGCCAGCGGTACTGGTCGAGGTGGGCGCGGGCGTAGGGGCCCAGGGCGGCGGCGATGAGCCGGTTGTCGTTGGTGCGCACGGCGTCGTCGGTCAGGTGCGTGGCGCGGTCGCCGATCGGCAGGAACGGCAGCGCGCGCAGGACGCCCCGGCGCTCGGCGGCGTCGCCGTGCGCGTAGCGGTCGGCGGCCTCGCGGGCGAGGGCCTCCCCGGTGACGGAGCCGGAGCCGTGGCGGGTGAGGGCCAGCAGCAGGACGGTGCGTACGGCGTCCTCGACGGCCCAGTCGGCCCAGCCGGGCAGGGGGCCGCGGCCGTACTCGCGGCCGGCTGCCGGGAAGCGGCGGTCGAGGGCGGCGGGGCCGTCCGCGGCCACGGCGGCGACGGCGGCGGTCAGCCGGACCCGGTGCTCCTGGTCGAGGACGGAGCGCAGGGACTCCTCCAGCGTGCGCAGGGTCAGCGCGTCGTGGACGGCGCGGTCGGCGTGGTCGGCGCGGTCGGCGTGGTCGGGCGCGGTGGCGGGCGCCGACGGGGCGGGCGGGGCGAGGGTGGGAGCGGTCATGCCGGTACGGCCTCCTTCTTCGACGCGTGGCGCTCCGGGGAGCCGGGCGGCCCGGGGAGCGGGGGGAACCGGTCCGCCGGGGACGGTGTCGCCGTCGACCGGCGCGCCCGCGGGTGCGTGGCGGCGGCGCGCAGGAAGGCGATGCTGTCGGCGGCGGTCTTGGCCCCGGCGTGGCTGTGCCGGGGAAGTTCTACGGAGACCAGGCCCCGGTAGCCGGTGTCGGCGAGGGCGCCCAGCACCGGCGGGAAGTCGATCTCCCCCTCCCCGAAGGGCAGGTGCTCGTGGGTGCCCCGGCGCATGTCCTCGATCTGGACGTGGGCCAGGCGGTCGGCGGCCAGTTCCACGCACCGGGCGACCGGATGGGGTTCCAGGCACTGGCAGTGTCCGAGGTCCAGGGTGAGCCGCAGCCGCTCGGGCCGGCCGAGGTCGGCCAGGAGCCTGCGGTATCCCGCCAGGTCGGCGACGAGCATGCCCGGTTCGGGTTCGAAGGCCAGGTCGACGCCGGTCGCGTCGGCGTGCGCGACGAGCCGGGCGCAGCCGTCGACCAGCCGCTGCCAGGCCTGCTCGCGGGTGGTGTCCGCGTCGGCGGTGCCGCTCCAGAAGTGGACGGCCTCCGCGCCCAGTTCGGCGCCGATGTCGACGGCCCGGCGCAGCAGGTCCAGGCGCAGCTCGCGGCCCTCGGGCGCGGCGGACAGCAGCGTGGGCCGGTGCTTGCGGCGCGGGTCGAGGAGGTAGCGGGCGCCCGTCTCGACGACGACGGCCAGACCGGTGGCCTCCAGGGTGCGCCGGACCTCGTCGACGCGGGCGGCGAGCCCGGGGGCGTACGGGTCCAGGTGCTGGTGGTCCAGGGTCAGCGCGACGCCCTCGTAGCCGAGGTCGGCGAGCAGCCGCAGGGCGTCGCCCAGGCGGTGGTCGGCGAGGCCGTTGGTGCCGTAGGAGAAGCGGGGCGCCGGGCCGTGGGGGGCGCTCACGTCGAGGACACCTTCCGGGCGAGGCGGCGTACGAGGGGCAGGGCCGCGGCGAGCGGCACGGCGACGCGGGGGGCGCCGCCCCGGACGGCCAGGGCCGCCTGGAGCGGGAGCAGGGCGTGGATGCCGGCGCCGACGGCCCGGCGCACCTCGGGGGCGGCGCCGGGTCCGCGCAGCACGCGGACCAGCTCGGGGGCGTGGCTGCCGGCGTACAGGGCGAGCGCGGCCGCCTGGGCCGCTCCGGTCGTACGGCGGAGCGTGCCGGCCGCCGCGACGGCGGAGGCGGCCAGCGCCAGGGCAGCCTCGCGGGGCGGTGCGCCGTCGACCTCGTGTCGGCTGAGCCGGGTCAGGCCCAGGGTGTGCGCGGCGACGGCGGCGGCCGGCGCCAGGGCCGGGCGGGCCGGTCCGGGGCCGGTGCCGTGGAGGACGTCCAGGGCGCGGGCGGCGGCCATCACGGCGGGGCCGAGCGGGGTGTTCTTGGCGCCGAGGTCGTAGGCCCACACGGCGGCGGCCAGGGGCAGGGTGCGGCGCAGGACGGTGCGGGGGCCGCCGGAGAGGGCGGCGACGCCGAGGCCCGCCGCGGTCAGTCCGGCCGCGGTCGCCAGGGCGGCGCGGGGGGTGATCCGGCCGGAGGGCAGGGGGCGTTCGGGGCGTTCCACCGCGTCGAGTTCGCGGTCGGCCCAGTCGTTGAGGGCCATGCCCGCCCAGTACAGGCAGACGGAGGAGGCGGCGAGGCCGAGGGTGCGGGCCCCGGTGCCGCGCCCGGCGGCCAGGGCTCCGGCGAGGACGTCGCCGGGGACGGTGATCGCGGCGGGCGCGCGGACCAGTTCGACGTGGGCGCGCAGGGCGCGCCGCGCGTGGAAGGCCCGACCGGGGAAGGGCGGCAGGACCAGGGGCGCGTCGGCGGCGGGCGCCGGCGCGGCGGCGGGCCGCGCGGTGCTCCCGGCCCCGGCCACCGTCCCGGCCGCGCCGGCCGGCTGGAGGGTGGTCACGGCCGGGCCCCCGTCAGCGGGTGGGCGCGTCCGGCCGCCCGCACCGGGTCGGCGTTCGCCCAGGCCGTCAGGGCCTCGTACTGGAGGGTGAGGTTGTGCTCGGCGGAGCCCGCCGGGTCCTTGAAGAAGAAGCCGAGGGCTGGCAGCGCGCCGCTCTCGCCGCGGCGGGCGCCCAGGGCGGCCAGCCGCACCAGGTCGAGGACCAGGGGGGCGGCCAGCGCGGAGTCGCAGCCCTGCCAGGTGAACTGCATGGTCATCCGCACGCCGAGGAAGCCCTCGAAGGAGATGTGGTCCCAGGCGGTCTTCCACTCCCCCATCTCGGGGACGTTGTCGATGTGGGTCTGGCCCTGGACCGCGTGGCCGACGGTCTCCTCCAGGCTGCGCTGCTTGGACTCGGTCTTGGAGCGGGCCGCCGCCGGGTCGGCGAGGGTCGCGCCGTCGCCGCCGCCGAGGAGGTTGGTGCCCGACCAGGACCGCAGGCGCAGCGCCCGCTGGGTGAACATCGGCGCGAGGGCGCTCTTGACCAGGGTCTCGCCGGTCTTTCCGTCGCGGCCGGCGTGGGGGACGCGGCGCAGTCGGGCGAGCTCCTCCAGGGCGGGCAGCGCGGCGCCGGCGGAGGGGGTGAAGTTGACGTAGGCGCAGCCGGCGGTGAAGGCGGCGTAGGCGTAGAGGGAGCTGACGGGCAGGGTGAGGGAGCCGTCGGCGAGCGCGGACTCCAGGGCGGCCAGGTTCAGGAAGGCGGGGTCGGGCTCGGGCAGCGGCTCCGTGGAGGAGACGTTGACGACGACCACCTGTTCCAGGCCGTGCCGGTCGCGGAAGGCGGCCATGTCCGCGGCGAGGCGGGCCGCGGTCTCGGACTGCGGCTCGCCGGCCCGGGGGGAGCCGTCGCGTATCTCCAGTTCCGCCGCGGCGAGCGGGGTGTCCAGGGCCCCCAGGATCGAGTGGGGCAGGACGCCCGCCTCGGCGAGTTGGCCGGCCCTCGCCGACAGCGGGGTGTCGACGACGTCGTGGCCGCCGAACACCAGGTCGGCGAGGGCCGGCAGGGGTGCGTCACGGAACGGGGGCGTTTCGGTGACGCACCCGACGGGGGAGGCGGCACCCGCGACGATGGCCGCCGCGCCGGCGACGGCGGCCGTCGCGACGGAGCCTCGCGCGCCGACCATCCAGACGCCGATTCGGGGAGAAGGTCCGGTCGTGTCTCGCATGGTGTGCCAATCCTCCTGAGTCATGTGGAACGAGGGGTGGAGCGGGCTTACTTGCCCATGTCGGCCGGGTAGGGGAAGACGTCGAACGCCTTGTTGACCCGGTCGTTGGAGCGCAGCAGCCACTTGGTGGTGACCTGGTGGACGACGCGCTTCGGCAGGTGCTTGTTGTCGTTGGCGTCGTTCACGGGCTTGCCGATGGACTGGAGCTCCCAGGCCGCGCCGACGAGCCGGTTGACGTGCGACCACCACGCCTTGTCGATGTCCAGGAGCTGGAACGACTGGAGGAAGGGGTGCCAGCGGTGGTAGGCGTGGGTCGGGTTCGGCGGCGTGTAGTTCATCATGTGGACCTTGTTGCCGGCCGGGCGGCGCGGGTCGAACAGGGTGCCCTGGCCGAACTCCTGGAACGCGAAGATCAGCCCCCGGGGGTCACGGCCGTAGAACTGCTCGTAGACCTCCTTCTGGGCGCGGGACAGGAGCTGGAACTCCTTGCGGTACGGCTTGATGAGCTCGACCCAGCTGCGCGGGTAGCGGCCGCCCTGGCGGGTGGCGACCCAGGCGTCGTAGGACTTGGTGAAGCCGCCGAACTGGCCGGTGATGGCGCCGACGGCCGCGGAGAGCTCCGGGGTCGGGGTGTAGTAGAAGCGCTCGTCGTACTCGTACCAGAACTCGTTCGCCCAGCGGTCTCCGACCATGCCCTCGACCTTGGGAAGCTGCGGGCGGCGGTTGCCGTGGGCGGCGGCGGGAGCGGCTCCCACGAGCGAGACCGCGGCCGCGGCGCCCGCCGCGCCCAGGGCGGTCCGCAGGACGGTCCTGCGGTCCATGGAGTTGAGCGGCATTGTCGTGCTCCTTTGGAGTCTGTCGCGGATGCGGGGGGGGGATCGTCGGTGGTGCGATGGCTGTACTCTCCCGGGCCCCGCCATACCTGCCCTATATCGCGTTTCCGCAGGTCACAGGCGGGGCCCGGACGGGCTTTCAGGAGGCCTTCGCGGGCTTGACGGCCTTCTCGTCGAGCGGGTTGCGGCGCAGCGCGGGCGAGAGCAGCGCGACGAGCGCGGTGAGGCCCATGGCGGCGCTCAGGCCGAGGACGGTGCGGGTGGGGCCGAACGCCTCCAGGGCGAAGCCGGCGGCCACGGGGCCGGCGGCCATGGCGCCGGAACCGACCAGCATGGCGAGGGAGTTGGCCCTCCCCCGCATCCGGTCGGGGGCGACGCGGACCATGAACACCCCGCCGGCGACGTTGAACACGCCTCCGACGTAGCCGCTGGCGGCGAAGAGCGCGCCGAGGGCGTACGGGTCGCGCAGGAAGGCGACGGGGACCATGAGGGCGGTCCACACGAGGAGGCCGCCGAGGACCAGGGTCCGCAGGGGGAAGCGGGTGGCCCACCAGCCTCCGCTGATGGCGCCGACGAGCCCGCCGGCCCCGCTGAGGGAGAGGACCACGCCGATCTGGAACTGCGATCCGTGGTTCTCCTGGATGCCCGTCATGACCGCGAGGTTGAGGCCCTGGAAGAGGACGTTGGAGACGGCGACGGCGGCCATGACGGCCCGCAGGAAGTGCTGGCGCCACATCCACACGAGGCCTTCCCTGACCTCCTGCCGCAGATCGGCGCGCGGTCCGGTGCGTTCCGCCTGGAGCTTGCCCTTGACGCCGAACAGCAGTGCCACGGAGGCGAGTTGTCCGACGAGGGCCGCGACGTACGGGAAGGAGGCGCCCAGGGCGACCAGGCCGCTGCCGAGCGGCTGCCCGGCGATGGCCGCGCCGCGGGTGCGGGCCTCGTTGCCGGTGAGGGCGGCCGGCAGTTGCTCCACCGGGACCACGGCCGGCACCGCCGCCCGCTCCGCCAGTTGGTGCAGGACGCCGAGGGTGCCCTCGACGAAGGCGGCGGCGAGCAGCGCCCACAGCCAGACGTGGCCGCTGAGCAGGAGGGCGGCGACGGCTCCGGCGACGAGCGCCTGACCGAGGCCGGAGAAGAGCATGATCCGGCGCCGGTCCCAGCGGTCGACGAGGGCGCCGCCGGGGAGCTGGACGAGGAGCTGCGGCAGGAGCAGAGCGGTGCCGACCAGGCCGGCGTCGCCCGGCGAGCCGGTGAACCACAGGACGGTGAGGGGGTAGGCGACGGCGGTGGCCCGGCCGGCGAGCAGCGACAGTCCGGCGCCGCCCCACAGCAGGCCGAAGTCGCGGTTGCGGCGCAGCGGTACGGGCCCGTCGGCGGCCCCGGGGTCGGGTTGCGCGTCGGTCCCGACCGGCGCCGCGAGCGCGGTCCGGTCCTCGGCCCGGTCCTCGGTACGGGCGGCGGGGACCGCCGGCGCGACCGGCGCTCCGTCGGTCGCCCGCTCGGGGGCCGCGCCGTCCTCGGCGAGGCTCCAGGGCAGGACGGCCGGGTCCGTCACGGTCTTCGGCGGCGGGGTCACCGCGCGGCCGACACGAGGCGCGGGGCGGCGGCGTCGTCGGCGTCGTCGGCCGGGAGTTCGGCCGACGGGGCGGCCGCCGGGTCGGCGTCGTCGTGCGGGTCGGAGTGGGTGTACTCCAGCACGGCCATGGCGCTGTGCATCTTGTTGGTGGCCTGGGCGAAGGCGATGCTCCGGGGCCCGTCCAGCACCTCGGCGGTGACCTCCTCGCCCCGGTGGGCGGGCAGGTCGTGCATGAAGACGGCGTCCGGGCTCGTGTCCCACAGGGCGGAGGTGACCTGGAACGGGGCGAAGATCTCCCGCCAGTTCGCGTCCGGCTTCTCGGTGCCCGTGGTCTGCCAGCGGGTCGTGTAGACCACGTCGAAGCCCTCGGGCAGCGCGTCCATGTCGTGGCGCTCCACGAGGACGGCGCCGCTGCGCTCGGCCCGGGCCCGGGCCCGGTCGGCGACGGAGGGGAGCAGCCCGTAGCCGGGCGGGGTGCGCAGCTCGAAGTGGACGCCCGCGTAGCGGGTCAGGGCCAGGGCGAGGGCGGCGGCGGTGTTGTTGCCCTCGCCGACGTACAGGATGCGCAGCCCCTCGACGCGGCCGAAGTGGCGCAGCAGGGTGGTCAGGTCGGTGAGGGCCTGGGTGGGGTGCTCCTCGGCGCTCATCGCGTTGACGACGGCCATCCGGTCCTGGGCGGCCCAGCCGCGCAGTTCGGCCTCGGGGCCGGCGGTGCGGGCGACGAGCACGTCGAGCATCCCGGAGAGCACCCGGCCGGTGTCCTCGACGGACTCGCCGGTGTTCAGCTGGAGGTCGCCGGGGCCGTAGGCGACGATCCTCGCGCCGACGCGCAGGGCGCCGGAGGAGAAGGCGGTGCGGGTGCGGGTGGAGGTCTTGGCGAAGTAGACGCCGGCGACGAGCCCGTCCAGGGCGTGGGAGTGGGTGACGGTGCCCGCCGAGAACTCGGCGCCGCGGGCGACGATGCGGCGCAGGTCCCGGTCGGTGAGGTCGTCGATGGAGATCAGGTGGCGGGCGGGACGTCGGCCCGGCCGTGCGGTGGTGTGCTGGTCCATCGGGTCAGCCCTTCTCGGGGTGGTCTGCGCCGGCTCGGGGCGCGGTGGCTTCGATCGCCGCGGCGGTCCGGGCCACGGTGTGGTTGCGCAGGGCGGTGGCGAGGTCGAGGGTCAGGCCGTGCCGGCGGGCGGTGACGAGCAGCGGGGCCACCAGCAGCGAGTCGCCGCCGAGGTCGCGGAAGTCGTCGTGGACGCCGACCTGTTCGAGGCCGAGGACCTCGGCCCAGACCTCGGCGAGCACCTTCTCCAGGTCGGTGCGCGGGGCGGTGTACGGGAGCGGGGTCGCGGTCGCCTCGCGGGAGGCGAGGGCGGCCTTGTCGCGCTTGCCGTTCGCGGTGAGCGGCAGGTGGGCGACGACGGTGACGGCGGCGGGGATGGCCGCGGCGGGCAGTACGGCACGCAGTCGTTCGCGCAGGGCCGGCACCTCGACGGAGCATCCGTCGGCGGGCACCACCCAGGCGGCGAGCCGCTTGCCGCCGTCGGCCGCGTCCACGGGCGTGACGAGCGCCTCGCGGACGGCCGGGTCGGCGGTGAGCGCCGCCTCCGCCTCGCCGGGTTCGACCCGGTGGCCGCGGACCTTGACCTGTTCGTCGGCGCGGCCGGTGAACTCCAGGACGCCGCCGGGCAGCATCCGGGCGAGGTCGCCGGTGCGGTAGAGGCGGGTGCCGGGCAGGCCGTACGGGTCGGGCAGGAACGCGGCGGCGGTCAGGGCGGGCGCCCCGGCGTAGCCGCGGGCCAGGCCCTCGCCGCCGAGCCACAGCTCGCCGGTGATCCCGTCCGGTACCGGGCGCAGCCGGTCGTCGAGGATGCGCAGGAGGACTCCGGGCAGGTTCGAGCCGAGCGGCACGAGGGTGCGTCGGGAGTTGGGCCGTACGTGCCCGAAGGTGGCGGCGACGGTGGCCTCGGTGGGTCCGTACTCGGCGCCGAGGAGCATCCGGCCGCCGCCGGCGGCGATGCGGGCGGTGACCCGTTCGGCCTGCGCGGTGGGGTAGGAGTCGCCGGCGCAGACGGCGATGCCGGCGAGGCCGCCGAGTTCGCCGTCGTCGAGCTGGGCCTCCAGGAGTCGCAGGTGGCCGGGGGTGAGGCCGACGAAGGCGTACGGGGCGCCGGCCATCAGCAGCGGTCCGAGCTCCTGCGGCTGCCAGTCCTGCGGGAGCAGCCGGACGGGCTGTCCCGTCAGCAGCGGCGCGTACAGGGCGGGCATGCCCAGGTCGAAGCCGACGGAGGTGAACCAGGGGGCGCCGCCGGAGCCGGCCTCGGCGTAGGCGCGCACCGCCCAGTCGAGGTAGTGGGCCAGGGAGCGGTGGGTGATCTCGACGCCCTTGGGGGTGCCGGTGGAGCCGGAGGTGTGCAGGACGTACGCGAGCCGGTCGGGGTCCGGGGCCGGGACCGGGGGGCTCTCGTGGCCCTCGTCGCCCTCGTCGCCGATCGTCTCGACGGCGAGGACGCGCCCGGGCGGGGTGTGTCCGGCGAAGCGGTCGGCGTACGCGTCCTGCGTGAGCGCCAGCTCGAAGCCGAGGGCGGCGAGGCGGGCGGTCGGGGTGCAGGGGTCGACGGGCACCTGGGCGGCGCCGGCCTTCCACACGCCGAGCAGGGCGGCGACGAGTTCGGGTCCGCGGTCGAGGAGGACGGCGATCCGGGTCTCGGGGCCGGCGCCGAGGGCGCGCAGCCGGCGGGCGATCCGGTTGGCCCGCGCGTCGAGCGCGGCGTACGAGGTGCCGGAGGCTCCGGTGCCCTCGCCGGTCAGGGCGGTGGCCCAGGGGGTGCGGGCGGCCTGTGCCTCGAAGCCGGCGAGCGTGTCGACGGGGGTGTCGGGGTGGGGCAGGGCGGGGGCGGTGAGGCGGTAGTGCTCCTGGGCGGTGGGGAATCCGGTGGTGGCGTCGCCGTCGGCCCCGGTGCGGGCCATGTCGGTGAGCACGGCCTTGTAGAGGGCGGCGAGGCGTTCGGCGTGGGGCTTGGCGAGGGTCCGGGTGCGGGAGGCGAGGGAGAGGTGCCCGCGCACCGGGGTGCCGACGACGAGCGGGAACTCGTTGGGGCTGTCGTCGCGGCTGGCCATGATGTCGATGAGCTCCACGTCGACCTGGTGGAAGTCCAGGTAGTGGAAGAGCACGTCGATGAGGTGGCTCTCGCCGCCGCTCGCGCGCATGGCGGGCATCGGGTAGCGGCGGTGCGGCCACAGTTCGACCTCGCGGGCGAAGACCTCCTGGGCCAGTTCGCCCCAGGTCGCGGCGCCCTTGCGGTAGGGGAAGGGCACCGAGTTGAGGTACATGCCGGAGACGCGTTCGGCGCCGGCCTCCTCGGGGCGGGCGTCGGCGACCATGCCGCCGCGGAAGGCCCCGGAGCGGGTGAGCAGCGACAGGACCTTGCTGTGCGCCGCGTGCAGGACGCTCTTGTACGGGACCTGCGCGGCCGAGGCGAGGGCGCGCAGGCCGGGCTCGATCTCGCCGAGCCCGATGTCCATGCGGTAGCGCTCGTCGGCGGCGGAGCCGTCGCCGGCCCAGCCGGTCGGGATGGTGAACTTCTCGTGCCCGTCGACCAGTTCGCGCCAGTAGTCGCGGTCCTCGGAGGACTCCAGGGAGCGCAGCTCGCCGGCGATGAAGTCGGCGTAGCGGACGGCCGGGACCGGCGGGGCCGGGTCGGGTTCGCCGCCGGTGCGGATCGCCCGGTAGGCGCGGAGCAGCTCCATGAGCTGGGAGTGGTAGCTCCAGCCCTCGATGACGGGGTGGCATTCGGTGATGGACAGCCACCAGCTCTCGTCGTCGACGAGGTGGACGGCCATCCGCATGAGGGGGGCGACGGCCAGGTCGAAGAGGTCCTCGCGGTCGCGGTCGGCGAAGGACCACAGGGCTCCCTCGCGGTCCTCGCGCGGCAGGTGTCGCAGGTCCTCGAAGAGGCAGGGCATCGACACGGTGTCGACGGCGTGGACCAGTTGGAGGGGCTCGCTGTGGCCGGAGAGGGCGAACGAGGTCCGCATGACCTCGTGGCGCTCGACGATCAGGTCGGCGGCCCGCTGGAAGGCGGCGGGGTCGAAGGGGAGTTCGTCGCGGATCCGGAAGGAGGTGATGTTGTGGTAGCGGTTCTCGCCGCTGCGGCCGTGCATCTCGACGAGCATGCCCGCCTGGATGCGGGAGACCGGGTAGGCGTCGGTGACGTCGGCGGGCAGGCCGGCGCGGTCCTCCTCGCAGATGAGGGCGAAGGGGGCGACGGGTCCGTCGGTGCGCTCGGCGGCGCCGTCGCCGACCTGGTCGGCGAGGGCCTCGCGGAGCCGGGCGACGGTGCGGTGTTCGAAGACGTCGCGGACGGTGGTCTCCCAGCCGGCCTCGCGCAGCGCGCCGACGAGGGTGACGGCGCGGATGGAGTCCCCGCCGAGGTCGAAGTAGTTGTCGTGGACGCCGACCGTCTCCAGGCCGAGGACCTTCGCCCACACGGCGGCGATGGAGGCCTCGGCGTCGTCGCGGGCCTCGACGTGTTCGCCGACGGTGGTGGCCTCGCGGCCGGGGGCGGGCAGGGCGCGGCGGTCGAGCTTGCCGTTGGCGGTGAGCGGGAGGGCGTCGAGGGCGAGGTAGGCGGAGGGGACCATGTAGGCGGGCAGGGCCTCGCCGAGCGCGTCGCGCAGGGCGGCGGGGGCGAGCGCGCCCTCGGCGGCGCCGGGCGCGGGGACGACGTAGGCGACGAGCTGCTTGTCTCCCGGGGTGTCCTCGCGGACGAGGGCGACGGCCTCCTCGACGGCGGGCAGCGCGGTGAGGGCGGACTCGATCTCGCCGAGTTCGATGCGGTAGCCGCGCAGTTTGACCTGGTGGTCGATGCGGGCGACGAAGTCCAGGGTGCCGTCGGGCAGCACCCGGGCGAGGTCGCCGGTGCGGTAGATCCGGGCGCCGGGGGCGCCGTAGGGGTCGGGCAGGAAGCGTTCGGCGGTCAGGTCGGGGCGCCCGGCGTAGCCGCGGGCCAGGCCGGTGCCGCCGATCCACACCTCGCCGGGGACCCCGAGGGGCAGCGGGCGCAGTCGCTCGTCGAGGACGTACATGGTGGTGTTCGGGATGGCCCGGCCGATGGAGACGAGTTCGGTGGTGACGGGGCCGTCGCAGGTGCCGTCGGCGGTGAGGAAGTGGGCCGAGTTGCCGACGGTGATCTCGGTGGGGCCGTATTCGGCGGCCAGGCGGGTCCCGTCGGGGCCGGCCGCGGCCGCCCAGCGCTCGGCGAGGCGGTGGGTGAAGGAGTCGCCGGCGGCGATGACCAGTCCGGCCAGGTCGCGGGCCTGCTCGTCGGTGAGCTGCTGGGAGAGCAGGTCGAGGTGGCCGGGGGTGAGCTTGATGAAGGCGTACGGTCCCCCCGCGGCGAGCAGGGTGCCGAGGTCGGCGGTGTCGAAGTCCTGCGGCAGGAGGTGGACGGCCTGCCCCGTCATCAGCGGGGCGTACAGGTCGGGCACGCCGAGGTCGAAGGCGACGGAGGAGAACAGCGGGGCGCCGCCGGTGCCGGCCGAGGCGTACGCGCCGACGGTCCAGGTGAGGTAGTTGGCCAGGCCCCGGTGGCCGATGAGGACGCCCTTGGGGCGGCCGGTGGAGCCGGAGGTGTAGATGACGTAGGCGAGCCGGTCGAGGTCGGAGGCGATGGGGAGTTCGGCTTCGGCGGTGGCCAGGGCGGTCCGCTCGGCCGGGTCGTCGACGACGACGAGTTCGGCGTCCTCGAAACGGTCGGCGTGCCGGGCCTGGGTGACGACGAGGCGGGTGCCGGTGTCGCCGAGCATGAACGCGATGCGCTCGTCGGGGTAGCCCGGGTCGATCGGCACGTAGGCGGCGGCGGCGCGCCAGATGCCGAGGAGGGCGGCGACGAGGTCGGGGCCGCGGTCGAGGAGGACGCCGACGGTCTCGTCGGGGCGGACGCCGAGCTGGAGCAGGCGGCGTGCGAAGCGGTCGGCGCGGGCGTCGAGCGCGGCGTAGGTGAGGTCGCCGTCGGCGTGCCGGACGGCGACGGCGTCCGGGGTCTCGGCGACGCGTTCGGCGATGGTCTCGAAGACGGGCCGCAGGGCGGTGGCGTCCACGGGGGCGCCGACCGGTTCGGCGGGGCCGTCGAGCAGCAGGGCGCGTTCGGCGTCGCCGAGGAAGTCCAGGGTGGACAGCGGGGCGTCCGGGGCGTCGGCGACGGCCGTGAGCAGGGCCGCGTAGTGGCCGGTGATCCGCTCGGCGGTGGTGGCCTCGAACAGGTCGGTGGCGTACTCCAGGGCTCCGTGCAGGGAGCCGTCGGGGCGCTCCGCGAGGTGCATGGTGAGGTCGAAGCGGGCGATGCGGCCCTGGGCGGCGACCGGGCCGACGGTGAGGCCGGGCAGGTCTGGGGTGTCGGAGCCCTGGCCGGAGGCCAGGTCGAACATCACCTGGAAGAGCGGGGTGGTCGACAGGTCGCGCTGGGGTTCGAGCTCGTCGGCGATCCGGTCGAAGGGGGTGTCCTGGTGGTCGAAGGCGTCCAGGACGCCGGCGCGGTTGCCGGCGAGCAGTTCCCGGAAGCCCGGGTCGCCCTGCCAACGGCCGCGCAGGACGAGGCTGTTGTAGGCGTAGCCGGCCATCTGGCGCAGCTCGGGGCGGGTGCGTCCGGAGACGGCGGTGCCGACGGCGACGTCCTGCTTGCCGGTGTAGCGGCCCAGCAGTGCCTGGTAGGCGCTGAGCAGGACCATGAAGAGGGTGGCGCCCTCGCGTTCGGCGAGGGAGCGCAGCCGCACGGCGTCGGCGGCGGGCACGTCGAACTCGGCGACGGCGCCGCCCCAGCCGCGCACCGAGGGGCGCGGGCGGTCGGTGGGCAGGCCGAGCGGTTCGACTCCGGCGAGCCGGCCGCGCCACCAGTCGAGGGCCGCCTCGGCGGCGGGGCCGCTCTGGCGGGCGTTGAGCCAGGCCGCGTAGTCGGCGTACTGGACGGGGGGCTCGGGCAGGACGCCTTCCAGCGGGCCGCTGACGGCGCCGGCGGCCCGGTAGCAGGCGGCCAGGTCGGCGAGGAGCAGCGGCCGGGTCAGGGCGTCGCAGGCGATGTGGTGCATGACGACGACCAGGACGTGGTCGTCGGCGGCCAGGCGCAGCAGGCGCACGCGCAGCGGTGCCTGGGTCGCCAGGTCGAACACCTCGCCGGCGCGGGCCTGGGCGAAGGCGGTGGCGGCGGCGTCGCGGTCGGCCTCGGCGACCCCGGTGACCTCGGCGACCGCGTAGTCGACGGGGCCGGCCGGGTCGATGAGCTGGCGGGGCTCGTCGCCGTCGAGGACGTAGCGGGTGCGCAGGATCTCGTGGCGGGCGGCGAGGGCGTCGAAGGAGCGGCGCAGGGCGCGCTCGTCGAGGTCCCCGCGCAGCCGGTACGCGAGCGGCAGCAGGTACTCGGGGCTGTCCGGGTCGAGCTGGTGCAGGAACCACAGCTGGCGCTGGCCGGCGGAGAGCGCCGGCGGGGTCGTGCGGTCGACGCGCGGGATGCCGGTACGGGCGGGGGCGCGGCCCGCGCCGCGGCCCGCGCGGCCGGCGAGCCGTCTGCGCAGCAGTTCCGCCCGCAGCTCTTCCTGCGTGGGTGCGGTGGGTGCGGTCACGGCTGGTACTCCCTGTGGGCGATGGCGAGTTCGGCGTGGTCGAGGGTTTCGATCTCGATGCGTACGGCCTCTTCGACGGCGGCGGCGAGGCCGGCGACGGTGGGGTGTTCGAAGACGGCGCGCAGCGGCAGCTCGACGTCGAACTCCTCCTGGAGGCGGGCGATGACCCGGGCGGCGAGGACGGAGTTGCCGCCGATCCGGAAGAAGCCCTGGCGGGCGCCGATCCGGCGGGTGGTGCCGTCCTCCCCGGCGAGGACCTCGGCCCAGATCTCGGCGACGATCTCCTCGACCGGCCCCTCGGGGGCGATGTGGGGCTCGTCGGCGAGGGCCGCGGTCAGGTCGGGGGCGGGCAGCGCCTTGGTGTCCACCTTGTTGTGGCGGGTGAGCGGGATCTCGGGGACCGGCACCAGCAGCGCGGGGACCATGTAGTCCGGCAGGCGGCGGGCGCAGTGGTCGAGCAGGGCCGCGTCGCCGGGCGGGTTGTCGTCGCGCGGGACCCAGTAACCGATGAGCGCGGCGGTGGAGCCGCTGCCGTGGACGACGACGGCGCACTGCGCGACGCCGGGGTGTTCGGCGAGGACGCCCTGCACCTCTCCGGTCTCCACCCGGCGGCCGCGGATCTTGGCCTGGCCGTCGGCGCGGCCGGCGAACTCCAGGGTGCCGTCGGGCAGCATCCGGGCGCGGTCGCCGGAGCGGTAGAGGCGGGAGCCGGGCGCCCCGTACGGGTCGGGCACGAAGGTGGCGGCCGTCAGGTCGGGGCGGCCCTGGTAGCCGCGGGCCAGTCCCTCGCCGCCGATGCACAGCTCGCCGGTGACCCCGTACGGGACGGGCTCCAGGTACGCGTCGAGGACGCGGGCGGTCACGTGCGGGTAGGCGCGGCCGACGGGGACGGACGTGGCGTCGTCGTCGGCGTCCCAGCGGGTGGCGGCGATGGTGGTCTCGGTGAGTCCGTACTCGTTGACGAAGCGCAGCAGGCGGCGGGACAGCTCGCGGGCCAGGGCGGGCGGGCAGGGCTCTCCCCCGGTCTGGCCGACGAGGGGGCGCCGGCCCAGGCCCGCGTCGATGAGCATCTGCCAGTGCGGCGGGGCGACCTGGAGGTGGCTGACGCCGTGCTCCTCGATGAGCCGCAGTTGCGCGGCGTGGTCGGCGAGGTCCTGCTCCCGGGCCAGGACGACCCGGCCGCCCGCGACGAGCGGCATGAACAGTTCGGTGCAGGAGATGTCGAAGGTGGGCTGGGCGAGGGCCAGCCAGGCGTCGTCGGGGCCCTGACCGAAGTCGAGGTGGGCCTGCGAGGCGCGCAGCATGGCGAGCAGGGTGCGGTGTTCGACGGCGACGCCCTTGGGGCGGCCGGTGGAGCCGGAGGTGTACATGATGTAGGCGAGGCGGGCGGAGTCGGCCCGCTCGCGGGGACGCTCCCCGGCCGGGCCGGTGTCGGCCGCGGACCGGGCGGCGAGGCCGTCGGCGGTCAGGGCCGGGTCGCTGCACGCGGCGAGGGCGGTGGCACCGGGTGCGGCGACGAGCGCCGCGCCGCCCGTGGGGGCGTCCGTGACCCGGTTCCCCGCGTCGTGCCCGGCGCCCGGGACGTCGTGCCCGGCGTCGAAGGCGGCCAGTCGCTCGTCGGTGTCCGCGGCGAGCCAGGGGCCGTCGTGCCGGCCGCGCAGCCGGGCGGCGCCGGCCAGGTCGGAGACGAGCAGCCCGGCGCGGGAGTCGTCGAGGACGTAGCCGAGCCGCTCGTCGGGGGCCGCCGGGTCGAGCGGCACGTAGGCGGCGCCGGTCTTCCAGACGCCGAGGTAGGCGGCGATCAGGTCGGGGGTGCGGCCGAGCAGGACGGCGACGGTGGTCTCCGGGCCCGCGCCCAGCTCCCGCATCCGCCGGGCGAAGGCCTCGGCGCGGCGCTCCAGGCGGCCGTAGGTCCACCGCTCCGCTCCGCAGACGACGGCGATCTCGTCCGGGGAGGTACGGGCGACGGCCTCGACCGCGGTGTGCACGGTGTCGTCGGACGCGCCGGACGCGCCGGGCTCGGGGGCGCCGGGGCCGAGCGCGAGGAGTTCTCGGCGCAGGGCGTCGGGCAGCATCGACGCCCGGTCGAGGCGGGTGCCCGGCGCGTCGACGAAGGACTCCAGCAGCCGGACCCAGCCGTCCGCGAACCGTTCGACGGTGGCGGGGTCGAAGAGGGAGGTGGCGTACTCGACGAGGCCGAGGAGCGAGCCGTCGCCCTGCCGCTGGAGGACGAACGTGAGGTCGGTGCGGGCGCTGCGCCAGGCGCCCCGGAAGGCCTCGATGTCGCCCTCGGCGGTGGCGGTGCCGGTGCGGCCCTCCTCGTGCAGGTCGAACATGACCTGGTAGAGCGGGGTGCGGGCCGGGTCGCGGGCCTCGTCCAGTTCGGCGACGAGCCGGTCGAAGGGCAGGTCCTGGTGGGCGAAGGCGCCGCGCGCGGTGTCCCGGACGCGGACCAGGGCCTCGGTGAAGGGGGCGTCGGCCGGGGCGTCGCAGCGCATGACGAGCGTGTTGAGGAAGAAGCCGACGACGTCGGCGACCTCGGGCCGTTCGCGGCCGGCGACGGGCACGCCGACGGGCACGTCCCACTGGCCGGTGAGGCGGGCCACGAGGGTGGAGAACACGGTCAGCAGCGTCTGCTGGAGGGTGGCTCCGTGGCCGCGGCCGAGGGCGGCGGCCCGTTCGGCGAGGGGGGCGGGGACGGTGAAGACGTGGGCGGCGCCGACGCCGTCGCGGACGGCCGGGCGGGGCCGGTCGGCGGGCAGGTCGACCGGCAGGATCCCGTCGAGGGCCTCCTTCCAGTGGGCGCTCTCCTCGGCCGCGGCGGAACCCGCCAGTCGGCGGCGCTGGTGGACGGCGTGGTCGGCGTACTGGACGGGCAGCGCGGGCAGTTCGGCGCGCGTGCCGCGGTGCGCGGCCTCGGCGAGGGCGAGCAGGTCGCGTTCCAGGACCACCGAGGACCAGCCGTCGCAGGCGATGTGGTGGATGGACAGCACCAGGTGCAGGCTGTCGTCGCCGCGCACGCTCAGGGCCCGCCAGACGGGACCGTTCTCCAGGTCGAAGGGGCGGCCGAACTCGTCCTCGATGAGGGCGTTGCGCGCGGCGGCGGTCCGTGCGCGGGTGGTGCGCAGTTCGACGCGGGCGTCGGCGTCGGCGATCTGGACGGGCTCGGTGCCGCGCAGGGCGTAGCGGGTGCGCAGGATCTCGTGGCGCTCGGCGAGGGCGGTCAGGGCCGCGGCGACGGTCTCGTCGGCGTAGCCGGGGGGCAGGGTGATGAAGACCGGCGCGTTCCACTCGGCGCTGCCGGGCCGCATCCGGTCCATCAGCCACAGGCCCTGCTGGCCGGGCGACAGCGGCAGGCCCTCGGCGGTGCGCGGCACCGGTCGCACGCCGGCCTCGGCGGCGCTCTCCCCCGGGCCGTCCGTACCCTGCGCGCCGGGCGCGCCGGGGTACTCGGCGAGCAGCGCGGCCTGGGCCTCGACGGTGGTGGCGGTGAACAGCGCCCGCAGCGGCACCCGGACGCCGGAGGCCTCGGTCAGGGCCTGGGCGAGCCGGCTCAGGAGCAGGGAGGCCCCGCCGAGCTGGAAGAAGTCGTTGCCGGCGCCGATCCGCGCGGCGGGGATGTCGAGGAGGGCGGCCCACTGTTCGGCGACGACCCGCTCCGCGGCGGTGCGCACGGGGACGTGCGCGCTCTCGGCGGCGGCGGCCGCGGCGACCGGGTCGGGCAGCGCCGAACGGTCGATCTTGCCGTTCGCGGTGAGCGGGAACTCGGCGACGGGCACGTACACGGACGGGATCAGCGGGTCGGGCAGGGACCGGCGCAGGAAGGTGCGCAGCTCCTCGGGGCGCAGGTGTTCGCCGCGGGACTGGACCCAGGCGACGAGACGGTGTCCGCCGGAGCCGTCGGGAACGGCGGCGGCGACGGCCGCGCGCACCCACGGGTGGGCGGCGAGCGCGGCCTCGACCTCGCCGGTCTCGATGCGGACGCCGTTGACCTTGACCTGGTGGTCGAGGCGGCCGAGGTACTCCAGGGTGCCGTCGGCCAGCCAGCGGACCCGGTCGCCGGTGCGGTAGAGCCGCTCGCCGGGCGGACCGTAGGGGTCGGGCACGAAGCGCTCGGCGGTCTGGTCGGGACGGCCCTGGTAGCCGAGGGCCAGACCGACCCCGCCGGCGTGCAGTTCGCCGGGGACGCCGACGGGCACGGGCCGGCCGGCCGGGTCGAGGACGAGGGTCCGCATGTGGGCGATGGGGCGGCCGATGGGGACGGCGCCGGTCTCCTGCGCCGGGTCCCAGCGGTGCTCGGTGATGTCGACGGAGGCCTCGGTGGGCCCGTACGTGTTCCAGATCTCGGCGCGCGGCGCGAGTTCGGCCAGGGCGCGGCAGAGTTCGGCGTGCAGCGGCTCACCGGCGCTGAAGATCAGCCGGAGGGCCTCGGCGCTCTCCCGGCCGGACTGCTCGACGAGCCGCCGGTAGACGGA
Organism: Streptomyces sp. NPDC048606; assembly: GCF_040650855.1. Lineage (NCBI taxonomy): Bacteria > Bacillati > Actinomycetota > Actinomycetes > Kitasatosporales > Streptomycetaceae > Streptomyces > Streptomyces sp. NPDC048606. The sequence goes on along the minus strand of NZ_JBEZIB010000001.1, from coordinate 215,972 downwards.
GGGGACGCCCTGGAGGACGGTGACGCCGTGGTCGGCGACGGCGCGCAGCAGGGCGGCGGGGTCGCGTTCGGCGTCCTGCGGGGCGATGGCCACCGCTCCCCCGCTGATCAGCGGCGAGAACAGTTCCAGGCCGGCGGCGTCGAAGCCGATGGTGGTCTTGAGGAGGAACCGGTCGGCGGGGCCCAGCTTGTGACGGTGGGCCAGCCAACGGACCCGGTTGGCGATGCCGGCGTGGGGCACGACGACGCCCTTGGGGCGGCCGGTGGAGCCGGAGGTGTGCAGGATGTACGCGGGTCGGGCCGGGTCGGGCGCCACGGGGAAGGCGGCGGCGTCCTCGGCGGTGACCGCGGCGGTGCCGTCCGGGGTGGTGACGTCCAGCGGGGTCACCGAGCCGGGCAGGCGGTCGGCGGCGCCGGGGCCGGTGAGCACGACCCGCGCGCCGGAGTCCTCCAGGACCAGGGCGAGCCGGGCCCGCGGATAGGTCGGGTCGAGCGGTACGTAGGCCCCGCCCGCGAACCAGACGCCGAGCAGCGCGGCCACCAGCTCGGGACCGCGCGGCAGGCACACCCCGACGAAGTCGCCCGGGGCCACCCCGGCCGCGCGCAGCGCCGCGGCGTGCCGGACGGCGAGCCGCTCCAGGGCGGCGTAGGTCAGGCCCGCGCCGTCGGCGGCGAGCACGGCCGGCGCCTCGGGGCTGCGGGCGGCCTGGGCCCTGAACAGGGCGGGCAGCAGCAGACGGCCGGGGGCGGATCCCGACTGCGTACGGTCGTTCACGTTCTCTCCTTCATCGGGATCGTGGTGGCGTCGGCCGCGTCCCGGGGCCCTGGGGCCCGGGATCGCCCGAACGTCCGGATGGTCAGGCGGCGGTACCGGCGGCCATCCGACGGCGCAGGCTCGCGGGGCGCAGGTCGGTCCACAGCTCGGTGATCCTGGCGAGGCACTCCTCGCGGGTGCCCTCGAAGCCCTCGGCGTTCCAACCGGCGGGCAGTTCGCGGTCCGCCCACCAGATCGAGTACTGCTCCTCGTCGTTGAGGACGACGCGGTACGCCGTCTCCGGCGCCTGGTCGGTCTGCTGTTCGCTCATCGCTGTTCCCTTCGCGTGGTCAGGTGTCGCCCATCCTTGAAGAGGGCGCTATCGATGCCCTATCGAGCGCATATACGTCCCGGCACGCGAACGGGCCCCCGACGCCGGATGGCGTCGGGGGCCCGTGGGCGGGCGGGTCAGGCGGCGAGCGCCGCGACGGTGGCGGGTTCGGCCCCGGGGGCGTCCTCCTCCGGGGCCGCCTCCAGGGCCGCCTCGACGTCGTGGTCGAGGATCCAGGTGACGTCCTCGGCCGCGGCGGCCACCCCGCCGGGGCGGGCGTCGCCCCGCGGCGGGGCCGGGCGGGCGCCCTCGCGGGAGCCGAGCTGCACCCGGGTGGTGTGCGGCCGGCGCAGTGCCTCGTAGCGCTCCAGCGCGGCGGTGATCCCCTCGGCGTCCTCCGTCGCCCGTGCCAGGCACACCGCGAGCGCGACCGCGTCCTCCACGGCCTGGTTCGCGCCCTGGCCGTGGTGCGGCAGCATCGGGTGGGCGGCGTCGCCGAGCAGGGTCGTGCGGGCCGTGCTCCAGCGCTCCAGCGGTGCCCGGTCGTACAGGGCCCAGCGGCGCACCTCGCCCGCCGCGTCCACCAGCGCCCGCACCTCGGGGGCCCAGCCGGCGAGGACGGCGTCCAGGTCGGCGCGGTCGCCCGCGGAGGTCCACGACTCGGCGTCGCCCTCCGGGGAGGGGGTGACGGCCACGTACGTGAACCGCCGCCCGCCGTCGACCGGGTAGCACAGCACCCGGGCGGCGGGGCCCGCGAACATGTACATCCGGGTCGGGTCCAGGTCGGGCACGTCCGCGGCGTCGACGAGCCCGCGCAGCGCGCTGTTGCCGGAGTAGACGGGGGCGTCCTCGCCGGCGACCGCGCGGCGCACCGCCGAGTGCACGCCGTCCGCGCCGATCAGGACGTCGGCCCGGGCGGTGGTGCCGTCGGCGAACTCCAGCAGCACCCCGTCGGCGTCCTCCGCGAAGCGGACCAGCTCCCGCCCGGTGTGGACGCGATCGTCCGGGACCAGGGAGGCCAGCATGCGGTGCAGGTCACCGCGGTGGACGGTGAGGTAGGGGGCCCGGAAGCGGCTCTCCCAGGCCTCCCCCATCTCCTGCTCCGCGACCTTCGCGCCGTTGTGGAAGGCCCGGACCTCCAGGGCCTCGGGGCGCACCGCCAGCTCGGCGAGGCGCGGTCCGAGCCCCAGGCGTTCCAGCAGCCGGGTGCCGTTCGGTCCCAGGTGCATGCCGACGCCCTGTTCGCGCAGGGCCTCGCCCCGCTCGTACACCTCGACGTCCAGACCCCGGGCGTACAGGGCCGCCGCGGCGGTCAGACCGCCCAGTCCGGCGCCGATCACGGCCACTTTCAGGCTCACCGGTACTCCCAGGCGCTCTCGAAGGACTCGAAGTCGTCGGCCGCGTCGAAGGAGCCGAAGTCGGCTCCGCCGCCGGACCCCAGCGCCAGCAGCGCGGCCAGCTCCCCCTCGCCGGCCAGTTCCACGTCGGCGACGGCCGTGTCGGGCTCGGCGACGGCCGCCGCGAGCATCCGCTCGTAGCCGTCGGCGAAGCGGGCGACCGTCTCGCGGTCCAGCACGTCCGTGTCGTACGAGAACACGGCCGTGACGCCCTGCGGGGTCTGCTCGATGCGCAGCAGCAGGTCGAGCTGGCCCTCCTGCTGCGGTACGTCGATCAGGGCGATGTCCAGCCCGGCGTACGGGATCGACGGGCCCTCGCCGGCGCCCGGCGCGACGTTCGGCACCGGCGGCTCCATGCGGTCCATCTGGACCAGGAACAGGGCGGTACGGAACACCGTGGCCCGGGGGAAGGCCAGCGCGCACGGGTAGCGGACGTTGACCATGCCGCCCATGACCCGCTGTCCGGCCTGCTCGGCGGCGCTGCGGAAGGTGGAGCCGGCGGTGAAGTCGGCCCGGACCGGCATGGTGTTGAGGAAGCAGCCGATGACGTCGCGCTGCGCCCGGCCCATGCGGCTGGTGGCGGGCACGCCGAGCACGAAGGCGTCCTGGCCGGTCCAGCGGTGGGTGAGGGCCTGGAAGACCGCGAGGAGGTACGCGAACGGGGTGACCCCGGCCGTGGCGGCCGCCCCGGCGAGGCCGACGGTGGTGTCCTCGGCCAGTTCCCGGACGACGGTCCCACCCTGGTAGGAGCGCAGCGCGGGGCGCGGGCGGTCCAGGGGGAGTTCGGCGGCGGGGGCCTGCCCGACGGATTCCTTCCACAGTGCGGCGGCGCGCAGGCCGGCGTCGGAGGCGGTGTAGCGCAGCTCCTCGGTGGTGTGGTCGTCGTAGGAGCCGGGGATGGGCCGCCAGCGCGGCTCGCGACCGGTCGCGAAGCCCTCGTAGGCGTCGAGGACGTCGCGCACCAGCAGCCAGCGGGAGGTGAAGTCGCTGACGATGTGGTGGGCGGAGGTGACCAGGGCCCAGTCCTCGTCCGTGCGGCGCAGGAGCACCACGCGGAAGGCGCCGGACTCCAGGCGGAAGGGGCGGGCCCCGGCCTCCTCGGCGGCCCGGTGCAGGCCCTCCTCGTCGACGCCGTCGAGGTCGCGCACCTCCAGGCGGACCAGCGGCTCGTCGCCGACGGTGCGCTGGACGCCCGAGGCGGTCTCGGTGAAGACCGAGCGCAGCAGTTCCTGGCGGGCGCCGACGGCGGTGACGGCGGCGTCCATGGCGACGGGGTCGACCCGGCCGCGCAGCCGCAGGGGCATGACGATGTTGTAGGCGGAGGCCTCGGGCGAGACCCGGTAGGCCGTCCACATGGACCGCTGGATCGCGGTCAGGGGCAGGGCGCGCACGGCGGCCGGGGACTCGTTCGCGGCGGTCACGGCGGTCATCCGCAGCCTCCCGCGTGGCTCATGTCCGTGGTGCGGCCGGCGCCGACGGCGGCGAGTTCGGCCTCGGCGGGCTCGACCGGCTCGGCGGCCGGTGCGGGCTCCGCGGGCTCCGCGTCGTCGAAGGAGGCGACGAACTCGGCGACCCGGTCGAGGCCCCAGTAGGGCTCGCTGCCGTTGACGAAGAAGGGGACGCCGAAGACGCCGTCGCGGTGCACGTCCAGCAGCGCCGCCGTGGCGCGCTCGCGCAGCCGCGGGTCGTCGACGGCGCCCTTGACGGCGTCGGCGTCGAGGCCGATCTCCACGGCGAGTTCGACGACGGTCTGCGGGTCGCAGATGTCGCGGCCCTCCAGCCAGCGGGCGCGCCCGGCGCGGGCCACCCACTCCCGGCCGAGGCCGGCGTCGACGGCGAGGAACCAGGTCAGGTGGGCCGGCTCCCACCACGGCGCGCGGTCGGCGGGCCAGGTCAGGGCGAGGCCGCGGGCCGCGGCGAGGCGGCGTACGTCGCGCAGGATGTAGAACTGCTTGGCGCGGGTCATCGGCGTGTACGGGAACTGCCCGCGCGCCTGCTCCAGCAGCGCGGAGGCGGTCTCGTCCGGCTCCCAGAAGGGGCGCCATTCGAGGCGGTCGAGCAGCTCGGGGTGGTCGCGCTCCAGGTCGTGCAGGGCGAAGAAGTTGTAGGGGCTGCGCAGGTTGAAGTAGAAGCGGGGCGGCTTGGCGGCACGGCCGGCCATGTCGGACTCCTCTGTCGTGGGGTCGGGTCGAACTGGTCGGGCCGGGTCAGACGACCAGTCCGCCGTCGATGTGGAAGACCTGTCCGGTGATGTACGCGGCACGGTCGGAGGCGAGGAAGGACACCAGTTCGGCGACCTCGTGGGCCTCGCCGAAGCGGCCGAGCGGGATCCGCGCCGTCATCTCCTTGGCGTGCTTCTCGGACAGGCCGCCGACCATGTCGGTGGCGATGAAACCGGGGGCCACGGCGTTGGCGCGCAGTCCGCTGCGACCGGATTCCTTGGCCAGGGCCTTGGTGAAGCCGATGATCCCGGCCTTGGTGGCCGCGTAGTTGCTCTGCGTGGGGTTGCCGGCGGCGGCGACCGAGGACAGGGTGATGATGGTGCCGCGGCGGCGCTTCATCATCGGGAAGGCGAGCGCCTTCGCGAAGTTGAAGGTGCCGTCGAGGTTGGTGCGGACGACCGCGTCCCAGTCCTCGTCCTTCATCATCGCGAGGTGGCTGTCGCGGACGATGCCGGCGGCCGTGACGAGCACGTCCACCGGTCCCAGCTCCGTCTCGGCCTCCGCGGTGAAGGCGCGGACCTGCTCGCGGTCGGTGACGTCCACCCGGCGGAAGAGCACCCGCGCCCCCAGGGCCCGCGCGGACTTCGCGGCGAGCCGGGCGGCCTCCTCGTTGGACTGGTAGCAGAAGGCCACGTCGTGGCCGTCCCGCGCCAGGGTCTCCACCACGGCCCGGCCGATGCCGCGTGAGCCGCCGGTGACGAGGGCTACCGGCCTCGGTGTCTCGGACATGGATAGATGCCTCTCTTTCGGGACGCGGGGGACGCGTGGAATCGGGGATGGGGTGGGGTGGGCGGGGTGCGGGGGATGGCCGGCCGGGGATCGCGGGGGCCGGGCCGGGGGGCGCGGGCGGGCGCCCCCCGTCGGGTCAGCCGAGCCGCAGCAGGGTGGCTCCGACGGTGCCGTCCCGGTCCAGGGCGGTGACGAGCGCGAGCCGGTCCACCAGGGCGGGCCGGGCGCCGGCGTGCGCCAGGACGGCGGCCAGCTGGAACGCGGCCGACGCGGCGGTGGCGTCGCCGACCAGGGGGCGTACGGTGATCCGCTCGCCCGCCACGCCGTCCAGCGCGGCCTCCTCCTGCTTGCCGAGCAGCCCGGGCGGGGTGCCGGGGGCGACGAGGGCCACGTCCGCGGCGTCCACGCCGGCGTCGGCGAGCACCTCGGCGACGCAGCGCGACAGCGCGGCACCGGCCCGTCCGGTCTCCGGGAAGGCCCGGAAGCGGGAGCCGAGCACGGTGGCGAGCACCCGGCGGCCCCCCTCGCGGGCGGCCTCCCCGCTCTCCAGCAGGAACAGCGCCGCGCCCTCGCCGAGCGGGTCGGCCTCGGCGCCGCCGTGGTCGGCGACCCGTTCCAGCCGGGCCCGCTGGACGGAGAACTCCTCGGCCGCGCCGGCCAGCAGCGCGTTGGCGTGACCGCCGCGCAGCAGCCGGGAGGCGTAGTTCAGGGCCAGCAGGCCGGTGGCGGATCCGCCGGAGACGGTGACGTTGGGGCCCTTGAGGGTGTGCCGGATGGCGCTCTGGCCCGTCGGGCAGTTCATCACCGTGTTGGGGAAGCGGGCCGGGTCGACGAGGTAGGGCTTGTCCCCCGTCAGCGCGTCCTTGGTGAAGTCCATGATGGACTGGACGCTGCCGGAGGTGCCGAGCACGAGGCCGGTCTTCTCCGGGTCGGCGGCCAGGCCCTGGCCGAAGTCCTCCAGGAGTTCGCCGACGGTGACGACGGCGATGCCGGTGGCCCGGTCCATGGAACGGGTGCCCTTGCGGCCGAGGACCGCCTTGATGTCGAAGTCCGGGATCAGGCCCGCGTCCTCGTAGGGGACGGGCCAGGTGTCGGCGTCGACGGGGGCGGTCGCCCCGGTCCCCGCGAGGAGTCCCTCGGCGAAGGACCGCCGGCCGAGCCCGTACGGGGAGGTCACGGCCCAGCCCGAGATGACGAGCCGGCGCCCGCGGGGCTCCGCGTCCGTGTCCGTTGCCGTGTCCGGTGCCGTGTCCGTGCTCATGCGACCGCGCTCCTTTCTTCTTCCCAGTGGCCGAGGACCAGGACGGCGTTGTTGCCGCCGAAGGCGAGTCCGTTGTTCTGCACGACCTTGAGGTCGGCCTCGACCGCCTCGTTCGGTACGCAGTCCACGCCGCACTCCGGGTCCGTGGTGCGGTGGTTGATGGTGGGCGGGATGAACCCCTCGCGCAGGGCGAGGGCGCAGGCCGCCGAGGCCAGGGCGCTGGCGGCGCCCATGGTGTGGCCGATCATCGACTTGATGGAGACGGTGCGCGGCAGGTCCTCGCCGAACACCTGGCGGATGGCTCCGACCTCGGTGACGTCGTTGGCCTTGGTGCCGGTGCCGTGCGCGGAGATGAAGTCCACGTCGGCCGGCGTGATGCCGGCGTTGGCGTGGGCCGCGGTGATGCAGCGGGCGATCGAGTCCCGGTCGGGGGCGACCGGGTGGCTGGCGTCGCAGGACAGGCCGTAGCCGAGGACCTCGGCGTAGATCCGGGCGCCGCGGGCCAGCGCGGACTCCAGCGACTCCATGAGGAGGATGCCGGCGCCCTCGCCCGTGAGGATGCCCTGTCGGTCGGCGTCGAAGGGCCTGCACACGTCGGGGGCGATGGTGCCGAGCCGGTAGAAGCCGGTGAAGGTCTTGCGGCACAGGGCGTCGGCCCCGCCGCAGAGCGCCATCTCGACGTCTCCGGAGCTGATGGCGTCGTAGCCGTAGCCGACCGCGTAGTTCCCGGCGGCGCAGGCGGTGGGGACGGTGACCGTCTCCACGTCCTCCAGGCCGAGTTCGCGGACGATGCCGGCGGAGAGCCGGCCCGGCCAGACGCGGCGGGCCACGACGGGGTCGAGGGTGTCCTCGCCCTGGGCGACCTGGAGCCCGGTGAGGTGGTCCAGGTCGCGGGACTCGCCGTCGGTGGTGCCGATGGAGACCAGGGAGCGCCGGGCCCGGACGTCGGCCTCGGTGAGTCCGCCGTCGGCCACGGCCATACGGGCCCCGGCGACCGCGAACTGGGCGGCCCGGCCGAGCTCGTCGGCCGGCAGCTCCCGCAGCCAGGCCTCCGGCTCGAAGTCGGTGATCTCGCAGGCGTTGGAATGGGCGAAGCCGGTGGTGTCGAACGCGCTGATGGGCTTGGCCCCGCTGCGTCCGGCCCGCAGGCCCTCGGCGAAGGCGTCCACGCCCGTGCCGATGCTCGTCACGACACCGAGACCTGTGATCACCACCCGGTGCCGGGCAGCGGCGCGCTGCCCCGTCGCGGCCGTCTGGGAGGTCACTTGCCCTCGGCCTCCGCGATCACGGCGTACACGCCGACCAGGTTGACCATGCGGCTGAGCTCGGCCTGCTCCAGCGTGATGCCGAAGACGCGCTCCAGGGAGGCGAGGATCTCGATGGTGCGCAGGGAGTCCGCGTCGTGCTCCTCCTTGAAGAGGCTCGTCTCGGTGACCTCGTCGAGGTCGAGTTCGAGGATGTCGCAGACGATTTCCTTGATCTGCTCCTTGCGCTCGGCGTCGAGGGCGGGGATCTGGGTGGTCATCCGAAGTACCTCCGATGAAGGGCGGTCCGGGACGGACCTGTCGGTGCCGTGCCGGGTGGACGCCCGGTGGGGTGGGTGGGTGGGGGACGTGCGTTGTGACCGATGACTCGATGGTGGGAGCGGCCGCTATCGGTGGCCTATATCGACCAGGCTCGGGGTGAGGCCGGCGGACCGGTCGTCCTTCCAGAGGTGCGAGACCTCTCCGAACTGCCGGTACACCCAGGCGTCGTCGTAGATCGTCTCCAGGTAGCGGTCGCCGCCGTCGGGCAGGACGAGCACCACGTTCGAGCCGGGGATGATGTCCGGGGCGATCCGTTCCAGCGCCGAGACGACGGCTCCGGAGGAGCCGCCGGCGAGGACGGCCTCGTGGCGGACGAGCCGCCGGCAGCCGACGACGCAGTCGAGGTCGCTGACGTGGATGACCCGGTCGGCGTCCGAGGGACGCAGTAGCCGCGGCACGACGGAGGCGCCGTGGCCCGGGATGAGCCGGGTGCGGCGTTCCTGCGGGCCGAAGAGCACGCTGCCGAGGGCGTCCACCGCGTTGATGGTGGTGGTCATGCCGTGCCGGCGGATGTACTCGGCGCAGCCGCCGAGGGTTCCGCTGGTGCCGGCGGACACGACGAGCTGGTCGACGCGGCCGTCGAGGGCCTCGGCGATCTCGCGCATCGTGGTCTGGTGGGCGATCGGGTTGAGGGGGTTGGAGTACTGGTCGGGCCAGTAGGCGTCCGGGGTCTCGGCGACGAGGTCGGCGACGCGGCGCAGGCGGGCCGGCAGCAGCTCGCCGGTGGTCGGGTCGGGGTCGACGACGATCTCGACCTCGGCTCCGTAGGCCCGCAGGATCGCCACGTTCTGGCGGGTGGTCCGGGCGTCCACCACGCAGATGAAACGCAGTCCGAAATAGCCGCAGATCTGGGCGAGTCCGATGGCGAGGTTGCCGGAACTCGATTCGATGACGGTCGACCTGCCGGGAACGAGTTCCCCGGTCCTGATGCGCGCCAGCACCATGGAAAGTGCCGAGCGGTCCTTGATACTTCCTCCGGGATTGAACCGCTCCACCTTGGCGAACACCCGCGAGCCGAGGCCCGGCAGCAAACGCTCCAGTTCAATGAGCGGAGTTCCTCCCACGGTAGAGAGGATTCCCTTCGTCCCTTCGTCGTACGGCATCTGATGCAGCCATCCTCTGCTGGGAGTTGCGGGGTGCGGATACAGCGTGACGAGATTCGGCCAATCCGCTATATCGCCGCCATACGACCGGTTATAGCCGGCACATAGCGGCCGGCCGGAATCTGTTGCACATCGCACCACGGAACTCCCCATGCAGACGGAAGAGAGAGTCCCTCACATGACCGGCACCGACTCGCGCATTCAGAAAGTCGTCATCCTCGGCGGCGGTACCGCCGGCTGGATGACCGCCGCCTATCTCGGCAAGGCGCTCCAGGGCACCGTGGACATCACCGTCCTGGAGGCGCCGGCCATTCCGCGGATCGGTGTCGGCGAGGCCACCGTCCCGAACCTCCACAAGGTCCTCTTCGACTACCTCGGCATCGCCGAGGAGGAGTGGATGCGGGAGTGCAACGCCAGCTTCAAGATGGCGGTCCGCTTCGTCAACTGGCGCACCGGCGGCCAGGGCGAGCCGAACGCCCGCACGCTGGAGAACGGCGGACCGGACCACTTCTACCACCCGTTCGGGATCCTGCCCGACAGCGACAACGTCCCGATGTCCCACTACTGGGCGAAGTCGAAGCTGGAGGGCCAGACGGACGAGCCGTTCGACTACGCGTGCTTCCGCGAGCCCCCGGTCATGGACGCGAAGCTGTCCCCGAAGTGGATCGACGGCACCCCCTCCACCCGCTACGCCTGGCACTTCGACGCCGCGCTGGTCGCCGACTTCCTGCGCCGCTTCGCCACCGAGAAGCAGGGCGTCAACCACGTCCAGGACGAGATGACGCACGCGGAGAAGGACGAGCGCGGCTTCGTCACGGCCCTGCACACCAAGGCCGGCCGGGTGCTGGACGCCGACCTCTTCGTGGACTGCTCCGGCTTCCGCGGCCTGCTGATCAACCAGGCCATGGAGGAGCCGTTCATCGACATGAGCGACCACCTCCTGTGCGACAGCGCCGTGGCCACCGCGGTCCCGCACGACGACGAGGCGAACGGCATCGAGCCCTACACCTCCGCGATCGCGATGTCCTCCGGATGGACCTGGAAGATCCCGATGCTGGGCCGTTTCGGCTCCGGCTACGTGTACTCCAGCAAGTTCACGACGAAGGAGGAGGCCACCAAGGAATTCAGCGCCCTGTGGGGTCTGGACCCGGAGACCACGAAGTTCAACCACGTGAAGTTCCGCGTCGGCCGCAACCGCCGCGCCTGGGTCAACAACGTGGTGAGCATCGGGCTTTCCTCCGCCTTCCTGGAGCCGCTGGAATCGACCGGCATCTACTTCATCACCGCGGCCATCTACCAGCTGGCCAAGCACTTCCCGGACCGGAACTTCAACCCCGAGCTGGCCAACAGCTTCAACCGTGAGATCGAGGTGATGTTCGACGACACCCGCGACTTCATCCAGGCGCACTTCTACTACGCCCCGCGCAACGACACCCCGTTCTGGCGGGCGAACAAGGAGCTGACGCTCCCGCAGAACATCCAGGAGAAGATCTCCGCGTACAAGGCCGGTCTGGCGATCAACTCCCCGATCGCGGACGAGTCCACGTACTACGGGAACTTCGAGGCGGAATTCCGCAACTTCTGGACGAACGGCAGCTACTACTGCGTCTTCGCCGGCCTCGGTCTGGAGCCGGACGCCCCGCTGCCGATCCTCGCGCACAAGCCCGACTCCGTCGCCGGCGCCGAGGCCATGTTCGGCAAGGTGAAGCAGGAGCAGCAGCACCTGCTCGACACCCTCCCGAGCACCTACGACTACCTGCGCAAGCTGCACGGCAAGCAGTAGTCCCCGAGCTCCCTCCCCGATCGCTTCCGGTGCGCAGGCCCGGAGCCGGCCCCTCCCTCCGGCTTCCGGGCCCGCGCCGCACCCCAGCTTCAGGAGTAACCAGTCATGTCCCACACGCCCCAGCCGTCCCCGTCCGTCCGTCCCGGCAGCCCGTCCGCCGGTGCGGTCGAAACCGACATCAGGCCCCTGATGGCGGCCTTCCCGTCCGGCGTATCGGTGATCACGACGATCGGTGCGGACTCCGAACCCCGCGGTATGACCTGCAGCTCCCTCGCCAGCGTCGCGCTCTCCCCGCCGACCATCGTGCTGTGCCTGCGCACCGAGAGCCCCACCGCGCGGACCGTCCTGGAGACCGGTCACGTCGCGGTCAACCTGCTCCACGAGAACGCCCGCCTCGTCGCGGACCTCTTCGCCTCGGGCGCCGCGGACCGCTTCCAGCGCACCGAGTGGCGCCTCCCGCTGGGGGCCGGCGGCCCGCACCTGACGGAGGCCGCGCACGCCATCGCGGACGGGGAGGTGACCCACGCGGTCGAGTTCGGCACCCACACGGCGGTGTTCGTGCGCGTCACCCGCGTCTCGCAGCACGACGACGTCGACCCCCTGCTCTACGGCAAGCGCAGATACGCCCGCTGGACCGACGCCACGGGCGTCCCCGGACCGCCCGCCGCGGCCCCACCCCTGTCGGCGATGTCCGCCGCCCCGGTCCAGGCGGCACCCGCTTCCGCGCCCTCCCCCGCCTCCGTCGCGGGTGCCGCGGCCGACCGGCCCGTCGCCCCGGCCGTCGCCGGCACCGCGAAGGAGGCCGCCCGTGTCAGCCCGTGACCCGCTCCCCGACCTGCTGATCGCGATCCCCGCGGTCATCATCGCCTGCAAGGCCGGCGCGATGCTCTTCCGCCGCATGGGTCAGCCGCCGGTCATCGGCGAGATCGCCGTCGGCATCCTGCTCGGCCCCTCGCTGCTGGGCTGGCTGTGGCCCGACGCCCAGACATGGCTGTTCCCCGGGACGGTCCTGCCGTTCACCGGGGCGTTCGGAAACATCGGTCTGCTGGCGTTCATGTTCCTGGTGGGCCTGGAGCTCAACCTCTCGGCCCTGCGCGGGCACAGTCGTACGGCCATCTCCGTCAGTCAGGCGAGCATCGCGCTCCCGCTGCTCCTCGGCACGGGCCTGGCGCTGCTGATGTACGACACGATGGCCCCCGACGGGGTCTCCAAGCTCGCGTTCGTCCTGTTCATCGCGGTGTCCATGAGCATCACGGCCTTCCCGGTGCTCGCCCGGATCCTCACCGACCGGGGCATGTACAACACGCGCATCGGCGCGCTGGCCATGGCCTGCGCGGCCGTGGACGACGTGACCGCCTGGTGCCTGCTGGCCGCCGTGGTCGCCGTCAGCACCAGCAGCTCCCCCGTCGAGGCGTTCACCACCGCGGCCCTCGCCGCGCTGTTCCTCGCCTTCATGATCTACGCGGTCCGGCCGCTGCTGGCGAAGTGGGCCGTACGGGCCGCCCGCACCGTCGACTCCGTCGTCCTGGTCGTCCTCTTCAGCGGCCTGTGCCTGTCCGCCTTCACCACCGACCAGATCGGCGTGCACGCCCTGTTCGGCGCCTTCGTCTTCGGTGTGATCACCCCGCGCGGCTCCCGCGTCATCGAGCTGTGCGCGGCGCGGCTGCGGGCCTTCACGATCCCGATCCTGCTCCCGCTGTTCTTCGTCAACACCGGGCTGAAGACCGACGTCGGACTGCTGGCCGGCGACCCGATGATGTGGGTGTGGGCCGCCGCGATCATGGCCGTCGCCTTCCTGGGCAAGTGGGGCGGCAGCACCGGCGCGGCCCGGGCCAGTGGCCAGTCCTGGCGGGACTCGATGCAGATCGGGGCGCTGATGAACTGCCGGGGCCTGACCGAGCTCGTGGTCCTGAACCTCGGCCTGGAGCTCGGTGTCATCGGACCCGAACTGTTCACGATGCTGGTGCTGATGGCGCTCGTCACCACCGCCGTCACCTCACCCGCGCTGTCCTGGATCCGGCGGGGCCTGCCACCGGGCGAGGACTCCGGGAACCTGCCCGAAGGCCCCCCGGTCCACGAACCGGTGCGGTTGCCGGCCAAGGCGGCGGCCCCGGCGACCGCCACGACCGCGGCGCCGTCCGCGCCCTGAGCACGGCCGCCGCCCGCACCGCCGTGCGGCCGCGCCGTCCCCCCTCCCAGGGGACCGGCCCGGCCGCACGGCGGCGTCGTACGGGCGTCGCCGTTCACCGCCCCGCGGCGGCGAGCGGCGCTTCGGCGTGTCCGGCGGCGGCGCGCACCCAGCGGTCGAGCACGGCCTCGGCGGCCCCCGAGTCGAGGGAGGCCGCCGCCCGCGCGACCGCCGCCCGCAGCCGCTCGGTGACGTCGCGGCCCCGCGCCGGCTCGCCCGCGGCCAGCGCTGCGCCGGCCGAGAGCAGCACCGCGTCGCGCACCGCCCCGCGCTCCCCGCCGGCGAACAGCCGGCGGGCCACCGCCGCGTTGTACACGGCGTCGGCGCCGCGCAGGGCGTCCACGGGGGCGAACGGGATGCCGATGTCGCGGGGGTCGAAGGATTCCTCCCGGACCCTTCCCCCCTCGACGCTCAGCACCGTCGAGGTCGTGGTGACGCTGAGCTCGTCGAGCCCGTCGTCCCCGCGGAAGACCAGTCCGCTGCCGCCGCCGCGCGCCAGCACCCCGGCGATCAGGGGCAGGAGCCGCGCGTCGGCCACGCCGACCGCCTGGGCGGTGGGCCGGGCCGGGTTGGTGAGCGGCCCGAGCGCGTTGAAGACCGTCGGGATCCCCAGCTGCTTGCGGACGGTGGCGGCGTAGCGCATGGACGGGTGGAAGTCGGGGGCGAAGGCGAAGGTGATGCCCGCCTCCTCCACCAGCGCCGCCACCCGGGCCGGCGCGAGGCGCAGGGTCACGCCCAGCGCCTCCAGCACGTCGGCGGATCCGGAGGCCGAACTCGACGCCCGGTTGCCGTGCTTGACGACCCGGGCGCCGGCGCCGGCGGCGACGATGGCGGACATCGTGGAGATGTTCACGGTACGGGCTCCGTCGCCGCCCGTACCGACCACGTCGACCGTGGCGCCCGGTACGTCGAGGGGAACCGCGTGGTGGAGCATGGCGCGGACCAGGCCCTCCAGCTCGCCGACCGTCTCCCCCTTGCCGCGCAGGGCGACGAGGAAGCCGGCGAGCTGGGCGTCGGTCGCCTCGCCGCGCATCACCTGGTCCATGGCCCAGGCGGTGTCGGCGGCGGCCAGGTCCCGACCGGCGAGCAGGGTCTCCAGCAGGACGGGCCAGGTGCGCTGTCGTACGGCCGGTTCTGGTCTGACGGTGGTCACTTGGATCCCCTCGGTGGGTGGTTTCGTGTGGAGGCTCAGTTCCACTCGTCGTGGTCCGGCGACGCGGACACGGTCGCGGTCGGACGAGCCGGAGCCTGCGGGATGATGGCGTCCGCCGTCACGCTGCTCGCGCTCTCCGCCGCACCCTCGTTCGCGATCTGCGCCCCACCCGCGACGGCCACCGCCGCGATGATCGCGATGGTGATGCGCTTGACCTGGGTGCGCCACGTGATCTGCATTTCTGTTCTCCCCCGTTGACTTCTGCTTGAGCTCCGGTCTGTTCCGGTGAGAAGAACACTAGGAAGGGGCGGCTTCGAGCTGATATCGCTGCGTACATCGGAGCCACAGGATTTCGATAATGGCGATATAACCGCTGATCAGAGGGGGTCCCGATGGCGATAACGAACCTCGGGACCCACCTTGACCACCACCCTCGGTCCGCCAGAGGGACGCTCGAAAGTCCCTCGTCGACCCGACGGCGACAATACGAGAAGCGGAGGCTTAGCGTTCCCGATACATTTCGGCCACCAGGAAGGCCAGATCGAGCGATTGCGTGCGGTTGAGCCGGGGGTCACACGTGGACTCGTAGCGTTCGCTCAGTCCGTCCAGACTGACCTCCTCGCCACCGCCCACGCATTCCGTGACGTCTCCCCCGGTGAATTCCAGGTGCACGCCCCCGGGATGGGTCCCGAGCTCGCGGTGGACCTCGAAGAAGCCCTTCACCTCGTCGACGATGTCGTCGAAGCGCCGCGTCTTGAGGCCCGAGGGGGCCTCGAAGGTGTTGCCGTGCATGGGGTCGCTCACCCACGCCACCGGCGCCCCCTCCGCGGCCGTCTTCTCCACCAGTTCGGGCAGCCGGTCGCGGACCCGGCCCGCGCCCATCCGGACGATGAAGGTGAGCCGGCCGGGCTCGCGTTCGGGATCGAGCCGCTCGATCAGCCTCAGCACGGTGTCGGAGTCCGTGGTGGGCCCGAGCTTGACCGCGATCGGATTGGCGATCTTCGAGAAGAACTCCACGTGCGCCCCGTCGAGGTCGCGGGTGCGCTCCCCGATCCAGAGCATGTGACCGCTGGTGGCGTAGTGGCGCCCGGTCACCGGGTCCTCCCGGACCAGCGGCTCCTCGTACTCCAGCAGCAGCCCCTCGTGGCTGACGAAGAACTCCACGGCGTGCTGGATGCGTTCGTCGGCCCCGCAGGCCCGCATGAAGTTGAGGGCCTGGTCGATCTGGGTGGCGAGCGCCGCGTAGCGTTCGCCGACGGGCGAGCGGGCCACGAAGTCCTGGTTCCAGGCGTGCGCCTGGCGCAGGTCCGCGTACCCGCCGGTGGTGAAGGCCCGTACGAGGTTCAGCGTGCCGGCGGCGGCCTGGTGCATCCGCAGCAGCCGCTCCGGGTCCGGTTCGCGTTCGCCCGGCTCGAAGGGGAAGCCGTTGACGGCGTCGCCCCGGTAGGCGGGCAGGGTCACCCCGCCGCGGGTCTCGGTGGGCTTGGAGCGGGGTTTGGCGTACTGCCCCGCCATCCGGCCGATCTTCACGACCGGTACGGAGGCGGCGTACTGGAGGACGAGCGCCATCTGGAGCAGGGTGCGCACCTTGCGGCGTACGGAGTCCTCGCGGACGTCCGCGAAGGTCTCGGCGCAGTCCCCGCCCTGGAGGAGGAAGGCCTCGCCCCGGGCCACGGCGCCGAGCCGCTGCTTGAGCTGCTCGCACTCGGCGGCCACCACCAGCGGGACGGTGTCGCGCAGGCGCGTGCGTACGGTGTCCAGGGCCCGGGGGTCGGGCCACTCGGGTTGTTGTGCCGCGGGCAGGGCCCGCCAGGAATCCACGTGCTCCACGAGATGCTCCTTTGTCACCCGACGAGGGTGTCTGCGGACGGGGTCCGTGCGGTGGTCAGGAAGTTCTGCAGGAGCCGCATGCCGCCGACCGTGGTGATCGACTCGGGGTGGAACTGCACCCCTTCGACGGCCAGGGTGCGGTGGCGCAGGCCCATCACGTAGCCGTCGTCGACCGCGTGGGCGGTGGCGATCAGCTCCGGCGGCAGGGGCTGCTCGACGATGAGCGAGTGGTAGCGGGTCGCGGTCATGGTGGTGCCGAGGCCGGCGAAGACGCCCGCGCCGTCGTGCGTGACCTCGCTGGTCTTGCCGTGCTTGAGCCGGTCGGCCACCCGCACCCGGCCGCCGTGGGCCAGGGCGATGGCCTGGTGGCCCAGGCAGATCCCGAGCAGCGGCACCCGCCCGGCGAACCGGTGCACCAGCTCGACGTGGCCCGACTCGGCGGGGTGTCCCGGGCCCGGGCCCAGGACCACGGCGTCGGGGCGCCGCGCCGCGAGGGCGCCCGGGGTCTCGGTGCGGGAGCGGACGACCTCGGTGGTGGCGCCGAGGGTGCGCAGGTACTGGTCGATGATGTGGGTGAAGCTGTCGTAGGCGTCGACGATCAGGACCTTCACGGCAGCAGCTCCTCACCGGTGAGCGCCCAGTAGGCCGCTCCCATCTTGTGCAGGGTCTCGCGCCACTCGGCGGCGGGCGAGGAGTCCGCGACGATGCCGGCGCAGCTCTGGGTGGAGTACGTCGACCCGTCGTGGGTGACCGTGCGGATGCACAGGGCGAGGCGGGACCACCCCCGGACGTCGACGAGGCCGACGGCGCCCGCGTACATGTTCCTCGGTTCGCACTCCAGTTCGGAGATGATCTCCATGGCGCGGATCTTGGGGGCGCCGGTGACGGTTCCGGCGGGGAAGGTCGCGGCCAGCGCCGACCAGGTGTCCTCCCCCGGCGCGAGCAGGCCCTCGACGGTGGAGACGAGGTGGAAGACGTGCGAGAAGGTCTCGACCGTCATCACCTCGGGGGCGTCGAGGGTGGCCGGCAGACACACCCGGCCGATGTCGTTGCGGCACAGGTCCACGAGCATCACGTGCTCGGCCCGTTCCTTCTCGCTGGCGAGCAGGGCCTCGATACGCGGACGGTCCACCTCCGGGTCCCCGCTGCGCGGGGTGGTGCCGGCGATGGGGCGCATGACGATGCGGTCGCCCTCGGTCCGGAAGAGCACCTCGGGGCTGGCGCCGATCAGCGTCGAACCGTCGCGGGGGACGAGGTACATGTACGGGGAGGGGTTGCGGGCGCGCAGGCGCCGGTAGACGTCCGCGGGGGTCAGCGCGCTGTCCACCTCGATGCGGTGGCCGATCTGGATCTGGTAGATGTCGCCGACGCCGATGTGGCGCAGGCAGCGTTCCACGTGGGCCCGGAAGGAGGCCTCGTCGGTGCTGTCGCGGACGGCGCTCGGCGCGGGCGCCCCGGGGGTGCGCCCCGCGGGCTCGCTCATGCCGGCGGTGAGCCGCTCCACGATCCCGGCGAGGTCGGTACGGGCCGCGGGGCCGCCGTCGGGGCCGAAGGCGCCCTGGGCGCGGGCCGCGAGGCGGACGGCGGTGCCGGCGTCGAGGTCGTACCAGACGGTGTCCTGGAAGAGGGTCAGGACGAGGTCGGGGGCGCCGTCGGCGGAGGCGGGCCGCTCGGGCAGTTCCTCCATGTACCAGGCGGCCCCGTAGCCGATGGTGGCGAGGAAGCCGAAGGCGTAGTCGGGGCGGGGGCTGTCGACGTCGAAGGAGGCCTGAACGGCCCGCAGCACGTCCCAGACCTGCCCGGGGCGCTCGAACAGCCGGTCGCCGCCGGGGCCGACGGCCAGGCCGAGCCGGTCGGCGACCTCGGAGAGGCGGGCCAGTACGGAGGGGACTCCGACGGCGGAGATCCGCCCGGGGTGGATCCGCAGCTCGGCGAGCCGGCCGAAGCCGACGACGGCGGAGTTCCCGTCGAACTCGGGGCTCTCCAGGGACTCCAGGAGGAAGACGTCCTGCCCGAACCGCGCCCGCAGGGCCTCGTACAGCTCCATCGGCGGGTGCGGGTCGAGGGGGGTCTCCTCGATGTGGACGCGCAGTGGGGGGCGGCCGTCGTCGGCCGGCGCCCGAGTGGTGGTGTCGAGCAGTGTGGTCACTGGTTCTCTTTCCTCGGAGGGCTCGGGACCGGGCCTGACCGGGCGGGGGTGGCGCGTGGGGGGGTGGTGCGTGGGGGGCGTGGGGGGTGTGGCGCGGACTCAGCCGTAGCGGCGCATCTCGTGGAAGAAGTCCTCCACGACGCCGAGCCGGCCCTGCTCGCGGAGGGTGTCGTAAATGTGGCGGCCGACGGCGAGGTCGAGGACGCCCAGGCCGAAGGGGGAGAAGAACACCGGCTTGTCCTCGGGGACGGCGAGCCGCCCGGACAGCACGTCGTAGAGGGTGCCGTCGACGAAGTCGCGGCTGCCGGTGAGCTGTTCGGCGAGGTGGGGGGAGGTGTCGGCCTTCAGGCAGTGCTCGATGTCGTCGACGACGTTGAAGCCGGAGAGGATCACCTCGGGCGACAGGTCGCGCAGCGAGACGTGCAGGACGAGCGGGTTGTGGGTGAACCAGTCCGGGTCGGTGACGTGGGGGGTGCCGGCGACGGTCGCGAAGACGACGAGGTCGCTCTCGCGGATCAGCTTCTCGGCGCTGTCGTGGACGGTGACCGGACCCTGCTCGCCGGAGCGGGCGAGGTAGTCGGCGAAGCCCTCGGCGTGCTCGGTGGACAGGTCGTGCACACCGATCTCGTCGAACTCCCAGCCGGTGCCCGCCAGGTACTGGTGGATGAAGCGGGCGATGAGGCCGACGCCGAAGAAGCCGATCCGCCGGGGGCGGCGACCGGCCGGGCTGAGCCGGTCGGCGGCCAGGGCCGCGGAGGCGGCGGTACGGGCCGCGCTGATGATCGAGGATTCCAGGCAGGCGATCGGGTAGCCGGTTTCCGGGTCGTTGAGGATCAGCACCGCGGAGGCGCGCGGAATTCCGGCCGCCACGTTCTCGGGGAAGCTGGAAATCCACTTCAGGCCGTCGACCGGCGCCTCTCCCCCGATGGACGCCGGCAGCGCGATGATCCGCGAGGTCGGACGGTCGGGAAAGCGCAGGAAATAGGACGGCGGATTCACCGTCCCGCCCTCGCCGTGCACCCGATAAGCGGATTCGATCAATCCGACCACATCGGGCGCACGGCCGTCGAGGACTTCGTGCACCTGGGCACCGGGAATCACGGCAAAGGAAGGCGCACCGGCCGTACGTGACATCGCAGACTCCACAACTTGGGCGGTTTTCTCGTCTGCGTTGACGCTAGGGAGCGCACTTATCGCGGGGTTATTGGCCGGTTACGCGGCCCGACCTCATCCCGGTGCGACCGCGTCCAGCTCCCGCAGCGCGCCGACGGCCTTCTCCTCCCAGGGCGGGGAGCCGATCCCCCGGAAGATGGCGAGCGCGGCGGTCACGTGCGCGCGGCCCTCCTCCGTACGGTCGTCGCCGCAGTGGAGCTGTCCGAGGCCCAGGCGGATCTGCCCCTCCAACAACGGCGTGTGGTTGCGCCGCGAGAGGTCCAGCGCCTCCAGGTACGTCTCCTCCGCCGACGCGACCGCCCCGGCCGACCTCCGGGTCTCCGCCAGGCCCAGCAGCGCGTACGCGAGGCCGATCAGGTCGGACTTCTCCTTGACGAGGCGGACGACGTCGGCGAAGGCCTTCTCCGCGGATTCCAACTGGCCCAGCGCGTGATGGGAACGGGCCAGCCTGTACGTGGCCAACGCCATGCCCCGCTTGCCGCCCGGATTGCCCTCGCAGACCCTGACGGCCTCCTGGCTCAGCTCCAGCGCGGACTCGGGGCAGCCCTGGTCGAGGGCGAACTGGGCCATGTTGTGGAGCGCGGACGCGACGGCCACCCGGTCGCCCTCCTCCCGGAACACCGGCAGCGCCTCCTTCAGCCGCGCCATCCCCTGCTCGTAGTCCCCTCGGATCCGGTCGATGAGCGAAAGGTTGCTGAGCGCGAGCGCCCCGCCGTGGGCGTGTCCCGCCTCCCGGTAGAGGGCGAAGGCGGTCTCCTGCCGTTCGGCCGACTCGGCGAGACGGCGCAGCCGCAGTTCGACCACGCCCAACTGCATGTGCATGGCCGCCTGCCCGCGGAGGTTGCCGCCGGCCCGCGCCGCGTCGAGGGCGTGGTTGCTGCACTCCTGCCAGTCCTCCAGGTAGTTGCGCGTCTCGAAGAGCACCTGCATGGTGTTGACGAGGTCCCAGGCGAGGTCGTGCATGCCCAGCCGGGCCGACTGCTCGACGACCGCCACCAGGGAGAGACGTTCCGCCTCGAACCATTCCAAGGGGGACGTCACCAACTCGTCCAGCAGGAACGCGTCGATCTCCCGGCGCGGTACGTCGCCGTGCACGATGTCGTGATCGCCGCCGTTCTCCCGCCGGTGCGCCTGTTCCGCGATGGTCAGGCAGGTGCGGAAGACCCGGTCGCAGGCCTCAAGGCGGTCCTCCTCGCTCTCCTCCGCCCGCGCCAACTCGTCCGCGTACAACCGCATCAGGTTCTGGAACCGGTAGCGCAGCTGGCCCGTGGCGTCGACGCCGACGACCTCCAGGAACTGCGCGTCCACCAGGTGCTCTATGAGCCGTTCCGCGTCCAGGACGTCCTGGTCCATCAGCGCGGCCCCGACCCAGGCCGTGAAGTCGGGTACGCCGAGCAGCCCCAGCAGCCGGTACAGCCGGGCGGCGTCCTTGTGCAGGTAGCGGTAGCTCAGTTCGAAGCTGGCCCGGATCTGGGACTCGCCCTGGCTCAGCTCGTCCAGCCGGCGGCGGCCGTCGGTGAGCCGGGTGACGAGGTGGCGCACCGTCCAGTGCGGCTTCGAGGCGAGTCGGGCGGCCGCGATGCGCAGGGCCAGCGGGAGCCGGTCGCACAGCTCGACGAGCCGCGCGGACTCGGCGGGCGCCGCCAGGACCCGGGCCTCGCCGACGATCCGACCCAGCAGCTCGACGGCGTCCTCCTCGGGCAGCAGGCCCAGGTGGACGCGGGCCCGCTGCGGCCAGGTGATGAGCTGCTCCAGCTGCTCGCGGCTGGTGACCAGCACCGTGCAGCCGCCTCCGCCCGGCAGCAGCGGGCGGATCTGCGCGAAGGTGCGGACGTTGTCGAGGACGATCAGCACGCGGCGTTCGGCGAGCACGCTGCGGTAGAGCGCGATCCGGTCCTCCAGCCCGTTGGGCACGTCGTCGCTGTCGACGCCGAGGGAGCGCAGGAACCGGCTGAGGATGTCGCCCGCGGTGGTCGGGGCGTGGTGCTCGTCATAGCCGCGCAGGTCGGCGAACAGCCTTCCGTCCGGGTACTGTTCAGTAACCCGGTGCGCCCAACGGACGGCGAGACCGGTCTTGCCCACGCCCGCGACCCCGGTGATCAGGCCGACCGTGGGGGTGCGCGCACCGTCGTCGCCCTGGCCGTCCACCAGGGTGTCGAGGGAGGCGAGTTCCTCGCTCCGACCGGCGAACCCGGGTACGTCGGGCGGTAGTTCGGAGGGGACGACCTGCCCCCGGGTCGACGCCGGCTCCGGCGCGGCCTCCAGGGGCACCGCCCCCAGCGAGGGGTCGTCGCGCAGGATCGCGTCGTGCAGTTCCTGGAGTTCGGGTCCCGGCTCCATGCCCAGTTCGTCGATGAACTGGCGGCGCGCCTCTCTGAAGCTCTCCATCGCCTCGGCGCGCCGGCCCGACCGGTACTGCGCGAGGATCAGGTGGTAGCGGGTGCGTTCGCGCAGAGGGTGTTCTCTTACCGTCGCGGCGAGTTCGGGCAGCAGGAGCTGGTGGCGTCCGAGGTCGAGCTGCACGCTCGTCAGCGCCTCGTAGGCGTTGATGCGGACCTCTTCCCAGCGGGCCGCCTCGTCCTCGACGAGCTGGCCGGTCACGCCGGCCAGGGCTGGGCCTCTCCACAGGGCGAGGGCCTCCGCGTAGAACCGGGCCGCGTCGGCGGGCCGCTGTTCGCGTACGGCGATCTCCGCCTCGGCCACCAGGGTGGTGAAGGTGGCGGTGTCGAGTGCGTGGCCGTCGGCGCGCAGCAGGTACCCGGGATGCGCGGTGGCGATGACCTCGTCGGTCACGCCCTCGGTCTTGAAGGCCTTGCGCAGGGCCGCGATGACGATCGCGACCTGGGTGCGCGCGGTGGCCGGAGGCCTCCCGTTCCAGACTACGTCCACGAGTGTGTCAACCGGCACAATCCGCCCGGGACTCAGGAGCAGAAGGGCCAGAATCGTACGTTGCCGGGCACCTCCTACCGGAACCGACCGCTCCCCCACGGTGGCCATAAGTGGACCAAGAATTCTGAAACTGAGTCGCTCGCCCAATGTGTCTCCCCCCGTCACTGACCGGGCCCGGCCAGCCTGTGCAGCCTACCTGTCTGTCGCTGACAGAAAAGAGGCACGGCACAAGCCATGTGGCTGGTGGGGCACCCATGACCGAAAGCTGATCCGTCATGTGGTGATTGGCTTGAACTCATCCTTCGGGCCCTCCCCGGGTCCTCGTCGGGAGGGCAAACATCAAGCCAATCGGCGGCAAACCGGAAGCCCCCCGCCGGGGCCCTCGAAACCCGTCACCGCAACCAACGAAGGCCGCCCGCCGAGGTTGCGCGTGACGCGCTGCCCCGGCGGGCGGCCTGCTCCCCGCGCTCCGGTCAGTCCCCGGCGAAGACCGCCGCCAGGGCGGCCGTGGCCGCGAGGAAGGCGTCGTTCTCCTCCGCGGATCCGATCGATACCCGCACCCCGTCGCCCGCGAACGCCCGCACCGCCACCCCCGCCTCGGCGCAGTGCGCGGCGAAGGCGAGGGCCTGTTCGCCCAGCGGGAGCCACAGGAAATTGGCCTCGCTGGGGTCGACGCTCCACCCCTGTTCGGTCAGTGCCGCGCGGACGCGGGCGCGCTCGGCCGTCGTGACGTCGACCCGGGCCGTCAGCTCGGCCCCCGCCCGCAGCGCGGCCAGCGCCGCGGCCTGGGCGAGGCCGCTCACCCCGAAGGGGACGAAGGCCTTGCGGATCGCCGCGATCGCGACCGGGTGGCCGACCGCGTAGCCGACGCGCAGCCCCGCCAACCCGTAGGCCTTCGAGAAGGTGCGCAGGACCACCAGGTGGGGCCGGCCGGCCCGCAGGGTCAGGGCGTCGGGGACCTCCGCGTCGCGGACGTACTCGTGGTAGGCCTCGTCGACGACCACGAGGCAGTCGGCGGGCACCCGGTCGAGGAAGGCCTCCAGCTCGCCGCGGCGCACGACGGAGCCGGTGGGGTTGTTCGGGTTGCAGACGAGGACCAGCCGGGTCCGCGCGGTGATCGCGTCGGCCATCGCGGGCAGGTCGTGCGCCCCGTCGCGCAGCGGGACCTCGACGGGCGTCGCGCCGGAGAGCCCGATCAGGAAGGGGTACGCCTCGAAGGAGCGCCAGGCGTGGACGACCTCGGCGCCGGGCTCGGCGACGGCCTCCAGCAGCATCCGGGTCACGTCGACCGAGCCGGTGCCCACGGCGATCTCGTCCTCGGCGACACCGAGGCGCGCGGCGAGCGCGGCGATCAGCTCGACGCAGTGGTTGTCCGGGTAGCGGTTGACCGCGAGGGCCTCCTCCCGGATGGCCTCGACCACCGACGGGAGCGGCCCGTACGGGTTCTCGTTCGCGGCGAGCGGGTACGAGCGGCCCTGGGGGGACACGACCGCCTTGGCCGGTGTGAAGCCCACGATCCGGTCGAGCACCGAGCGGAACCGGGGCGTCGTCGGCGCGGGGCGGGCGGGTTCGGACATGCGGGGGTCTCTCCTTCTGTCGCGCGGTACCGGCGGTACTACGGGGTGCGGACGGCCTTGCGCAGCGGCACGTCCGGATCGGTGAGCAGGTCGACGTCCAGCGCGACGCCGTCGGCGATCAGTCGCCGGGCCTGTACGAGGTCGCGCGGCCGGTCGACGGTGAGGACGGCCTCCAGCCGGTCGCCCGCGAGCCACAGCACGGCCCGGTCGGAGCCGTCCGGCGCGCCGCGCGACACCTTCCGGTCGGCCGCCGCCTGGTGGCCCGCGTACTGCACCATCCGCCCGAACTGCTCCGACCAGAAGTACGGCACCGCGTCGTAGACGGCGTCGTGGCCCAGCAGGCTCGCCGCGGCGGTCTCGGGGGCGTTCAGCGCGGTGTCCCAGTGCTCGACGAGCAGCCGGCGCCCGTACCGCCGCGACCACCACGCGGCGCAGTCGCCGACCGCCACCACCTCGGGCCGCGAGGTGCGCAGCGAGGCGTCGACGACGACGCCGCGGTCGACGGCGAGCCCGCTGCCGTCGAGCCAGTCCACCTCCGGGCGCGCCCCGACGCCGGTCACGACCACGTCGGCCGCGACGCGGGTGCCGTCGGCCAGGGTCGGCCCGCCCTCGTCCACCGAGGCCACCGCCACCCCGCAGCGCAGTGCGACGCCGGCCTCGGCGTACCAGGGGGCGGTCAGGGCTCCGGCCGCCGTGCCGAGGGCGCCGGCGAGCGGGGCGGCGGCGGATTCCAGGACGGTGACCCGGCAGCCGCGCGCGGCGGCGGCGCCCGCCACCTCGGCGCCGATCCAGCCCGCGCCGATGACGACCACGCGCGCGCCCGGGGCGAGGGCGCCGCGCAGGCCGCGCGCGTCGTCCAGGGTCCGTACGACGTGTTGCGGACCCTCGCCGGGCAGCCGGACGGGGGTGGCGCCCGTCGCGAGGACCAGCCCGTCGTACTCCAGCGCGCCCGCGTCCGTCTCCAGGACCCCGCCGAGCCGGCCGGTGTGCGGACGCAGGGCACGGGCCCGTACGCCGAGGCGCGGGACGCAGGCGAGCGCGTCCCAGTCGGCGGGCAGGGTGGTGTCGTCGGTCGCGCCGGCGAGGACGGCCTTCGAGAGCGGGGGCCGGTCGTAGGGGGCGTGGGGTTCGGCTCCGACGAGGGTCAGTCCGCCCTCGTAACCCTGGGCGCGCAGGGCTTCCGCGGTGCGCAGGCCGGCGAGTCCGGCGCCGACGACGATCACGTTCCTCACGGCTCAGGCCTCCGGTTCCTGTGCGGCGGCGATCGATTTGGCCAGGGCCGTCTTGATGGGGATCCGCAGGTGTTCGGCGGCGGCCACCACGTCCTCGTACTCGGGCTGGGCGTTGACGGTGCGTCCGCGCAGGGTGGCGACCTTGACGCGGACGGGGGCGCCGTCGAGGAAGACGGTGGTGAAGGCGCGTTCCAGTTCGCTCTTGGCCACGGTGTGCGCGCGGGTGCCGATGGTGGAGGTCTCGGTGGTGATCGTCTCGCGCACCAGGGGCAGCAGGGCGGGCGGGCAGAGCACCGACAGGGTGTGGGCGGGGCGGCCCTTCTTCATCAGGATGGGGGTGAGCCAGGCGTCCGAGGCGCCGACGGCCATGAGGCGCGCCAGGACCTGGGGCCAGATCCGCGGGTCGAGGTCGTCGACGTTGGCGCTGACGACGACCGCCTCCGTGCCGGTCTCGGGGGCGGCGGGCGGCGGCGGTCCGGTCGGGGTGCCGAGGACGACGCGGACCACGTTCGGTTGTCCGGGCAGGTCGCGGGAGCCGGCCCCGGTGCCGAGGGCGCTCAGGGTGAGCGGGGGCATGGCGCCCCAGGCGGAGCAGAGGGTGAGGACGAGCGCCGCCCCGGTCGGGGTGCACATCTCGTACGGGAGTTCGCCGGAGCGGGCCGGGGCGCCGTGGTCGGCGAGCAGGCGCAGCACCGCCGGTACGGGGACGGGGATGTCGCCGTGGGCGGCGCGGACCCGTCCGCTGCCGAGGACCAGCGGGGTGGCGCTCGCGGTGGTGAGGCCCAGGGCGTGGAAGGCCGCGCACACGCCGACGACGTCGGCGATGGCGTCGAGGGCGCCGACCTCGTGGAAGTGGACGTCGTCCACCGGGATCCCGTGGACGGCCGCCTCGGCGCGGGCCAGGCGGGCGAACACGGACTGGGCCGACTCCCGTACCGCCTCGGGGAGGTCGGCGGCGGCGAGGGTGGCGCGGATGGAGCCCCAGGTGCGGTGGTGGGAGTGACCGGGGCCAGGGTGGTCGTGGTCGTGGTCGTGGTCGTGGTGGTCGTGATCGTGGTCGTGATGATCGTGGTCATGGTCGTGATGGTCGTGATGGTGGTCGTGCCCGGCATCGTGCCCGGCGTCGTGCCCGGCGTCGTGCCCGGCGTCGTGCCCGGCGTCGTGCCCGGCATCGTGCCCGGCGTCGACGTGGGCCTTCGTCGCCGCCAGCCCGCACCGGGTGACGCGCTCCACCCGCAGGGTGATCTCGCCGGGGGCCACGGCGTCCACGGCCCGCCGGACCTCCTCCAGCGGCGCGCCCGCGTCGAGCAGCGCGCCCAGGAGCATGTCGCCGGAGGCTCCCGAGGAGCAGTCGAACCAGGCGTCGGTCGCCGCGCTCACGGCTTCACCGCCGGACGACGGGTCATGCGCGCGGCGGCGACGGCCGCCCCGAAGCCGTTGTCGATGTTGCACACCACCACGCCCGGACCGCAGGAGTTGAGCATGGTGAGCAGCGGGGCGATGCCGCCGAAGGCCGCGCCGTAGCCGACGCTGGTCGGGACCGCGATGACGGGGGCGCCGACCAGCCCGGAGACCACGCTCGGCAGGGCCCCGTCCATGCCGGCGACCACGATCAGGCAGTCGGCGGCGTCGAGTTCGTCGCGGACGGCCAACAGCCGGTGGATGCCGGCCACCCCGACGTCGCGCACCTGGTCGACGTCACAGCCGAACTCCCGTGCCACGAAGGCCGCTTCGCGCGCCACCGGCTCGTCCGAGGTGCCGGCGGTGACCACCAGGACCCGGCCGCCGGCGCCTTCGCGCGGGGGGCCGACGGCGGCGCAGCGGGCGACGGGGTCGATCCGGGCCCCGGGGAAGGCGGCGCGGACCGCCTCCAGTGCCTCGTCGGGCAGCCGGGTGGCCAGGCCGGAGCGCCCGCCCGGCTGGTCGCGGAGCGCCTCCAGCAGGGCGACCGTCTGCTCCGGGGTCTTGCCCGCGCCGTAGACCACCTCGGGGTCCCCGGTGCGCAGGGCGCGGTGGGTGTCCAGGCGGGCGAAGCCCAGGTCCCGGGTGCCCGAACGGTCGGCGCCGCCGTCGAGGGGGCCGCGGACCAGGGTCCGCAGGGCCTCCTCGGCGGTTTCGGCTCCCGAGGAGACCCGTGTCAGGAGTGCGTGGACTTCTTCACGATCCATGGCCGATCTGTTCCCTGGTCTCTTCGGTCTCGTTGAGTGATCCGGAGCGGAATCCGCGGGGGTCGACCTCCACGGAGGCGAACCCGGTGCGGCGTACGGCGTCCAGCGCCGGCGCGCAGGCCGCGACCGCCTCGACGGCCGCCGGGTCGACCTGGATCAGCGCCCGCCGCCCCAGGTCGCGGACCCGCAGGTCGTAGCTGGCGATGCCGGCGCGGCGCAGGCCGTCGCGCAGGGCCTGTTCGGCGGCGTCCACCCGGGCGAGGCGTTCGCGGGTGATGGTCAGGCCGTAGGCGACCCGGCTGGAGAGGCAGGGTGCGGCGGGCTTGTCCCAGGTGCGCAGGTTCCAGTGCCGGCCGGCGGCGCGGACCTGCCGTTTGGTCAGGCCGACGTCGGCCAGCGGGGTGACCGCGCCGTGTGCCGCTGCCGCCCGGATGCCCGGACGGAAGCGGTCGGTGAGGTCGTCGGCGTTGGTCCCGGTGGCGACGTGGGCGAGGCCGTGTTCGGCCGCCACCGCGACGAGCCGGCCCACCAGTTCGTCCTTGCAGAACCAGCAGCGGGAGCGGGAGTTCTCGCGGTAGCCGGGGGATTCCATCTCGTGGGTGGCCACGAAGGTGTGGGGTGCGCCCAGCTCGTGGACGATCTCCCGTACGCCGTCCCGTTCGCGGTGGGAGAGGCTCGCCGAGTCCCCGGTGGCGGCGAGCACCCGGCCGGGGCCGAGCGCGCGCACGGCCGCGGCCAGCAGCAGGGCGGAGTCCGTGCCGCCGGAGAAGGCGACGACCACCGATCCCAGTTCCGTCAGCCGGCGGTGCAGGGCGGCGAGTCCGTCGAGGGGGGCGGGGTCGTCCGGGTCGGGTCGCATGCCCGTCACTCGATTTCGAGGGCGGACGTCATGGCTTGGAGCTTCGCGCAGGTCTCCTCGTACTCGGTCTGCGGGTCGGAGTCGGCGACGAGCCCGCAGCCCGCGTACAGGGAGGCGGTGGCGCCGTCGAGGAGCGCGGAGCGGATCGCGACGGCGAACTGGCCCTGGCCCCGGTGGTCGGCCCAGCCGACGGCTCCGGCGTACCAGCTGCGGTCGAGGCCCTCGTTGCGGTCGAGCCAGTCGAGGGCCTGTGCGCGCGGGTGGCCGCCGAGGGCGGGGGTGGGGTGGAGGCACTCGACGAAGTCGAGGACGCCCGTCGGGGAGTCGCCCGACAGCCGGCCGCGCACCTTCGTGGACAGGTGTTGCACGGTGGCGAGTTTGACCACGCGCGGCGGTGTCTCGGCGTCGACCTCGGCGCAGGAGTCGGCGAGGGCGCGGCGCAGCATCCGGACGACGACCTCGTGCTCGTGGCGGATCTTGGCGCTGTCGACCAGCTCCCGTTCGTGGGCCTCGTCCTGTTCGGGGGTGGCCCCGCGCGGGGTGGTGCCGGCCAGGCCGAGCGCGTGGACGGTGGGGCCGTCGACGCGTACGAGGTATTCGGGGGTGGCCCCGAGGAAGGTGCGCCCGTCGTGGTCGACGGCGAAGAGCGTGGTGGCGGGGTTGGCCTCGCGCAGGCGGCGTACGGCCCTCGGCACGTCGAAGGGGCGGGACGCGGTGACGCGCAGCTCGCGCGCCAGCACCACCTTCTCGAAGGCGCCGGCCCGCATGCCGTCGGTGGCGTCGCGCACCAGTCGCTTCCAGTCCTCGGCGGCGGGGAGTTCGGCGCACGTGTGGGTGCGGGCGGCGGGCGACGGGGGCGCCGCGGGCGGCTCCGACGCCGGGTCCGCCTCGGCGGGCAGGCAGGCGGCGGCGAGGGCGGCGAGTCGCTCGGCCGCGCGCTCGGGGTCGTCGCCGGGCGACAGTACGGCGTTGAGCCGCAGTTCGGCGTGGCCGGGGGCCCGGGGGGCCTCGGGGGTGGGTTCGAGGCTGCGGATCTGCAACGCGGGGACCCACATCAGGGTGTCGGGGAGCCGCCCGGGTGATGCTCCCCGGTCGGGGGCGAAGGCGAAGCCGCCGACGGCCAGGGGGCCTTCGCCGGTGCCGAGTGCGTCGTCGCCGGTGCCTCCGGCGACGAGGTCGCGGGCGAGCCGGGTCCACTCCTCGCGGACGGTGCGCACCCGGTCGGCGCCGTGTCCTCGCAGGTCGTGCGCGGTACCGAGGGCGATGAGGGAGCCCTGGTCCCAGGCCGACCGCCACAGCAGGGCGCGCGGGGTGTGGAGCCTGGCCCGGCCCCAGAGGGCGAGCGGGTCCACCCCGGGTAAGGGCGCGGCCCAGGCGGCGAGCGTCGGGCGTCCGGTGCGGCGGGCCCGGTCGGCGGCCCGTACGCAGGTGGCGAGCAGGCCGCGCGGGTCGGTGGGGTCGAGCGGGTCGCCGTGGCGCGGCGGTGCGGTGGCGGGGGCGACGCCGGGTGCGGTGGGTGCGGGGCGGGGCGGCGCCGTACGGGACGACGGGGCGGTGCGGGGCGGCGCGGTGCGGGACGGGGTCGCCATGCTCAGTACACCCCTTCGATGGCGGTCGGGCCGCCCTCGACGGTGAGGGGTTGCACGTCGGCCAGGCCGTCCTGCGGGTACCGCGCGGTGGGCCGGACGCGGACCACGGAGTCCCGCTCCAGGGTCCAGGGCAGCAGCAGGTCGCGGGAGACGAGGCTGATCCTGGCCTGGCCGCGCTCGCCGTGGGCCACCGGGGTGAGGGTGTCGTCGGGGTCCACGACCGTCACGCGGCTGTAGGGGTGGAAGGGTACGAAGACGCAGCGCTCCTCGTCCTGTCCGCCCGCGTCCCGTCCACCGGCGCGTGGACGCTGCGGAGCGATGCCCATCATCGTGTTGCCGTAGAGGCCGACGACGACGGCCTGCGGGAAGAGTTCGTCCTCGAAGACGGCGAGCGTCTCGGGGCTGACGCTGGTGCCGGCCCAGATGATGCCGCGGACCTTCTCGCGGACCAGGTCCAGCAGCCGCTCGTCGGCGGCGATGGCCTCCAGCACCGGCGGGGTGGCGAACAGGACGGACACGGGCTGGGTGGCCAGGACGTCGTGGGCCTGCGCCAGGATGTGGCGCACGTAGCGGCCCGCCTCCTCGGCCCGTCCCTGCTTGACGCTGCTCTTGACCCAGCGCGGGTCGAAGTCGATGTAGTGGCAGAAGGTGGTGCGCAGTTGGGCCAGCAGGCCGATGGACCGGCCGACGATGTGCGGTCCGGTGGGCCCGATGTGGAGCCAGTGTCCGTCGCCCTCGCCGGGAATCCCGTGCTCGGCGAGGACGGTGCTCACCCACAGCACGCCGTTGCGGCGGGAGTGCGATTCGACGATGCGCTTGGGGCGTCCGGTGGTGCCGCCGCTGTCGAATACCTGGAAGTTCCAGCCCTGTCGGCCGATTCCGGCGGGGACGAGCGCGTCGACGGGTATGTCGCGCCATTCCTCGCTGACATCGGGGAAACGGTCGAGGTCTTCCCAGGTCGCGATGTCGGTCAGCGGGTCGAAGTCCAGTTGCGCGGCGCGTTTCACCCAGTACGGGGAACCGGTTTCGGGAGAGAAGTGCCATTGCATCGCGGCGCGGATGAACTCTTCCGGTGCGAGGTCCGCGGTGAAGGGCTCAGGAGTGTCGTCCGGCATGTGGGTCTCCAGGAGGATGCGGTCAGACGGAGGCGAGCGTGTGCGCCCGGGTGGGGGCGAGCGTCCGGCCCACGGCTTCGACGACGGGCGCGAGGCGGGCCATGACGGCGGCGAACTGCTCGCCGTCCAGCGCCTGGGCGCCGTCGCACATCGCGTTGCGCGCGTCCGTGTGCACGTCGATGATCAGACCGTCGGCGCCGCAGGCCGCGGCGGCCAGCGACATGGGCCCGACGAGGTGGGGCCGTCCGGTGCTGTGGCTGGGGTCGACGATCACCGGCAGGTGGGTCAGTCGCTTCGCCTCCGCAACGGCGCTGAGGTCGAGGGTGAAGCGGGTGCTGCGCTCGTAGCTGCGGATGCCGCGCTCACACAGGACCACGTCGCCGTTGCCGGTGTGCATGAGGTACTCGGCGGCGAGCAGCCACTCCTCGACGGTCGCGGACATGCCGCGCTTGAGGAGGACGGGCCGGCCGCAGGCGCCGGCCTCGCGCAGCAGCTCGAAGTTCTGCATGTTGCGGGTGCCGATCTGGAGCATGTCGCTCTCCTCGGCGACGACCTCCACGTCCTTCGGGGTCACGACCTCGGTGACCACCGGCAGTCCGGTGCGCGTGCGCTGCTCGGCGAGGAGGGTCAGGCCCGCGACCCCGAGGCCCTGGAAGCTGTACGGGGAGGTGCGGGGCTTGAAGGCTCCGCCGCGCAGGACGGCCGCTCCGCTCGCGACGACGGTGTCGACGGCCGCGTTCATCTGTTCCCGGCTCTCGACGGCGCAGGGGCCGGCGACGACGACGAATTCCGGCCCTCCGAACACCGCGGGGACGGCATTGCCGACCCGTACCGGGCTGTTTTCCGGCCGCAGGAGCCGACTGGTCAGACGCTGCGTCCCGGGGACCGTGACGACGCGTTCGACGAAGGGGAGTTCCTCCACGGTCGACGTCAGTTCGGCGGGGGCGATCCCCTCGCTGACGACCATGGTGGATTCCATGACGGATACGACCACGGAAGACATTGCGCGGTCGTGGAGTCTTTCCTTGACGGATTCAATCTGTTCACGGGTGGCGTGCGAATGCAGAACCACAATCACGTCGGCGCCTTCCATTTGATCAATCACTGGATTTCGGCGTTCAGATCGCGGCGAGGCTAGCGCATCGGGTTTTGGCCAAGCAACCACCAGATATGGAGGCCACTCCTCCGCACACACTTCCGGCCAAGATCGAAAAGTGGCCGGAAATTACCCGAAGGGACGGGTTCCGGGAGCACACAATTGGAAGGTTAAAATCCAGATAGAAATGCCTGGCCGGCTGTACGTCGAGCCGCCGCGCTGTGGTAGAAAGTCATGCCGCCGCGGCCCCAACTCACACGGGAACTTCGCGAGTTGGTCATCCCTACGACCCGGACGACCACCCCTGCCCCCGGTGTCGCCGTGCTAGCTTCCGCATGCTCCCCGCGCAGCCGTGACAAGAAATGTTCGCTGCTCAATCAGATGGAGTGGATCATGAAGATGATTGACATTAGCCAGGGCTGGCACGAGGGAATGCCCTCCTACGACGCCCCCTGGTACCCGAAATTCGGCATCCGTCGGGCGATGACCCCCGAAACGGACCCCGCGCGGGGCGGCAGGACATTCTCGGACCTGCAGATATTCCCGCACAACGGGACACATGTGGAGTCCGGCTACCACTTCTTCGAGGACCGCGAGAAGATCGACGAGGTCCCCCTGGAGACGTTCGTCGGCCGGGCCTGCGTGGCCGATCTGTCCCACAAGCGCGATCTGGATCCGGTCACCGGCGAGGACCTGGAGGAGGCGCTGCGCGACGTGTGGCAGCCCGGCGACCGGCTCCTCATCCGCACCGACCACCCCAACCGTTACCTGGGCCGCGACGACTACTGGGACAAGCCCCCCTACCTCACCCTCTCGTCGGCCGACTGGATGGTCGACAACGGCGCCTCCCTCGTCGGCATGGACTGCATCACCGAGCGCCCCGACGACCGCAGCGGCCAGGTGCACCGCCGCCTGCTGGCCGCCGGCATCCCGATCCTGGAGAACATCCAGAGCCTCGACCAGGTGGAGAACACCGTCGTCCAGCTCATGGCCCTGCCGATCAAGGTCGCCGGCGTCGAGGCCGCCCCGGCGCGCGCCGTCGTCTTCGACGGTTGGCAGTTCTGACCCGGGCCCTGACCCCGGGCCCTGCCCCTGCCCCGGCCCCACGCCCCACGCCCCACGCCCCGCGCCCCGCACCCCGCGCACGCCAAGGGAGTTCACATGACCGGCGAGCCCACGGCCGTTGCCCTCACCCGAACCGAGGCCACCACGGCCGAGGCCGTCGACGCGGCGGTCGCCCACGTACTGGACCTGCTCGGCGATCCCCTGCGGGACGTCGGTCGAGGCGACCGCGTCGTCATCAAGCCCAACATGTTCCAGCGCAAGGCCGGGTTCCGCACCAGCCCGGAACTCCTGCTGGCCCTCGCCAAACGGGCCGGCGAACGCGGGGCGGAGGTGTTCGTCGCCGAACGCACCCACGTCATCAAGGAGATCCTCCAGGACAGCCCGATCCACCGCCACGCGCAGGTCGTCAGCTTCGACGACCGCCCCCTGCGCATCACCCAGCTGCCCGGCGCCACCTCCCTGCGGGTGCCGATGGCGATCCCCGACATCGTCCTGGACTGCGACTTCTTCATCGGCGCCCCGCAACTGCGCACCCACTCCAGCGTGGTGCTCACCAACGCCATGAAGAACCTGGTCGGGCTGCTGCCGGGATTCACCACCCGCGTCGTCCACATGGCCGGCGTCGAGGAGTCCATCGTCGACCTCAACCTGCTGCGCCCCCAACACCTCGTGGTCTGCGACGCCATGACCGTCATCGAGGGCAACTACCCGATGGAGGGCGTCTCCCGCGAGGTCGGCCTGCTCTCCGCCTCCCGCAACGCCGTCGCCC
The DNA here is from genome assembly GCF_040650855.1 of Streptomyces sp. NPDC048606. Taxonomy (NCBI): domain Bacteria; kingdom Bacillati; phylum Actinomycetota; class Actinomycetes; order Kitasatosporales; family Streptomycetaceae; genus Streptomyces; species Streptomyces sp. NPDC048606. The sequence goes on along the minus strand of NZ_JBEZIB010000001.1, from coordinate 181,955 downwards.
TCGACCTCACGATGGCGGCCGTCGCCGGCGTCGAGGCCTGGGAGCTGGCCTACCTGCGCGACGCGCACCGCCGGGGCCTGGGACCGGGCGGCCTCGACGAGATCGAGGTCCGGGGAGCGAAGATCGAGGAGGTGGCGTTCACCCTCGACCGCGCGCCCGTGGACCTGACGCCGCCGCGCGAGGGCATCCACGTCCACGCCGACACCGCCTGCGACGACTGCCGGCGCTGGCTCGCCGCGGCCATGCACCTGCTGCGCGCCGAACTCCTCGCCCATCCCGGGGAGATCACCCTCGTCTCCGGCCCCATGGAGCGCCTGCCCGCCCTGCGCGGCGCGGTCGTCCTGGTCGGCAACGCCCTCTACGAACACCGCGAGGCCGGCGTCTACCTGGAGGGCTGCCCCCCGCGGGCCATCCAGACGGCCGGCCTGCGCCACGCCCTCGGGCTCGACGTCACCGAACCGGAGCGGACCCAGTTCCGGGTCCCCAGCGAAGGTGCCCCGCACACCGCCGACCTCCCCTGGCCCGCACCCGAGGAGCTGGTCTGACATGACGCTCGCCATACCCGTCATACGCGACGGGCGGGAACGCGCCTCCCGCGACACCCGGATCCTGCACGGCGTCGACGGCGCCCCGCTCGCCACCGTCCACGAGGCCCCCGCCCTGGTCACCCGGCTGACCGTGAAGGCCGCGCGGCAGGCCCCGCCCACGACCCGCGAGGAACGCCTGGCCGTCCTCGCCAAGGCGGGCGCCCTGTTCGCGGGCGCCACCCTCGGCGGCACGACCCCCGAGGAGTACTGCCGCGTGCAGGCCCTGGCCTCCGGCGTGCCCGTCACCGTGGCCCGCCGGACCCTGGCCCGCGTCGCCGACACCTGCGCCCGCCTGGGCGGGATCCTCGACGCGCAGGCCCCGACGGGCACCGGCCGCGGCGCCCGTTGGGTGCGGCGCGGCTCCGTCTTCGGGGTCGTGGCGCCCAGCAACCACCCCGCCACGCACGGCGCCTGGCTCCAGGCCCTCGCGCTGGGCTACAAGGTCGTCGTCCGCCCCGGGGCACGGGACCCGTTCACCCCCCTGCGGCTGGTGCGGGCCCTGCTCGAAGCCGGTCTGGAGCCGGGGTGGATCAGCCTGCTGCCCGGCTCCCACGCCGCCGCCGACGCCCTCGTGGACACCGCCGACCTGTCCCTGGTCTACGGCGGCGAGGACACCGTGGCGCGGCTGCGCGGCAACGACCGGGTCCTGGTCCGCGGCCCCGGCCGCAGCAAGGTCCTGGTGGACGGCCCGTTCGACGGGGTCACCCTCGACCACCTGGTCGCCGAGATCGCCGGCGACGGCGGCGTCCGCTGCACGAACACCACCGCGGTCCTCACCTCCGGCGACCACCGGGCCCTGGCCGCGGCCCTCGCCGAACGGCTGGCCGCGCTCCCGGCCCACCCGGTCACCGACGAGCGGGCGGTGCTGCCCGTACGCCCCCGCGCGGAGGCCGAGGGGCTGCGCGCGGCCCTCGACCGGGCCGCCCGGGGCGCCCCGGACCTCATGGCGGGCCATCACGAGGACGGCCCGCTGCCCCTCGTCGCCGACGACGCGGTGGCCCTGCGCCCCGCCGTGATGTGCGTGGACGACGCCGACCATCCCGGCCTCGCCACCGAACTGCCTTTCCCCTGCGTCTGGGTCGCCCCCTGGGAGCGCGCGCGGGGCGTCGCCCCGCTCGACGACTCCCTGGCCCTGACCCTGCTCACCGAGGACGCCTCCCTCGTCGCCGAGGCCCTCGACAGCCCCGGCGTCCGCACCGTCCTGCACGGGCGCGTCCCCGACTGGTGGAAGGACCCGTACCTGCCGCACGACGGGTACCTCGGGCAGTTCCTCAACGAGGCGCGCGGGTACGCCGCCCCGGCCTGACCGCCCACCGGCACGCGGCCGCGCCCGTGCCGCCCTCCCTCCGGCCGTCCCGACCTCCCGAGGTGACCGACATGTTTGCCGCCTGCCCTGACATCCCCCTCGTGGTGCTGCCCGCCGACAACCTGGTGCGCACGAGCACCCGCCCCTCCGAACCCGTCGCACGGGCGCTGGACGCCGCCGTCGCGGGCCTGGACCGCCTGCACGCCGAGCTGCTGAACCCGCTCGGGGCGGGCGCCGCCGTCAAGGCCGCCACCGACGCCGCGGTGGAACTGCTCGACCGACTCGCCGCCGCCGCGCACGTCGACCCGATGGACACCGCGCCCCTGGTCCCGATCGTGCCCAACCACACCTACTTCGGGGTCAGGACCGCCCCGCTGAGCGACGCCTATCTCACCTCCGAGGTCACGACGGTCCTCGCCCGCACCCTCACCGACCTGCGCGAGGCCCGCCTCGACCTCAACGACCAGGCCGCCGAGGTGCTCGCGATGGCCCGGATCCTTCAGGGCCTGCTCCCCGCCGACGGGCGACCGGCGGAACCGGCCGCCCCGCCCGCGGGTGCCCCGTACGTCCCGGGCACCGACGAGCTGACGCGGTGGATCGTCACCCACCACTTCTACTTCGTCCTCAACCTGGCCGCGGCCGACGCCGTCAACCGGGCCGTCGCGGCCTTCCGGGCGGCCGACCGGGACGCGGCGCTCGCCGCCGTGGAGGAGGCCATCGTCCACGTGCGCGGGTTCACGGCGGCCATGCTGCACTCCGGCGACATGTCCGCCGCCTGCTACGGGGCCACGGTCCGCCCCACGATGGCGGCGCCGGCCTGCCCGGTGGCCCTCACCGGTCGTACCCAGCCCGAGCACAAGTCCTTCCGCAAGGCCATGCGCCACCTGATCCGGGTCTCCGCCGAGCCCTTCGCCAAGCTGGCCGCGACCGACCCCGAGCTCGCCGCGGCCCGCGACGCCCTGCTGGAGGCGGACCTTCAGGACATCGAGAAGCACGTCGTCATCACGGCCAAGCTCGTCGGGGACGACCGGTCGATCGTGCAGGGGGAGGACTCCGAGAGCGCGATCGCCGTACTGCGCACGATGCGCCACGCGCGGGCGGAGTCGTACCGCGAGCTGATGCGGTTCGGCGACAACGTCACCCTCGTCGGCGGCTGACCCCGGGGCCCGGCCGGTCGGTCCGCCCGCCGGTGGGCGCCACCGCACCACCCGCACCACCGCACCCACCCCTCGGAAGGATCCCGATATGGCGCCGCGTATCGCCCTGCTGGGCGGCCGCCCGGCCGTACTGAAGTCCGCGCACGACCTCGGCTGCGACGTGGTCATGCTCCACACCCCGGGCGTGTACGACCCCGCCGTCGCCCGGAAGTACACCGTCCAGGTCGTCGAGACCGTCCTCGCGGACGAGGAGGCCACCGTCGCCGCCGGCCGCCGGGTCTTCGCCGAACAGCCGGTGGTCCGCTTCTTCTCCCCCGCCGAACTGGGCCTGATCGCCGCCGCCCGACTGAACGAGGAGTTCGGCCTCGGCGGCAACCCGGTCGGCACCGTCCGCATGCTCAAGGACAAGTCCGCGATGCGGCGCCGGCTGGCCGAGGTGGGCCTCTCGCCCGTCCGCTTCCGCGTCGTGGAGAGCGAGGCGGAGCTGCTGGAGTTCGTCACGGAGCTGGCGGGCCCCGCCATGCTCAAGCCCCTCGACTACGGCGGCAGCCGGCACGTCCACAAGGTCGACGGGCCCGAACAGGTCGCGCCGACCTGGCGGGAGGTCGAGGCGGTCGGGCGCGACCGGATGCTGGCGGAGGAGTTCCTCACGGGCCACGAGGTGAGCGTGGAGAGCTTCTCCCGGGACGGCGTACACACCGTCGTCGCCGTGACGGACAAGCTGCTCGGCAAGGGCGGCACCGGGTTCATCGAAGCCGGTCATTCCGTCCCGGCCCGGGTGGACGGATCGACCCGGGCCGACATCGTCGAGCTGACGGCGCGACTGCTGGACGCCGTCGGCCTGGTCGAGGGGCCCGCCCACACCGAGATCATGATCACCGGCGCGGGGCTGAGGATCATCGAGTCCCACGACCGCGCCGGCGGCGACAGCATCCCCGAACTGGTGCGGCACGCCTACGGGGTGGACCTGGTGCGCAGCGCCGTGGCGGTCCCCCTCGGCATCGACGCCTGGGACCCGAACCCCCCGGCCGCCCGCGCGGGCGCGGCGATCCGCTTCCTGTCCGCGCAGCCGGGCGTGGTCACCTCCGTGGACCTGCCCGCGTCCCTCGGCGAGGGGATCACCCTCGACCTGAAGGCCGAGCCGGGGACCGTCGTCCCCCCTCTGACCTGGTCCGTCGACCGGGTCTGCGGTCATGTGATCGCGGTCGGCGCCGACGCCGAGGAGGCCGTCGCCCGCTGCGAGGCCGCCGTGGCCGCCGTCACGATCACCACCGAGCCCGTCGACTGACGCGCCGCCGCGCGCCCGTCCGTACCGTCCACTGTCGAGGGAATCCATGAGTGTTGATCCGGCCGCCCGTCCGGTCGTCATCGTCGACGCCTACGCGAGCGCGCGCTGCCTGGCCCCGCTGTTCCGGGCGCGGGGCCACACTTGCGTCCACGTGCAGAGCACCCCCACCATCCCGGCGGCGTACGCGCAGAGCTTCCGGCCGGGGGACTTCGTCGCCAACGTCGTCCACGACGGGGACCTCGACCGGACCCTGGCCGCCCTCGCCGCGCACGCCCCGCGCGCCCTGGTCCCGGGCATCGAACGCGCGGTGGTCCTCGCCGACCGGCTCGGCGAGGCGCTCGGCCTGCCGACCAACGGCACGGCGCTGAGCGCCGCCCGCCGCGACAAGTACCGCATGATCGAGACCGTCAAGGAGGCCGGGGTACCCGGCACCGAACAGGTGCTGGCCCACGACCTCGACACGCTGCTGCGCTGGTACGAGAAGGACCGGGGACGCGTCGTCCTCAAGCCCGTCAGCAGCGCCGGCAGCGACGGCGTCCACTTCTGCGACGACGAGCGGGAGGTCCGCGCGGCCTTCGAGGCGCTGATCGGCAGCACCAGCGCGCTGGGCCAGGACAACCACGCGGTGCTGGCCCAGGAGTACCTCGTGGGCAGCGAGTACATCGTGAACACCGTGAGCCTGCACGGCCGTCACCGCGTCACCGACATCTGGAAGATGCACCACCTGAGCGCCAACGGGGTGCGCGACCTGCCGGCCGGCGCCGAGCTGATGACCCGCCACGGCGAGGAGCAGGACCTGCTGGTCGCGCACACGGAGCTGGTGCTCGACGCCCTCGGCATCCGCAACGGCCCCGCGCACACGGAGCTGAAGCTGACCCCGGCGGGTCCGCGCCTGGTGGAGACGGGCACCCGGGTGTGCGGGGCCGACGTCCACGTGCCCGTCGAGGCGGCGATCGGCGAGAGCCAGCTCGACTGGACGGTGGACGCCTGCACCGACCCCGAACGCTTCGAGCGGCGCCGGGGCGAGCCGTACGAGGTGCTGCGGCACGCCCGGATCGTGAACATGGTCGCGCCGGTCGCGGGCGAGCTGCGCTCCTACCCGAGGATGGCCGAACTGCGCGCCCTGGAGAGCTTCCACGACGTGCTCTTCCGCGTCACCCCCGGCAACCCGGTGCGCGCCTCGGTCGACGACTGGACCTTCCCGCTGCGGGTGTACCTGCTGCACGAGACCGCCAGCACCGTCGCCCGCGACGCGCTGACCACGCGGTACATGGACGGGCCGGGCTTCTACGAGATCACCTGAGCCCCTCCCCCTCTGCCCGCTTTGGAGTTCCATGTCCTTCCTGCGCCCCCGCTTCCCCGGCGAACGCGCCCTGGCCGCCGGCATCGCGATCGACGCGGTCGGCACCGGGATGTACGTCCCCTTCAGCCTGGTGTTCTTCCTCCACGTCACGGGGCTTCCGCTGACGACGATCGGCCTCGTCCTCACGGTCACCGGCCTGATCGGGCTCGGGGCGCTCCCGGTGGCGGGCATCGCCGTCGACCGCTTCGGCGCCCGCCGGGTGCAGCTGTTCCTGTACGTCCTGCGCGGGCTGAGCTTCGCCTGTTTCCCCCTCGCCCACTCGCCGACCGCCTTCGCCGCGGTCGCCCTGGTCACCTCCATCGGCACCCGTGCCTTCCCGGCCACCCTCCAGGCGCGGCTCGGCGAGCTGGTCGACGGCGAGAACCGGGACCGGATGCAGGCCCTCAGCCGCAGCCTCGGCAACGCCGGGCTCGGCGTGGGCACCCTCGTCGCCTCGCTGCTCATCGCCGGCGCCGGCGACACCGGTTACCTGGCGGCGGCCTGGCTGAACGCGGCGAGCTTCCTGGTCGCCGCGGTCCTGGCCGCACGTACGCCGGTCACCGCGCCGGTCGGCGCGGCCGGCGCCGCTCCCGGCTCCGCTCCCGGCGCCCGTGCGCGGGCCGACCGGAGCGGCGGCTACCGGCTCTTCGCCAAGGACCGTCCCTTCCTGTCGCTCACCCTCGCGAACCTGCTGGTCGCATTCGGCTACACCACCCTGAGCGTGCTGCTGCCGGTCTACGCGATCGACTGGCTGCACGTGCCCCAGGGACTCACGGGCGTCGCGTTCCTGGTCAACACCGTGCTCTGCGCGACCATCGGCGTGCCGGTGGCCGCGTACGCCCGGCGCCTGTTCACCACCCGCACCCGGGCGGCGGCGGCCGGGGCGGTCCTGTTCTCGGGCGGCTTCGTCGGCCAGATCGTGCTGGGGACGATCCGCCCGCAGAACGTGGCGGTGCTGATGGTGGGCCTGGTCGTCGCGGTGATCGTCCTGACCTTCGGCGAGATGGTCCACAGCACCTTCTCGGGCTCCCTCTCCCAGGCCGCGGCGCCCGCCGAACTGCGCGGCCGCTACCTGGCGGCGTACCAGCTGTCCTGGTCCGTGCCCTACGCCCTGGCACCCACCCTGTTCACCTCGCTGCTCACCGTCGACGGCCGGCTGCCGTGGCTGGTGGTCGCGACGACGACGCTGCTGGGCGGGCTCCTGCTGCTGCGCGTCGAACGCTCCCTGGCCCCTGCGGCGGTCGCCTTCCCACCGCCGCGCCCCGCCGCGAAGGCGGCGGCGACCAGCGGCGGTTGACCCGCCCGCTCGCCGACCCGCCCCCTCCTCGACTCCCCCGCACCGCCCGCTCCCCGACTCCCCCGCCTCCACCACACCCGAAAGAGGTCCGCATGGATCGCGTCTCCCTGACCGCGGAGTACCTGGCCGAGCTGGCCGAAGGCAAGCCGACGACGAGCGAGCTGTTGGGAGGGCTCCCCGAGAACAAGATCCTCAACAGCGACAAGCCGAACGGGCGCGGGCAGTGGCTCTCGCGCCCCCTCTTCCTGGGCCGCGAGGAGCACACCCGGCTCGCGGCCGACCTCGACCACCTGCTGACCGCCCTGGCGAGCCTGCCCGAGCGGCTGTTCGGCGGGGACTTCGCCGCGTTCGCCCGCGCCGGCGGGCTGAACGAGGTGCAGGTCGCGGCCGTGATGAGCAACCGGGGCGCGACCATGACCCGGCAGACCCGCGCCGACATGATCTGCGACGGCGAGGGCTTCAAGCTGCTGGAGCTCAACATCGGCAGCGCGGTCGGCGGCATGGACAACGTCGACGTGTGTCGTGAGCTCCTCGCGCACCCGACGCTCTCCGCCTTCGCCGAGCGGCACGGGCTGACCTTCCGCGACTCGCTGCGCGAGCAGGTCACCAACATCCTGGTGGAGAGCGGGTTCACGGAGCGGGACCGGCCGGTGGTCGCGCTGACCGAGTGGCCGACCGTCTTCGAGAACGAGATCCCGTACATGACGCAGCTGTGCGAGCGGTGGGGGGAGCTCGGTCTGGAGGCGTACCCCGCGCACCTCGGGCAGTTGGAGGTGCGCGACGGGCGCGTGTGGCTGCGTGATCGGCCCGTCGACATCATCGTGCGCACCTTCCTCATCCGTGACGTCCTGGCCCCGGACGCCGAGCTGCTCACCCGGCCCGTCTTCGAGGCGGCGGACCGCGGCGAGGTCAAGGTCTTCACCCCGCTCGACACCACCGCGTACGCCAGCAAGGGCGCCCTCGCGATGCTGTCGGACGAGCGCAACCGGGAGCTGTTCGCCCCCGAGGTGCTGGAGAGCCTGGACCGGATCCTGCCGTGGACGCGCATGGTGCGGCCCGGCACGGTCACCCTGGAGGACGGCGCGCGCGTCGACCTCCTGACCTACGCCGTCGAGCACCGGGAGGAGCTGGTCCTCAAGCCGACCTCGCTGTCCGGCGGCAAGGGCGTGGTGCTGGGCTGGGCCGACGAGGTCACCCCCGAGCGCTGGCGCGAGCACCTCGACGAGGCGCTCGGCAGCCCGTACGTCATCCAGCGCAGGATCCGCTCCGTCCTGGAGTCGGTGCCGGCCGAGGACGGGGGGCTGCGGCGCTTCCGCCCGGTGTGGGGCATCGTCACCGGGGTCAACGGCTTCACCGGGGCCAGCGTCCGGGCCATCCCGGAGTCCTCGGGGGACGTCGTGGTGAACGTGGCGCACGGGGCGCACGTGGGCGGCGTACTGCACCAGGTCGCGCAGGCGGACCCGGACCCGGCGGCCTGAGCCGGGTCGCCCACGGGGGGCCCGCGGACGAGCCCCCGCTCGCCCGCGGGCCCTTCGGCGTGTCGCGGCGGCCTCCGGCCCGTGCGCGGGCGGCGCTCAGGGGCCGGGCGGCAGCAGGGTGTGCGGGCTGAGCAGCCGGTCGGGGTCCAGGGCCGCCTTGATCGACCGCATCACGGCGATGTCCGCGGCCGATCGGGTCAGGTGCAGGTGGCGGGCCTTGGCGCGGCCGATGCCGTGTTCGGCGCTGATGCTGCCGCCGACGGCCGCGACCCGCCGCAGCACGGCCTCGGTGACCGCCTCCTCGTCGGCGGCGGCGACGTCGAGGAGGTTGACGTGCAGGTTCCCCTCGGCCAGGTGGCCGAAGAGGTACGGCCGGGCCCGGCCGGCCAGCAGCGCGGGCAGCTCGGCCACGAAGTCGGGCAGCACGGCGAGGGGCACGGTGACGTCGAGCTTCAGGGGGATCCCGACGGCGTTGATCGACTCGGTGTGCCGTTCCCGGTAGGCGGCGAGCCGGCGCCGGTCGGGGGCGTCGAGGGCGACGGCCACGTCGCGGACGTCGTCGCGGACGTCGGCCCCGTCGAGCGCTTCGGCCAGTTCCTCGGAGGGGTCGCGGCGGCCGGCGCACTCGACGAGGAGGTAGACGGGATGGGCGGTGCGGAAGGGGGCGGGCAGGCCGCTCTGTTCCAGGACGAGTGCCAGGCCGTCGGCGGTGAAGAACTCGGCCAGCTCCAGGGAGTCGAGCAGCCTCAGCCGCGCGAGGACGCCGACGGCCGCGGCGAGGGAGCCCAGGGCCAGGAGCGCGGTGGCCCGGTGCGCGGGGCGCGGTACCAGGCGCAGCCGGGCCCGGGTGACGACGGCCAGGGTGCCCTCGCTGCCGACGAGCAGGTCGGTGAGGTCGTAGCCGGTGTTGTCCTTGGGCAGCCCGGCCAGTCGGTCGAGGACGGATCCGTCGGACAGGACCGCCTCCAGCCCGGCGACGTTGGCGCGGGTGGTGCCGTACTTCACGACGCGTTCCCCGCCGGCGTTGGTGGCGATCATCCCGCCCAGGGTGGCGGAGTCGCGGGCGGCGAGGTCGACGGCGAAGTCCCAGCCCCGCGGCCGGAGCCGGCGGTGCAGTTCGGCCAGGGGCACCCCCGCGCCGACGGTGATCCGCCGCGCGTCGGGGTCGAGGGGGCCGATCCCGGTGAGCCGGCGCAGCGACAGGACGACCTCGTCCCCGTCGGGGCCGGGTACGGAGCCGCCGACGAGGCCGGTGTTGCCGCCCTGCGGGAGGACCGGGACCCCGGCCGCGTGGCACAGGCGCAGCACGGCGGCGACCTCGGCGGTGTCGGCGGGGCGGACGACGCAGCGGGCGCGGCCGGTGTGGCGACCGGTGAAGTCGCTCTCGTAGGAGGCCTTCAGGGCGGGGTCCGTCAGCACGTGGGCGGCCCCGACCGCGGCGCTGAGGTGTCGTACGAGTCGTTCGCGATCCACGGTGTGCCGGCCTGTCTTCTCGGGACATCGGGTGACGGTGGTGCGGCGCGGGGCCAGGGTCTGTCGTCAAACTCCCGCCTGCCCCGCGGGCGACGACAGGAGTTCGACGACAGACCCTAGTCGAGCGTCGGCCCGCGCGGAGGGAACGGCCGCATCCTACGGGGCGGCGGCCAGGATGGACTCGGCGACGGAGGTGCGGGCGTAGAGCACGGAGCGGCCGGCGCGGTGGGCGCTGACCAGACCCGCCGCCCGCAGCGCGGTGAGGTACTGGGACACGCCGGCGGGGGAGATCCCCGTGCGGTGGGCCAGTTCGGTGGTGGAGGCGGGGGCCTCCAGTTCGGTGAGCAGCAGGGTCCGCGAGCGGCCGAGCACGGCGGCGATGGCCTCGGTCCGGGGGACGGGCCGGGCCTCCCACAGGGCGCCGACCCCCCGTGCGGGATAGGCGAGTTGGGGCGGATCGGGGATCCGTACGCGGGTCAGCAGGCGGGGCCCGGCGAACACGGTCGGCACCAGGAGCAGGCCCTCGCCGGCCGTCGTACGGGTCAGGGTGCGCTGCCGACGGACCAGCCGCAGCGCGTTGTCGTCCCAACTGACCGAGGCGTGCAGCTCGTTGAAGAGTCGGGCGGCGCCGTGTTCGGCGACCTGGCGGGCCCGGTGGAAGACGTCGGCGTCCAGGACGGTCCGCATCCGCGCCCAGTACGGGGCGATGGCCAGCTCCCAGTACGTCTCCACCTCCTGCGCCAGTCGCGGCAGTTGGGCACGCGGTTCGGCGTACAGCTGGCGCAGCCGGGGGCCGCGGGGCCGACCGTGCTTGGCCAGGTGGTCGAGGTCGTGGCGGATCTGCTCGGGGGGCCCGTCGGTGATGGCGGCCAACTCCACGGCCAGGGTGGGCGCGGGTCCGGCGGGGGCCGGGTTGAGGAAGTCGGGCAGGTAGCCGGAGGGCGGGATCAGCTCGGCGAGCCACCCCCGGTCCAGGCCGGCGGCCTCGATGCGCGGCCGCACCTGTTCGACCCAGGGTCGGTGTACGGGGTGCGCGGGATTTCCCAGCAGCCGGAAGCTGGTCACGACCTCCCACATCGGGGAGACGGCGAACCGCGTCTGTGCCAGGTCACGCGCCGAGAACGCCAGCTCCGCCAGGACGACCACCCCATGGATTCAAGCATTTCTTAATCAATGGCCATCAGCGTACTGCGACACGAGGATCCGGGACATGCTCTCCTCCTTCAGTGGGCTGTCCCGCACGGCCTGGATCATCTTCGCGGGCACGATCGTCAACCGCCTCGGCTTCATGGTCACCCCCTTCCTCGTGTACTACCTGGGCTCGCGCGGGATCAGCACCTCGCAAGTGCCGTACGTTCTGGGCGCGTTGGGCGCGGGCAATCTGATCGGCCCGCTGCTCGGCGGCTTCCTCGCCGACCGACGGGGGCGCCGTTCGACCATCGTGATCGGGCTGCTCGGGGTCGCCGTCTCGCACGGTCTGCTGTTCGTCGCCCCGAACCTGGTGACCCTCGTCCTGGCCGCCGCGCTCCTGAGCATCACCGGCAGCACGGTCGGCCCCGCCGCGTCCGCCCTCCTCGCCGACTCCGTCGAGCCGGAGCGGCGCCGGTCCGCGTTCTCGCTGATCCACTGGGCGGTGAACATCGGCACCGCCGGCGCGGGCATGCTCGGCGGCTTCCTCGCCACCCAGGGCTACTGGCTGCTGTTCACGGTGGACGCCGTCACCTCCCTCGCCTACGCCGTGATCGCCGCGATCATGCTGCCCGCCGGCGCCCCGGCCCCCGGCGCCGGCCCCTCGCGCGGCAAGGGCGGCTACGGCGTGGTCTTCCGGGACCCGCTGATGCGCGCCCTGCTCCCGCTGTTCGGGATCTCCGTGGCGATCTACTGCCTCATCGAGGCCGGCCTGCCCCTCGCGATCCGCGACGACGGGCTGCCGCCGACCACCCTCGGCCTGATGTTCGCCCTCAACGCGGCGCTGGTCGTCATCCTGCAACCCGTGGCCACCTCCGTCCTGAACGGCATCCCGCCGCTGCCCGTCTACGTGGCGGCGAGCATCCTGGTCGCCCTCGGCGTGGCCCTGACCGGCGTCGCCGACAGCGCCTGGGCCTACGCGGGCACCGTGGTCCTGTGGTCCGTCGGTGAGGCCTCCATCGGCGGCATCCACTCCGCGATCATCCAGAGCATCGCCCCCGAGGACGCCCGGGGCCGCTACCAGGGCGCCTTCCAGTGGTCGTGCGGCATCGCCCGCTTCACCGCCCTCACCGCGGGCACCGCCCTGTACGCCCACGCCGGCCCGCCGGTCCTGTGGTGGACCACCGCCGTCCTCGGCGTCACCGCCGCCCTCGCGGCCGGTTCCCTGGGCCCCGGCATCAGCCGTCGGCACGCGGCGATGGAGGCGGCCGCCGCCAAGGAACGCTCCGCCCCCACCGCGCACTGAGAGGACCGTCCCGATGCCGGAGACCGAGACCCGACCCCGCAGGTCGACCGTCCACACCGGACGCGTCCTGCGCACCGAGCGCGTCACCCCGCACATGATCCGCGTCGAACTGGGCGGCGACGGCCTGCACGCCTTCGAGGCCGGCCGCTACACCGACCACTACGTCAAGCTCCTCTTCCCGCCCGCGCACGTCCACTACGTCGACCCCACGGACCTCGCCGCCATCCGCCGCGACCTCCCGCGCGCGCAGTGGCCCCGGATGCGCACGTACACCGTGCGCGACTGGGACCCCGAGGCCGGCCGCCTGACGATCGACTTCGTGGTCCACGGCCCCACCGGGCTCGCCGGCCCCTGGGCCGCCGCCGCCCGCCCCGGCGACACCCTCCACTTCCTCGGCCCCGGCGGCGGCTACGCCCCCTCCCCCGAAGCCGACTGGCACCTCCTGGCCGGCGACGAGAGCGCCCTGCCCGCCATCGCCGCGGCCCTGGCCCACATGCCCGCCGACGCCACGGTCCGCACCTTCGTCGAGGTCGCCGGCCCGGGCGAGGAACAACCCCTGCCCACCACGACCCCCGTCACCTGGCTCCACCGCGGCCCGCGCCCCGTGGGCGACGCCCTGACCGAGGCCGTCACCACCGCCGCCTTCCCCCCGGGCACCCCGCAGGTCTTCCTCCACGGCGAGGCCCACTTCGTCCGCACCCTGCGCCGGCACCTGGCCACCACCCACCCCGAAGCGCCGACCCCCTCCATCTCCGGCTACTGGCGCCGCGGCGCGGACGAGGACACCTGGCAGGCCACGAAGTCCGCCTGGTAGCGCCCCCACCCGGGCGGGCGCACTTCGGTGTCCGCGGAGCATTGGTAGCGTGCACCGGAGTGTCGGTGGGCGAGGGACGGCCGGCGGCGCCGAGAGCCGGGACGCGCCGTCCACCACGCCCCACGGGAAGAAACGCCAGCGGAAATGATCGACACCCCCCTCACGGGCACGACCGTCCTGCCCCTGCGCCGCGCCGCCCACCGGATGGCACCGGGCCGCGGGGGACAACGCCCTTCGGGCACCCGGGCGATGGCGGCGCCACCGACCTCGTTCGCCCTCGGGGGCGCCGAGGGGCAAGCCGCCCTCATCGTCGCGAACGCCCGCGCACAGCGCCCTGCCCCCGCGACCGCGGGCGCGGCCTCGTGAGCGCCCCGCACCGGGACCCCCTGCGCGACCCCGCCTTCCTCGCCGACCCCTACCCCACGTACGACCGACTGCGCGCGGGTTGCCCGGTCCAACGGATCCCCACCGGCTCGGGCGGGCACCACGCGTACCTGATCACCGGTCACCCGGAGGCCCGCGAGGCCTTCACCGACCCCGCGCTGTCGAAGGACACGGCCCGCTTCTTCGCCGACCGGCCCTCCGACCGTGACCTGCATCCGGCGATCTCCCGCAACATGCTGGCGAGCGACCCGCCCGACCACACCCGCCACCGGCGCGTGGCCACCCGGCTGTTCACCACCGGCCGCGTCCGCGCGCTGCGCCCGCGGATCACCCGTATCGTCGACGCCCTCACGGCCGACTGGCGACCCGGTACGGACATCGACCTGGTGGCGGACCTCGCGGTTCCCCTCCCCGTCACCGTCGTCTGCGAACTCCTGGGCGTGCCCGAGGCCGACCGCGCCACCCTCGCCGCCCGGTCCCACGAGCTCTTCGACGCGACCGACACCGCCCTCGTCGACGCCGCCTCCCACCACATCGGAGACCACCTGACCCGGCTGGTCGCCGACTCTCCCGACCTCGCGTTCGTCCGCGACTGCGCCGCCGGCGGCCTCGACCGGGACGAGACCGTCTCCCTGGCGGCCCTGCTCCTGGTGGCCGGCCACGAGACCACGACCCACTTCATCGGCAACGCCGTCCTGGCCCTCCTCCGCCACCCGGAGGCCCTTGCCCGCCTGTCCCGTTCCCCGGACCTGATCCCCGCGGCCCTCGACGAACTCCTGCGCCACGACTCCCCGGTGAGCGTGGCCACCTTCCGCCACAGCACGCGGGACCTGCGGATCGGCGGCGTCGACATCCCGGCGGGCCACCCGGTCCTGATCGCCCCCGGCGCCGCGAACCGCGACCCCGCGACCTTCCCGGACCCCCACCGCCTGGACCTCGACCGCGACGCCTCCGCCCACCTCTCCTTCGGCCACGGCATCCACCGCTGCCCGGGCGCCCCCCTGGCCCGCGCCGAAGCGGAGATCGCCCTGCGCACCCTCCTGACCCGCTTCCCGAACACCCGCCTGACCGTCCCCCCGACCACCCTGCCCCGCCGCCCCACCCGCCTCACCCGAGGCCTGACCACCCTCCCCCTCACCCTGGCCTGAACCCGCCCCCGACCCGCCACCGCGTACCCACAGAACGGCCGCGGCGGCCCGAAGCGTATTCCAGTCATTTTCCGACCGAAACACCCAATTGCCGCTCTTATTGCTGTTTGCACTGTGGCGGTCGCCCCTCCCCCCGGAGACGATGCCCCTCTGTGTCGGCCCCTGATCTTCCACGCGGTCGACACGAGGAGAAACGGGGGTGGGACCTTGTCATACACAAAACGGACCGTTGCGCACCGGGGTGCGGCAGGAGGCCGACGCGACGCGCTGCGGAACCACCGGGAAGGCTCATGATGCACACCGTTGTCTCGGCGGAGCGTATGGTCGCGGGCCCCGGTGGGCGGGTGATCCTCAACGGGGCCGTGCACGTCCGGCAGGGCCTGATCGTGGCCGCCGGCCCGCGCGCGGAGGTCGACGCCCAGGTCGAACCCGCGGTTCCTCGCCTCCACTTCCCCGGTGGCACGTTGCTGCCGGGGCTCATCGACGCCCACGTCCACCTCGCGTTCGACGCCGGGTCGGATCCCGTGGGGACCCTGCGCACCGCCTCCGACGCCGATCTCTACGCGGCAATGGCGACGCGCGCGGAGCGCCTCCTCGCCACAGGGGTGACGACCGTACGGGACCTCGGCGACCGGGGCGGGCTGGCGGTCCGACTGAGGGACGAGATCGCGTCCGGCCGGCTGCCCGGCCCGCGCATCCTGTCCGCCGGAACGCCGCTGACCCCGCCCGGCGGGCACTGCTGGTTCCTCGGCGGAGAGGTCGAAGGCGAAGCCGCGATCCGCGACGCCGTCCGCCGCAACGCGGCGAACGGCGTCGACCTCATCAAGGTGATGGCCACCGGAGGCGGCCTCACCAAGGGCGGACCACCCGTCTGGCAGGCGCAGTTCACCCCGCGCGAGTTGAACATCGTCGTCGAGGAGGCACGCAGGGCCGGGCTGCCGGTGGCCGCCCACGCCCACGGCACGGAGGGCATAGCCGCCGCCGTGGCCGCCGGGGTCGACAGCATCGAGCACTGCACGTGGATGGCGAAGGACGGGTTCGACGTACGCGAGGACCTGGTGGCCGCCATCGCCGGCCAGGGCATCTCCGTCTGCCCCACGGCCAGCCCCGACTGGCGCGGCTTCGCGGAACGCTTCGGCTGGGAACGGGCCGAGGAGATGTTCGGGCGGATCCGGTGGATGGCGGAGAACGGCGTACGGCTCCTGCCCGGGACCGACGCCGGCGTCACCCGCGCCGTCTTCGACGGCTTCGTCTCCAGCCTGGAGTTCTTCGAACACATCGGAATGACACCGACCGAGATCATCGACCTGGCCACGGCGGGAGCGGCCGAAGCCCTGGGCATCGCCCACGACACCGGCCGACTCACCCCCGGCCACCGCGCCGACCTCCTCGTCGTCGACGGCGACCCCCTGACCGACCTGAACGCCCTGCGCAAGCCCCGCCTGACCCTGTCCGAAGGCCGCCCCTCCACCCCCGCGCCCGCACTCCCCGCCCCACCCGAAGCCCGGGACCGCTGAGAGCGTGTCCTATGTGGTGAGGCAGAGGAGACGGTTGTAGCAGCGGATGGCCACGGCGAGACCGAGAAGGGCCAGGTAGCTGCGGGGATGACGCTCGTAGCGGTGGTTGAGCCGGCGGTATCCAGTGAGCCCGGACATGGTCCGCTCGATCACCCACCGACGGCGCCCGAGCCGTTCTGATTTCGCGGACGCTGGCGTTGGGGTCCCGGCACGGGCGAGGGCCGTTCGCACCGGCCACCTCACACAACGCGCCACACTGATCACTCCACCATGAAAGAGTGCGGCCATGGCGATAGAGAGTCTCCGCGAGCTGTGCACAGCCATGGACACTGCAGCGAAAGCAACCTGGCAACGCATCGAGTTCGGGCGATTGCCGGGGCGTCGGTTCGACGAAGCGTCCGTCACAGACAACCTGCTCTTCACCCTCCAGAGTCAGGTTCCTGGGCTTCTGACCTACCAGAGCAACCAGGTGAAGGAGCGGGATTCCGGAGCCGACTGGGAGTGGTGGATCGGAGACGACCAGGCGGGGTGGATTTGCCTTCGCATCCAGGCCAAGCGCGTCTACGAGGACAACACCTACCGGATGCTGAAGCACCCTGGCGCAGGCGAAGACGCCTTCCAGTACGACACCTTGATCAAGGGCTGTGACCCCGATCAGGCCCGCTACGCGTTTCACGTCTTTTACAACGGCTGGCCCGAGGGCACCTTCGAGGAAGGTACGTACTGGGCGCCGCCGGCCCGGTGGAACGCATGCCCGGGGCTCAGTTCGTATAGGGACTGCAGACACGCCGAGCCTCGCCACTACGGCTGCTCCATCATCTCTTCCTTCTCCGTCAAGGAGCTCAGCGACAGCGACATCGCTGGACCCGCCGCGGCCAGGTTCCGCGTCCAGAAGTACCTTTCGGCGGCGGTTCCCTGGTCGTACGCCTTCGGCTTCCCACCCTGGGACCCCAAGCGAGAGGAGGAGCGCTGGCATCCCAGGCTGGACCGCGGTGACTGGGTCGACCGCGTTCACGGCACGCTCGAGGTACTCAGCCGGCGTGGTGGCGCCAGCGGAGCACGGGACGCCTCGGGACACCTCGGGAGCATCCCGATCGATCGAGACCAACGGACCTTCGAGCTTCCGCCGTATATCGAGGCGATGCGTAGCAGCACGCCAGGACGCTTTGAGCCGACCTCGGAGGATGAGGCGCCCGTCGCGCCTCAGACGGTGATCGTTGAGCGGAAGCCGAAGAAGCGGGCACGGAAGCGGAATTAAGGGGCGGCGGCTCACCGCAGAGGAAGCCCCAGCGCCCTGCCTCACGCACATGGTCAGCGCAACCCGACCAGCAAGGCAGAACGCCCGGCACCCCATCAGACGAGCATCACGGGCGTCATTTCAGCGTCAAAATATTGCCGGTAACGCCCACAGTGCACCTATCGCGCACCAGCAAACCCGCAGGTCAGGCGTCCTCGCGGATCGGTTCCAGGATCGCGACACACTCCACGTGGTGCGTCATCGGGAAGAGGTCGAAGACGCGGAGCGTGCGGGGCTTGTAGCCGGCTTCGGCGAAGTAGGCCAGGTCGCGGGCCAGGGCGGCCGGGTCGCAGGCGACGTAGGCGATGCGGCGGGCCGAGAGGCCGGCGATGTGGCGGACCGTCTGCTTGCCGGCGCCGGCGCGGGGCGGGTCGAGGACGACCAGGTCGCATTCGGTGATGCCGGTCTTGGGCAGGATCTGCTCGACCTTGCCCTGCTCGATGCGGACCCGGGGGAAGTCCGCCAGGTTGTGCCGGGCGTCCTCCACGGCGCGCTTCGTCGTCTCGATGCCGAGGACCGCGCCCGTCTCTCCGAGGCGTTCGGCCAGGGCGCCCGCGAAGATGCCGACGCCGCAGTAGAGGTCGAGGGCCATCTCGCCCTTGCGCGGCATCAGGCCCTGCATGACGGCCTTGATCAGGGTGTCGGCCGCCTGGGGGTGGACCTGCCAGAAGCCGCCCATGCCGACGCGGTACGTACGGCCGTCGGCACGCTCGCGCACGAAGGGGCGGCCGTGTACGCGGTGGACGCCGCCGTCCTTCTCCTCGACGCGCAGGACGGATACGGGCTTGTCCAGCTCCACCAGGGGCAGCCGGCCGCCGGGGCGCGGGGTGAGGACGACCTGGCGGTCGTTCGAGCCGGAGGCGGCGATGGCCTCCACGGTGGCCATCTGGGGCCAGTCCTGCTGCTCGATTCCGAGCTCCGAGACGCCGGGGGCGGCGATCATGCAGTGGTCGACGTGCTCGATGTCGTGCGAGCGGTGCTTGCGCAGGCCCGCGCGGCCGTCCTCGTCGATGGCGAACTGGACGCGGGTGCGCCACTGCGGGACCTGGCCCGCGGGGAGCTTGTCGCCCTCGGCCGGGATGACGGTGCCGTCCCAGCCGGCTTCCTCCGGGGTGAGGCCGGCGAGCCGCTTGAGCTGCTCGGCGACGACCTCGCCCTTGAGCCGGCGCTGCGCGCCCGGCTTGGCGTGCTGCCAGTCGCAGCCGCCGCACTTGCCGGGGCCGGCGTACGGGCAGGGGGCCTCGACGCGGTCCTTGGAGGCGTCCAGCACGGTGATCGCGTCGGCGCGCAGGAAGCGGGAGTCGCTCTCGCCCTCGGTGACCCTGGCGACGACCTTCTCGCCGGGCAGGGTGTGGCGGACGAACAGAACGCGGCCGTCCGACGTACGGGCGATGCAGTGGCCGCCGTGCGCGACGGGACCGACCTCGACCTCGTACTCCTCCCCGACCAGTGACTGCTTCTCGTTCTGCTCGGTCATGGTGGGGTGGCTCCAGGGATCAAGGGAGAAAAGGAAAACGGCCGGACGACCGACCCACCAGTTTACGTGGATCTCGTCCGGCCGTTCACCACCGACCTTCGAGCGGGCGCCTACTTCGCCGCCGGGTCCTTCGGTCGCGACCGCGGGGTGTCGACGGGGCCGCGGCGCACGGCGCCCGGGGCGTTCCAGTCCTGGCGCTTCTTGGCCCGCCGCTTGGCGAGCTCCGAGGACTCCAGCTGGTAGGGCACGGAGGTGACCATCACGCCGGGCGTGAACAGCAGGCGGCCCTTCAGGCGCAGCGCGCTCTGGTTGTGGAGCAGGTGCTCGTACCAGCGGCCGACGACGTACTCGGGGATGTAGACGCTGACGGCGTCGCGCGGGTTCTCGCTGCGCAGGCCCTTGACGTACTCCACCACCGGGCGGGTGATCTCGCGGTAGGGCGAGTCGAGGATCTTCAGCGGGACGTTGATCCCGCGCCGGTCCCACTCGGTGCGCAGGGCCTTGGTCTCGACCGGGTCGACGCTGATGCTGAGCGCTTCCAGGGTGTCCGAGCGGGTCAGCTTGGCGAAGGCCAGGGCGCGCAGGGTGGGCTTGTGGACCTTGGAGACCAGGACGATGGAGTGGACCCGGGAGGGGCGCACGCTGTCGTCGCTGGGGCCCTCGGCCGCCGCGATCTCGTCGGCCACCCGGTCGTAGTGCTTGCGGATCGCGGACATGGTGCCGTAGAAGATCAGCATGCCGAGGAGGGCGACCCAGGCGCCGTGCGTGAACTTGGTGGCCAGGACGACGACCAGGACCATGCCGGTGAAGAAGGCGCCGAAGGTGTTGATCGCCCGCGAGCGGTGCATGCGGCGGCGCGCGGCCGGGTCCCGCTCGGTGCGCAGGTGGCGGTTCCAGTGACGGACCATGCCGATCTGGCTGAGGGTGAAGGACACGAACACGCCGACGATGTAGAGCTGGATCAGCTTGGTGGAGTCGGCGTCGTAGATCCACACCAGCAGCATGGCGGCGCCCGCGAGGAGCACGATGCCGTTGGAGAAGGCGAGGCGGTCGCCGCGGGTGTGCAGCTGGCGCGGCAGGTAGCGGTCCTGGGCGAGGATCGAGCCCAGGAGCGGGAAGCCGTTGTAGGCGGTGTTGGCGGCCAGGAAGAGCACGAGCGCGGTGGCGATCGCGAGCACGATGAACAGGAAGCTGCCGTTGCCGAAGACGGCCTCGGCGACCTGGGAGATCACCGGGTGCTGGACGAAGCCGTCGCCGACGGGGACGCCGTTCTCCAGCAGGTTGGTCGAGGGGGCCTCGGCCATCTTGACGTCGGTGGCCATGGCCAGGCCGATGATCCCGCAGAACATCGTCACGGCGAGCCCGCCCATGAGGGCGAGGGTGGTGGCGGCGTTCTTGCTCTTGGGCTTGCGGAAGGCCGGTACGCCGTTGCTGATGGCCTCGACGCCGGTCAGGGCGGCGCAGCCGGAGGAGAAGGCGCGCAGCAGCAGGAAGACGAGGGCGAATCCGGCGAGCCCCTGGTGTTCGGCCTTGATCTCCAGACCGGCGGTGGGGGCCTCCATGGTGTCGCCCATGACCAGACCGCGCCAGGCGCCCCACGCGATCATGATGAAGACGGCGGCGACGAACACGTAGGTCGGGATGGCGAAGAGTTTCCCGGATTCCTTGACCCCGCGCAGATTCATGAGCGTGAGCAGCAGAATCATGACGATCGCCGAGAGCACCTTGTGCTCGATGACGAAATCGACGGCGGAGCCGAGATTCTCGACGCCGGAGGAGATGGACACGGCGACGGTGAGGACGTAGTCGACGAGCAGGGCGCTCGCGACGGTCAGTCCGGCCTTGGGGCCGAGGTTGGTGTTGGCCACCTCGTAGTCGCCGCCACCGCTGGGGTAGGCGTGGACGTTCTGCCGGTATGAGGCGACCACGGTGAACATCAGCACGACGACCGCGAGCGCGATCCAGGGGCTGAAGTGGTACGCCGACACACCCGCGATCGACAGGACCAGCAACACCTCGCCGGGGGCATATGCCACTGAGGAGAGGGGGTCGGATGCGAACACAGGAAGGGCGATCCGCTTGGGGAGCAGGGTTTCCCCGAGGCGGTCGCTGCGTAGCGCCCGGCCGATCAGGATCCGTTTGGGCACGTCGGTCAGTTTGGACACGCAGAGGATCGTAAGCGTTCGAAATCCGACTGACGAACCCCCCGCCCCTTGTCCGGGGCAATGAGCCTCCAATGAGGGCCCGCCGGAGCCCCAAAGGGGCACACTGGTGACCGCCCGTGTGTAGCTTGGGCCATGGTCTGAGACCCTGTTTAGCCAGAGCATGCAATGAGGCTGGAAACCAGCGAGCCGCTGACAGCCGGAAGGACGGCCGTGCACATCGTCATTATGGGCTGCGGAAGAGTGGGTTCCGCCCTCGCCCAGACCCTGGAGCAGCAGGGGCATACGGTCGCCGTGGTCGACCAGGACCCCACCGCATTCCGCCGGCTGGGGGCGGCGTTCGGCGGCCGCCGCGTCACCGGCGTCGGCTTCGACCAGGACACCCTGCGCGAGGCCGGCATCGAGGAGGCGGGAGCCTTCGCAGCCGTCAGCAGTGGTGACAATTCCAACATCATCGCCGCCCGCGTGGCGCGCGAGATGTTCGGTGTCGAGAACGTCGCCGCCCGCATCTACGACCCCAAGCGCGCCGAGGTCTACCAGCGCCTGGGCATCCCCACCGTCGCGACCGTACGGTGGACCGCCGACCAGATGCTGCGCCGGCTGCTGCCTTCCGGGGCCGAGCCCCTGTGGCGCGACCCGAGCGGTGGCGTCCAGCTCGCCGAGGTGCACACCTCCCCCGCCTGGATCGGCCACAAGGTCAGCCGGCTCCAGGAGGAGACGGGCGTGCGCGTGGCGTTCCTCACCCGTCTGGGCGAAGCCATGCTGCCGACGTCGGCGACCGTCCTCCAGGAGGGCGACCTCGTCCACGTGATGATGCGCACGGACGAGATCGACAAGGTCGAGGCGGCCTTCGCCGAGGGCCCCGAGGAGGCACACGCATGAGGGTCGCGATCGCCGGAGCCGGAGCCGTCGGCCGTTCCATCGCGGGCGAGCTGCTGGAGAACGGCCACGAGGTGCTCCTCGTGGACAAGGCGCCCACCGCCATCTCGGTGGAGCGCGTGCCGCAGGCGGAGTGGCTGCTGGCCGACGCCTGCGAGATCACCTCGCTCGACGAGGCGGCGCTCCAGCGCTGCAACGTGGTCATCGCCGCCACCGGTGACGACAAGGTCAACCTCGTCGTCTCCCTGCTCGCCAAGACCGAGTACGGGGTCCCCCGGGTCGTGGCGCGCGTCAACAACCCGAAGAACGAGTGGCTCTTCAACGAGTCCTGGGGCGTCGACGTCGCGGTCTCCACGCCGCGCCTGATGTCGGCCCTCGTCGAGGAGGCCGTCAGCGTCGGCGACCTGGTGCGCCTGCTGCGCTTCAGCCACGGCGACGCCAACCTCGTCGAGCTGACCCTGCCGGCCGACTCCTCGGTCGCGGGGACGCAGATCGGCGAGATCGCCTGGCCCGAGGACACCTCGCTCGTCACGATCATCCGCGGCAACCGGGTCCTGACCCCGCACGGTGAGGAGACCCTGGAGCCGGGCGACGAGCTGCTGTTCGTGGCCGCGCAGGCCCGTGAGGAGCAGCTGGAGGAACTCCTCCAGGCCCGTCACTGAGTCCGGACGGACGACGACGACGACGGATACGGACGGACGACGAAGGGGCGGGGCGGCCGATGAGCCGCCCCGCCCCTTCGTCTTCGCCCGCGGCGAGCGCGTCGGGCCCCGCGCGTCACGCCCGTGCGTCAGGCCCCCGCGTCACGCCCCGCGCGTCAGACCTTGCGGTGCCGGGCCTCGCCCTTGGGCGTTCCCTCGGGCCGCGCCGCCTGAGCCTTCTCCTTCGCCGCCTTCTCGGCGGCCTCCTCGGCCTCGTACTCCGCGATGACGTCGATCGGCGGCGGCGCCTTCGCGAGGAAGACCCAGGTGAAGTACACGGCGATCACCATCGGCGGCAGCTTCAGCGCGATCAGGACCCAGCCGAGCTGCGTCTCGTCGCCCCACCAGTACAGCGGGAAGAGGATCGCGTACTTCGCCAGGAAGACGAGCCCCCACGCGAGGCTGGCCTTGGTGTACGCCTTCTTGCGCCCGGGGTTGCGGGTGCGCCAGGAGAGGTTCTCCTTGAAGACCGGCCCCAGGATCACCCCCAGCAGCGGGAAGCCGACCAGCGCGGAGACGGTGAAGGCCACGCCGAGGCCCACGCCGTAGATCATCCCCGGCAGGTAGAAGCCCTTGGCGTTGCCCGTGAACAGGGCGAAGGCCACGCCCACGCCCACGCCGAACACCCCGCTGAAGGCGTGCTTGACGGTGTCCTTGCGCAGCAGGCGCACGAGCACCAGCAGGACCGCGACCACGCCCGCCGCGATGGCGGACATCTGCACGTTCTTGTTGATCGTGTAGATCATCACGAACAGCAGGCCGGGGAGCATCGTCTCCACCGTGCCGCGGATGCCCCCGAAGGCGTCGAAGAGGGCGGCCTGCGTGACGGCCTTCTGGTCGGCCCCGGGAGCCTGGTCGGCCCGGTCGGGCCCGTCCCCGGCCGCGGCCGCGGACCCGCCGCCGGCCGGCCCGGGCTGCTCGGGTGGTGTGGTCGGTCTGTCGAGTGACGTCACCGGTCAGTGCTCCTGTCCGAGCGGTCGGAGTTCGTACTTCGGGTTGAAGAGGACCCGGCGACCGTGACTCATCGAGATCCGCCCGGAGGCGATCATGCGCCGGCCGGGCTCGATTCCCACGATCGAGCGACGCCCGAGCCACACCACGTCCAGCGCGGCCGAGCCGTCGAACAGCTCGGCCTCCAGCGCGGGCACTCCCGCACGCGGCCGCAGGGTGACCGTACGCAGGGTCCCGGTCACCTTGACTATCTGGCGGTCGTGGCAGTCGCAGATCCGCGTGCACCCCGCGGCTTCTGCGTCCTCCTGCAGCTCCGCCGAATGCAGCTCCTCCTGGGAGGTGGAAAGCCGTTCGATCATCCGGCGGAACCGGCCCGCCGGCCGGGCCGGCTTCGCGGGCTTCTCGGGACGCGGTTCAGCACTCATAACAGGAAGCGTACCGGCGCCCCCACTACCTCTCGAAGCGGTATCCCATGCCCGGTTCGGTGATGAAGTGCCGGGGGTGCGAGGGGTCCGCCTCCAGCTTGCGGCGCAATTGCGCCATGTAGACCCGCAGGTAGTTGGTCTCCGTCCCGTACGAGGGTCCCCACACCTCCTGGAGGAGCTGCTTCTGGCTGACGAGCTTGCCGCCGTTGCGCACCAGCACCTCCAACAGGTGCCATTCGGTGGGCGTCAGGCGTACGTCGCGCCCCGCGCGGACGGCCTTCTTGGCGGCCAGGTCGACGCTGAAGCCCTCGGTCTCGACGATCACCTCGTCCCCGCCCGCGCCGGCGGTGGGCTCGGCGCGCCGGACGGCCGCCCGCAACCGGGCCAGCAGCTCGTCCATGCCGAAGGGCTTGGTGACGTAGTCGTCGGCGCCCGCGTCGAGGGCCTCGACCTTCTCGTCGGAGCTGTGCCGTGCGGAGAGGACCAGGATCGGCACCCGGGTCCAGCCGCGGAGCCCCTTGATCACCTCGACCCCGTCCATGTCGGGCAGGCCGAGGTCGAGGACGACCACGTCGGGGTGGCGCGCGGCGGCCATCTCCAGGGCTCCCGCCCCGTCGGACGCCGCGTCGACCTCGTACCTGCGCGCCTTGAGGTTGATCACGAGGGCTCGGACGATCTGGGGTTCGTCGTCCACCACGAGCACCCGGGTCATTGGGGTCCTGCTTTCTGTCGTGCGGGTCCGGCCGGCTCCACGTCCGGCCCGGGCTCCACGGGCTCCACCGTCTCTACGCGCGCCGCCGCTCCCCCGGTTCCCGGGGTCGCCCCGGGCCCTACGGGTCCCCCGGCCGCCGGGGCCGCCGCGCGCAGGGTCAGGACCATGGTCAGCCCGCCCCCGGGGGTGTCCTCCGCCGCGAGGGTGCCGCCCATGGCCTCGGCGAACCCCCGGGCCACGGCCAGCCCCAGCCCCACCCCCGCGCCGCGCGGGGCGTCCCCGTGGCGCTGGAAGGGGGCGAAGATCCGGTCCTTGGCCTCGTCCGGCACCCCGGGCCCCCGGTCGACGACGCGCACCTCGACCCGGTCCCCGAGGGCGCTGGCGGCCACGAGGACGGGCTCACCGGGCGGGCTGTACTTGACGGCGTTCTCCACCACGTTGGCCACGCCGCGCTCCAGCAGACCGGGGTCGACCGCCACCATGGGCAGGGTCTCGGGCACGTCCAGCACCACGCTGTCCTCCGGTACGCCGCCCAGCGCCATCGGCACCACCTCGTCGAGGTCGATCTCCCGGATCAGCGGGGTCACGGTGCCGGTCTGCAGCCGGGACATGTCCAGCAGGTTGCCCACCAGGTGGTCGAGCCGGTCGGCGCCGGCCTCGATGCCCTCCAGCAGTTCGGCCCGGTCCGCCTCGGACCACTCCACGTCGTCGGAGCGCAGCGAGCTGACGGAGGCCTTGATGGAGGCCAGGGGCGTACGCAGGTCGTGGCTGACGGCGGCCAGCAGCGCGGTGCGGATCCGGTTGCCCTCCGCCAGGCGGCGGGCCTCCTCCGCCTCCCCGACGAGGCGCTGGCGGTCCAGCACCACGGCGGCCTGGGCGGCGAAGGCGCCCAGCACCCGGCGGTCGCCGGCGGGCAGCACCCGCCCGGACAGGGCCAGGGCCATGTGGTCGCCGATCGGCATGTCGACGTCGGCGTCCTCGGGCCGGGCGGCCGGGCGCGGTCCGATGCTGCCGGCGGGCGTCCACGGCTCGGTGTCGCCGGCGCGCTCCAGCAGGGCCACCGACTCCATCGCGAAGGTCTCGCGCACCCGCTCCAGGAGCGCCCCGAGGGCCGTCTCCCCGCGCAGCACGCTCCCCGCCAGGAAGGAGAGGACCTCGGACTCGGCGCGCAGCCGCGCGGCCTGGTGGGTGCGCCGGGCGGCGAGGTCCACCACCGAGGCGACCGAGACCGCGACCCCGAAGAAGACCGCGATGGCCATGATGTTCTTGGGGTCGGAGATGGTGAACCGGTGCAGCGGCGGCGCGAAGAAGTAGTTCAGCAGCAGCGAGCCGAAGGCGGCCGAGGCGAGGGCCGGCCACAGTCCGCCGAGCAGCGCGGCGGCCACCGTCAGGGCCAGGAAGAGCAGCATGTCGTTGGCGAGGCCGGGGTCGGCGTCGATGTGCGTCAGCAGCAGGCACAGCAGGGCGGGGAGGACGACGCCCACCACCCAGCCGGCCACGATCCGCGGCCGGCCCAGTCGGGCGGTGGTGCGGACCACGGGCAGTCCGCGCCCCTTGGCCACCTGTTCGTGGGTGACGATGTGGACGTCGAGGTCGGGGCCGCAGTCGCGGGCGACGGTGGCGCCGACGCCGGGTCCCAGGACGTACTGCCAGGCCTTGCGCCGGCTGGATCCGAGCACGATCTGCGTGGCGTTGACCCCGCGGGCGAATTCCAGGAGGGCCTCGGGGACGTTGTCGCCGATCACATGGTGAAACGTTCCTCCGAGGTCTTCGACCAGGGTCCGCTGGAGCGCGAGCTCCTTCGGGGAGGCCGAGGTCAGACCGTCGCTGCGGGCGATGTAGACGGCGAGGATCTCGCTGCCGGAGCCCTTGGCCGCCATCCGGGAGGCCCGCCGGATCAGGGTGCGCCCTTCCGGACCCCCGGTGAGCCCCACCACGATCCGCTCGCGGGCCTGCCAGGTCGAGCTGATGCCGTGCTCGCCGCGGTACTGCTGGAGGTACTCGTCGACCCGGTCGGCCACCCACAGCAGCGCGAGCTCGCGCAGGGCGGTGAGGTTGCCCGGCCGGAAGTAGTTGGACAGGGCCGCGTCGACCTTGTCGGACCTGTATATGTTCCCGTGGGCCATCCGGCGGCGCAGGGCCTGCGGGGACATGTCCACGAGCTCGATCTGGTCGGCCCGCCGGACCACCTCGTCCGGCACGGTCTCCCGCTGCCGCACCCCGGTGATCGACTCGACCACGTCCCCGAGGGACTCCAGGTGCTGGATGTTCACGGTGGTGACCACATCGATCCCCGCCCGCAGCAGCTCCTCGACGTCCTGCCAGCGCTTGCCGTTGCGCGAGCCCGGGACGTTGGTGTGCGCCAGTTCGTCCACCAGGGCCACGGCGGGCCGGCGGGCCAGTACGGCGTCCACGTCCATCTCGGTGAAGACGGCGCCCCGGTGCGTCAGCTCCGTGCGCGGCACCTGCTCCAGGCCGTGCAGCATGACCTCGGTGCGCGGCCGCCCATGGTGCTCGACGAAGCCGACGACGCAGTCCCCGCCCCGCTCCACCCTGCGGTGGCCTTCCGAGAGCATGGCGTACGTCTTGCCCACACCGGGTGCCGCGCCGAGATAGATCCGTAGTCTGCCGCGTCCCATGCGCCCATTCTCCGGGACGTACCCGCGCTTCACGCACCGATGCGCGACGCCGGGCCGATCCCTGACGCAACCCTGACGCCGCCGGTCGCCCGGACGCGGACGCGCCGGTGGGCCCGCCCCGAAGGACGGGCCCACCGGCGTGGAACCTCGCCGCGCGCCGCGTGCGGCGCGCGCTCGTCGGACCCCGTGCCCCGAAGTCCGGTCAGCGGACCTCGGTGATCTCCGGGCCGCGCTCCAGCTGACCCATGCCACCGGAGAAGCGGGAGCTCTCCTGGTCCTCGGCCGTCTGCACGCCGTCCGGCACCATCTGGGCGTCGTTGGGCAGCTTCAAAACGATCGGGTCGCGCGGGGCCATCGGGCCGTCGCCGCGCACGACGACGGTGTCCCGGAAGATCTGCTCCAGCACGCCGGCCGACTCGGGGCGCACCGCGCCCTGGCCGGAGATGACGCCGCGCAGGAACCAGCGCGGTCCGTCGACGCCGACGAAGCGGACCAGCTGGGCACCGGTCTGCCCGTCGGGCAGCGGTACGGGGACCTGCGCGCGCAGCTCCCAGCCGAGCGTGCCGTCGACCTCGTCGATGATGCCGCCCTGCTGGGTGATGCCGGAGGCGATCTCGTCGCGGACCTCGCCCCAGATGCCCTCCTTCTTGGGGGCGGCGAAGGCCTGGAGCTGCACGGCACTGTCGCCGAGGA
This sequence comes from Streptomyces sp. NPDC048606, assembly GCF_040650855.1. Lineage (NCBI taxonomy): Bacteria > Bacillati > Actinomycetota > Actinomycetes > Kitasatosporales > Streptomycetaceae > Streptomyces > Streptomyces sp. NPDC048606. The sequence continues at coordinate 153,794 of NZ_JBEZIB010000001.1, read as the reverse complement.
CCACAGTGGCGGCCACGATCGCGTCGCCCGCGACCTCGACGCGCAGTTCCATGCCCTCGACGCCGGGCACGAGGATGCCGCCCAGGTCGACCCGGCCGTCGGCCGGGTTGCCGAGCACCTCGGAGACGTCCCACGGGCCGTCGGGGCGCGGCGCCGGAGGCAGGTTCAGCCGGCGCGGCCGGTCGCCGCCCGGCTCGTCGGTCCCGGACGGCTCATCGGCGCGCACGCCGTCGACCTGCTCGGCCGCGCCGCCGTCCTGGGCGGAGTCGTTCTTCTTGCGACGTCCGAACACGTCACTGTCCTTCCCGGTCGGTTACGACCGAAGCGTAGCCATTCCCACCCTGCTGACCAGCTCCGGATCCGGCCACGGCCGCATGACCGCCGGTGGAGCCGAAACCCCCCTCGGCCCGGGCCGAGCCGGGAAGTTCCGCCACCTCGTGGAAGCGCACCTTCTCGACCCGCTGGACAACCAGCTGGGCAATGCGGTCGAAACGCTCGAACCTGACGCTCTCGCGGGGGTCGAGATTGACCACGATCACCTTGATTTCCCCACGGTACCCGGCATCCACCGTCCCCGGGGCATTCACGAGCGCGAGCCCGCAGCGGGCGGCCAGACCGGAGCGCGGGTGCACGAAGGCGGCGTACCCGTCGGGCAGGGCGATGGAGACCCCGGTGGGCAGGACCGCCCGCTCTCCGGGTTCCAGCTCGGCGGCCACGGTGGTGACGAGGTCACAGCCCGCGTCGCCGGGGTGACCGTAGGAGGGCAGGGGCACCTCGGGGTCGACGCGGCGGATCAGTACGTCCACCGGTGCGTTGGGGTTCTGGGGCATCAGGGGTTCACCTCGAAGGCGCGTGCGCGCCTGACCTGGTCCGGGTCGGCCATCGCCGCCCGGATCTCCTCGGGACGGCCGTTGTCGATGAAGTGGTCGACCTTCACCTCGATGAAAAGGGCGTCGGCACGGACCGCGACCGGGCCCTCGGGGCCGCCTATCCGGCCCACCGCCGTGGAGTAGATCTTCCGTCCGGCGACGGCGGTGACCTCGGCCTCCAGGTACAGCACCGTGTCGACCGGCACGGGCCGCACGAAGTCCGTCTCCAGCCGGCCGGTCACCGCGATGACGCGCAGCAGCCAGTTCAGGGAACCCAGCGTCTCGTCGAGCGCGGTGGCCAGGACGCCGCCGTGGGCGAGGCCGGGCGCACCCTGATGAGCGGGCTTGACGGTGAACTCGGCGCTGACGCGGACGCCCTCGCCCGCGCGTGCTTCGAGGTGCAGCCCGTGGGGCTGGCCCTCGCCACAGCCGAAACAGTGCTCGTAGTGCGCGCCGAGGAGCTCCCCGGGTGCCGGGGCGTCGGGATGGCGTACCGGCGCGGTGGCGTTGGCCGGGGGCGTCAACGCTGTGTTTCGTCCACTCACAGCCGCTGACCTTACCCGCGCGGCTACCCACCGGTCGCCTCGTGGCAGGCTTGCCGTATGCAGCTCTCCTCCGCGCACCACGACGAACGCCTGTCCGCCCCTCGCTCCTGGTGGGGCATCTGCGCGCTCGTCGGGGTGGCGTGCGCGCTGATGCTGTTGCCGCTGGGCACCCTGCCGCTGTTGGTGGGGTTGGTCGGCGGCGCCGCGCTGACGGGGATGCTGGTGAGCTCGTACGGTTCCGCGCGCGTGCGCGTGGTGAACGGTTCGCTGGCCGCGGGCGACGCCCGCATCCCGGTGGCGGCGCTGGGCGAGCCCGAGGTGCTGGACCCGGAGGAGGCCCGCGCCTGGCGGACGTACAAGGCGGACACCCGCGCCTTCATGCTGATGCGCAGCTACGTCCCGACGGCGGTGCGCGTCGAGGTGACCGACCCGACGGACCCGACGCCCTACGTGTACGTCTCCACGCGCGAGCCCGAGGCCCTGGCCGGCGCGATCCGCGCGGCGAAGGGCGCCCCGACCGGCGCCTGAGCCGGCGGGCCGGGGTGACGCCCGATGTCGGCGCCGGGGTGACGCCCGATCGAGCCCCCGGGTGACGCCCCGGTGGCGGCGCCGGGCGGGCCCGGACTCAGAGCCGCGGGTCCCGCGGACCTTCGAGTGCGGCCCTGGTGGCCTCGGGAAGGGGCTGGGAGGGCTGCTCAAGGGGCGGCAGGGCCGCGAGGGACTCCCAGGGCACGGCGCGCTCGCGCAGGTCCGTACGGACCTTCTCGGCGAGTTTGCGGGTGTCGCGGCGGTTCATGACGGCCCCGACGGCGGCGCCCACCATGAACGGCATGAGGTTGGGCAGGTTGCGGAACATCCGCTTCATGATCTGTTGGCGCAGTTCGCGCTTCATCTGACCGCCGAGCGCCGCGTTGAGCGTCGTCGGTTTGGTCAGGTCGATGCCCCGCTCCTCGGTCCAGGCCGTGAGGTAGGCGAAGCTGCGGTCCTTCAGCGTGCCCGGAGGGCGCTGTCCGTAGACCTCGTGGAGTTCGGCGACGAGCTTCAGCTCGATCGCGGCGACGGCCGTGATCTCGGCGGCCAGCTCCGCCGGCATGGCGGGCGGCACGGGGAGCATCGCGGCGGCTCCGATGCCGGCGCCGACGGTGGACGTGGCGTTGGCCGCGCCGTAGATCAGTTTGTCCGCGAGCTGGTCCGCGTCCAGCCCGGGGAACTGCGCGCGCAGGGTCGCGAGGTCCCGCACGGGAACGCGCGGGGCGTTCTCGATGACGCGGTCGGCGATGTACAGGGCGGCGGCCTTCGCCGTATCGCCGCCCCTGCGCACACCGTTCCTCACCGCTTGCAGCCGACGCGCCCCGGGCCTGCCCCGGGACCCCTCCTCGGCCGTGAGGGCCGGTGGCACCGCCCGCGCGGTGTCGGAGGGCTCGACGGTCGTACCGGAGCCGAATGCGCCGGGAGCCGTGCGGCCAGGGCCCGTTTCCAGGCCCGTGGCTGCCGCCTCCGGCTGTCCGTCCGATCCTTCCGCCTTCCGGAAACGTCGCTTCCGGAAGGGCGTCGAACCTGTCACAGCCGAGCCCTCAGTCGCAGTCGCGACAGATCGGCTGACCGTTCTTCTCACGTGCCAGCTGGCTGCGGTGGTGCACCAGGAAGCAGCTCATGCAGGTGAACTCGTCCGCCTGCTTGGGGAGGACCCGGACGGCCAGTTCCTCGTTGGAGAGGTCCGCGCCGGGCAGTTCCAGGCTCTCGGCGCCGTCGAAGTCCTCGACGTCGACGCTGGAGGACGACTTCTCGCTCCGTCGAGCCTTCAGCTCTTCGATGCTGTCGTTGTCGACGTCGTCGTCGGTCTTGCGTGGGGTGTCGTAGTCCGTTGCCATTTTTTCGCTCTCCCCCTCTGGGATTTAGCGGTGTCTCAGCGCACGTAACGCGCGAGAGGCCGGACTTGTGCCCGACCTGAGGCGGAGATTTTGCCTCACATCAAGGTCTGTTACTCAATCGACACCCAGCCGCACGCCCGAAGGAGCCTGTAGCTGGGATGACGACCGGGACCGTACACGGTCCGGGGGCCGTCTTGCACAAACGCCACCCCGTGTATTTCCCGCCGTTCGGGGGGCCGGAAACCCGGACTTCCCGGGCTTTCCGGCCTTCCCGGGGTCACAGAACGCACATGACCCGACACTCGACAATGTGATCGATCACACAGGTACCGTCCACCGCAGCACCCGGCCATTCCGCCGACAGCGAACAGACCGGTGGGTCGGTCGGTGGGCGATCAGAGGGGCAACGTGACACGCATCACGAGGCCACCGCCCTCGCGGGGCGTCGCGAGGATGCGTCCGCCGTGTGCGCGCGCCACGGAGCGCGCGATCGACAGACCCAGCCCCACACCCTTGTCGCTGCCCGTTCGCTCCGTACGCAACCGTCTGAACGGCTCGAAGAGGTTGTCCACCTCGTACGCGGGAACCACGGGACCCGTGTTCGATACGAGGAGCACCGCCTGGCCGTGCTGGACCTCGGTGGTCACCTCCACCCAGCCGCCCTCCGGCACGTTGTACCGGACCGCGTTCTGCACCAGGTTGAGGGCGATCCGCTCCAGCAGCACGCCGTTGCCCTGCACCACGGCCAGAGCGCGTTCGCCGCGGATCTCCACGCCCTTGGCGAGCGCCTCCCCGCGGGCCTGGTCGAGGGCGCGCGAGGCCACCTCCGCCAGGTCCACCGGCTTGCGCTCGACGATCTGGTTCTCGCTGCGGGCCAGCAGCAGCAGGCCCTCCACGAGCTGTTCGCTGCGCTCGTTGGTGGCCAGCAGCGTCTTGCCCAGCTGTTGGAGCTCGACCGGGGCGCCGGGGTCCGAGAGGTGGACCTCCAGCAGCGTCCGGTTGATCGCGAGCGGGGTCCGCAACTCGTGCGAGGCGTTGGCCACGAAGCGTTGCTGCGCCGTGAAGGCCCGCTCCAGACGGTCGAGCATCTCGTCGAAGGTGTCGGCGAGCTCCTTGAGCTCGTCGTCCGGTCCGTCCAGCTCGATCCGTCGGGTGAGGTCGGAGCCGACCACCCGGCGCGCCGTGCGGGTGATCTTGCCCAGCGGCGAGAGCACCCGGCCGGCCATCGCGTACCCGAAGGCGAAGGCGATGACGCTGAGGCCCAGGAGGGCCATCAGCGACCGGCTGAGCAGGTCGTCCAGGGCGTGCCGGCGCTGTTCCAGGATGCACTGGCCGATGGCGTTGTTGAACTGGTCGAACGACTGGTCGATGCCCACCACGCCGGGACAGGTGCTGCTGGAGACCTTGACCTGCTGTCCCCCGACGATCTGGAACGGGAGCGCGTTGCCCTGGCGCAGGGCCTGCGCGGCCAGCAGGTAGATGATCGACAGCAGCAGGATCCCCGCGATGAGGAACATCCCGCCGTACAGCAGCGTGAGCCGTATGCGGATGGTCGGCCGCAGCCAAGGGAAGGGACCCTCGGGCGGGCCGGGGTCCCAGGTCGGTTTCGGTGGCGCCGTCGGTGGCGCCGGGGTCGCGGCCATCCTCGTCAGATCCGGTATCCGGAACCGGGCACGGTGACGATGACCGGCGGCTCGCCGAGCTTGCGGCGCAGGGTCATGACGGTCACGCGGACCACGTTGGTGAACGGGTCGGTGTTCTCGTCCCAGGCCTTCTCCAGGAGCTGCTCGGCGGAGACCACCGTCCCCTCGCTGCGCATCAGCACCTCCAGCACCGCGAACTCCTTCGGTGCGAGCTGTACCTCGCGGCCCTCGCGGAACACCTCGCGCCGGTTCGGGTCCAGCTTGATGCCTGCCCGCTCCAGGACCGGCGGCAGGGCGACGGTCGTACGCCGTCCGAGCGCCCGGACGCGGGCGGTCAGCTCGGTGAAGGCGAAGGGCTTGGGCAGGTAGTCGTCCGCGCCCAGCTCCAGGCCCTCGACCCGGTCGCTGACGTCGCCGGAGGCGGTCAGCATGAGGACCCGCGTGGGCATGCCCAGCTCGACGATCTTCCGGCAGACGTCGTCCCCGTGCACCAGCGGAAGGTCACGGTCGAGCACCACCACGTCGTAGTCGTTCACCCCGACGCGCTCCAGGGCCGCGGCGCCGTCGTACACGACGTCCACGGCCATGGCCTCCCGCCGCAGGCCGGTGGCCACCGCATCGGCGAGCAGCTGCTCGTCCTCGACGACGAGTACGCGCACGTCGTTTCCTTCCCTCGAGCCCAGAAGGGCACACGTGTATTGCGCGTCCATCCTGCCGGTTTCGGCCGTAAACCGGCTGTAAGGCGCCCCTGAGGGCCCTTCCGGCACGGATGTGCGGGGTGTTCGCGGGAGGAAGCGAGGATTCCCTCGCCTCACGAGGTTTCTGGGACCCGGGTGCCGGGGAGGACGACAGAACACCCCGGCCACTCCCTGACGGCGGACAGCCACGTGCTCGCCCGCCGCCGACCCACGAAGAGGGGGCGCACCCACCATGGACGCATTTACCGCGGGTCTCCTGCAGCGCATCAAGACCACGCAGTCGGACCTCAGCAAGGCCCGTGAGACGGGCGACGACCACCTCGCCGATGTGGAACAGGCCGAGCTGGAGGACCTCCAGCGGCTCGCCGCCGAACACGGCGTACCGGTCTCCGCGGCCTGAACCGGCCGCGTCCGCACGACAGTTCACCCCGACCCCCGACCCCCGCGGCGCCCAGGCGGTTCCGCACGACCCGAGCACGCGCACGGACCGGACCCCGGTCGCCCCACGGGCGGCCGGGGTCCGTCGTTCCCCGGCGCGGGGAGCGCGGGAGTGCGCGGGCGCGGGCGCGGGCGTACGGAACCCCGCGCGCCGTCAGTCGTGCCAGGCCCCGGCGTCCTCCAGCAGCGGCTGGAGCGAGGCGAAGACCGCCGGCGTGGCGGCCAGGGTCAGCTCCCCCGAGGCCGGCAGGCCCGGTCGGCCTCCGGTGAGGGCGCCCGCCTCACGGGCGATCAGGTCGCCCGCCGCCAGGTCCCAGGGGTTGAGCCCCCGCTCGTAGTAGCCGTCCAGGCGCCCGGCTGCGACGTCGCACAGGTCCAGCGCCGCCGAGCCGCCGCGCCGGATGTCCCGGACCAGGGGGATGATCCCCGCGACGACCCGGGCCTGGTGGGCGCGACGGGCCTGCACGTAGGCGAAGCCGGTGCCCAGGAGCGCCCGGTCCAGCGGCGCGGCCGGCCGGCAGGCCAGCCGGTTCTCGCCGGACCAGGCCCCGCCGCCGAGCACCGCGCGGTACGTCTCCCCGCGCATCGGGGCCGCCACCACGCCGACCACCGTCTCGCCCCGGTACTCGGCGGCGATGGACACGCCCCAGCTCGGCAGCCCGTAGAGGTAGTTGACGGTGCCGTCGAGGGGGTCGACGATCCAGCGGATCCCGCTGGTGCCGGGGACGTCGGCGCCCTCCTCGCCGAGCAGCCCGTCGTCGGGGCGGCGGGCGGCGAGGACGCCGGTGATCAGCTTCTCCGCGGCGAGGTCCATCTCGGTCACCACGTCGACGGCGCTCGACTTGGTGGCGGCCACCGACAGGTCGGCGGGCCGTCCGTCGCGCAGGAGTTCACCGGCCCGCCGGGCGGCCTCCAGCCCCACGTCGAGGAGTTCGGCCTTCAGGTCTTCGGTCAGCGTGTCTTCGGTCGTCACGGTCGCGCAGCCTACGCGTACGGGCTGTCGACCCCGGCCGCCGCGGGACGCGGCGCCCGGGTCGGGCAGCAACCCACGGCGCACCGGTCGGGGCTCGCTCCGAGCAGACCGAGGGCGCAGCGCCGCGCGTCCTCGCCGCGTTCGGCGGCGGCCCGTTCCAGCAGCAGGTCGCGTACCGCCTCGGCGAAGCGCGGGTCCGCGCCGACGGTGGCGGAGCGGGCGATGGGCAGGCCCAGCTCGGCGGCCTTCGCGGTGGCCTCGGTGTCGAGGTCGTAGAGGACCTCCATGTGGTCGGAGACGAAGCCGATCGGGACCATGACGGCGGCCGGGGCGCCGGCGCCGTGCAGGGCTTCCAGGTGGTCGCAGATGTCGGGCTCCAGCCACGGGATGTGCGGGGCGCCGCTGCGCGACTGGTAGACGAGCTCCCAGGGGCGCTCGACGCCCGTCTCCGCGCGGACGGCGTCGGCGATGACCCGGGCGACGTCCAGGTGCTGGCGGACGTACGCGCCGCCCTCGCCGTGCTCGGCGGCGGGCCCGGAGGTGTCGGCGGCGGCCGTCGGGATGGAGTGGGTGGTGAAGACCAGGTGGGCGCCGTCGCGGACCGCGTCGGGGAGGCCGGCCAGCGAGGCGAGCACTCCGTCGATCATGGGCTGGACGAAGCCGGGGTGGTTGAAGTAGTGGCGCAGCTTGTCGACGCGGGGCAGCTCGGCCACGCCTTCCGCCTCCAGGGCGGCCAGCGCGTCGGCGAGGTTCTCCCGGTACTGGCGGCAGCCCGAGTAGGAGGCGTAGGCGCTGGTGGCGAGGACCGCGATGCGGCGGCGGCCGTCGGCGGCCATCTCGCGCAGGGTGTCGGTGAGGTACGGGGCCCAGTTCCGGTTGCCCCAGTAGACGGGCAGGTCCAGCCCGTGCTCGGCGAAGTCCTTGCGCAGCGCGTCGAGGAGTTCGCGGTTCTGCCCGTTGATGGGGCTGACGCCGCCGAAGCCGAAGTAGTGCTGCCCGACCTCCTTGAGCCGCTCGCGCGGGATGCCGCGCCCGCGCGTGACGTTCTCCAGGAACGGCACGACGTCGTCGGGTCCCTCGGGGCCGCCGAAGGACAGCAGCAGGAGGGCGTCGTAGGGGGCGGCGAGGCCGTGGGCCGCAACCGCTTCGGGGGCACGGAGCTGGTCTGACATGTCTCGAATCCTGCCACCAGGCGTTCGCCCGGGAGAACCGCCCGGTCCGCATCGCGGACGCGTCGAAAGGTAAGGTGACCCTAAGTTCTTGTTCCGCCGCCTGTTCCGAACGGCCGGCCCCGTGCGGCTGTCGGCCGGCGGTCGTAATCTGTTCGGGCCACCGACGTCCCTTACGGAGACACCTTGCCCAGTCCCTACCGCGCGATATTCGCGGCCCCCGGAACCACGGCGTTCAGCGCCGCCGGCCTCATAGGACGGCTGCCGATCTCCATGGTGGGCGTCGGCATCCTCACGATGATCTCCGAGATCACCGGCCGCTACGCCATGGCCAGCGCGCTGACCGGCACCCTCGCCCTCGCCGCCGCCTTCATCGGCCCCCAGGTCTCCCGCCTGGTCGACCAGTACGGCCAGCGCCGGGTCCTGCGCCCCGCCACGCTGATCTCGGTCGCCGCCGTCGCGGTCCTGCTCGTGGCCGCCGCGCGGGGCTGGCCCGACTGGACCCTCTTCGTGTGCGCCGCCGTCGCCGGCTGCGTGCCCAGCGTCGGCTCCATGGTCCGCGCCCGCTGGACCGTGATCTACCGGGACTCCCCGCGCGAGCTGCACACCGCGTACTCCTTCGAGTCCGTGGTCGACGAGGTCTGCTTCATCTTCGGCCCGATCCTGGCCATCGGACTCTCCACCACCTGGTTCCCCGAGGCCGGCCCGCTCATCGCCGCCGTCTGCCTGATGGTCGGCGTCTGGCTGCTCACGGCCCAGCGCTCGACCGAACCGGCCCCGCACCCGCGCGTCGAGGGAGGCGACCGCACCTCGGCGCTGCGCTCCCCCGGCCTCCAGGTGCTGACCGCCACCTTCGTGGCCACGGGCGCGATCTTCGGCTCCATCGACGTGTCCACCCTGGCCTTCGCCGAGGAGCAGGGCAGCAAGTCCTCGGCCAGCTTCATCCTGGCGATCTGGGCGGCGGGGTCCTGTATCGCCGGAATCGTCTTCGGCCTGCTGCACCTCAAGGGTCGGGCCGAACCCCGTTGGGTACTGGGCATCTGTGCGATGGCCGTGAGTATGATCCCCCTCCTACTGGCCGGGAACCTTCCGTTTCTGGCCGTGGCGCTCTTCGTCTCGGGCCTCGCCATCGCTCCCACGATGATCACCACGATGGCCCTGATCGAGGCGCACGTACCACGCGCGAAGCTGACCGAGGGCATGACCTGGATCAGCACCGGCCTCGCGGTCGGCGTCGCGCTCGGCTCCTCGGTGACCGGACTGGTCATCGACGCCGCCGGCGCGAGCCGCGGGTACGTCGTCTCCCTCTCGGCGGGGGCGGCCGCGGCGGCGGTGGCGTTCGCGGGATACCGCCGGCTGACGAGGCCGGCGCTAGGGGAGGAGACAGCGGGCGATGGTGCGGACAGCGAGAGCACGGACAGCGGGGACGACCGGGCCGGCCACGTGGCGTAACTGGGCGGGGAACGTCTCGTCCACCCCCGCGCGCGTGGTCGCCCCGCGCACGGTGGACGAGCTCCGGGAGGAGGTCCGCCGGGCCGCCTCGGACGGACTGCGGGTCAAGGCGGTCGGCACCGGGCACTCCTTCACGGCGGCCGCGGCCACCGACGGGGTGCTGGTGCGCCCCCAGGCGCTCACCGGGATCCTGTCGCTCGACCGGGCCGCCGGCACCGTGACGGTGGCGGCCGGCACGGTCCTGGAGGACCTCAACCGGGCCCTGGCGCGCGAGGGCCTCTCGCTCGCCAACATGGGCGACATCATGGAGCAGACGGTCTCCGGCGCGACCTCGACGGGCACCCACGGCACCGGCCGCGACTCGGCCTCCATAGCCGCCCAGATCCGCGCCCTGGAGCTGGTCACCGCCGACGGATCCCTGCTGACCTGTTCGGAGAAGGAGAACCCCGAGGTCTTCGCCTCGGCCCGGCTCGGCATCGGGGCCCTGGGCATCGTCACCTCGCTGACCTTCGCGGTGGAGCCGATCTTCCTCCTCACCGCCCGCGAGGAGCCGATGCCCTTCGAGCGGGTGCTCGCGGAGTTCGACCGGCACGTCGCGGAGAACGAGCACTTCGAGTTCTACTGGTTCCCGCACACCGGCAACTGCAACACCAAGCGCAACAACCGCAGCCAGGGCCCCGCCGCCCCGCCCGGCGCCGTCAGCGCCTGGATCGAGGACGAGCTGCTGTCCAACGGCCTCTTCCAGGCCGTCAACTCGGTCGGGCGGGCCTTCCCGGCGACCGTCCCCTCCATCGCCCGGATCGCCAGCCGCGCCCTGTCCGCGCGCACCTACACCGACATCCCCTACAAGGTGTTCACCAGCCCGCGCCGGGTGCGGTTCGTGGAGATGGAGTACGCCCTTCCGCGCGAGCACGTGGTCGAGGCGCTGCGGGAACTGAGGGCGGCCGTGGACCGTTCCTCCCTGCGGATCAGCTTCCCGGTGGAGGTGCGGACGGCCCCGGCCGACGACATCACGCTGTCCACGGCCTCGGGCCGGGAGACGGCGTACATCGCGGTGCACATGTACCGGGGCACCCCGTACCAGGCCTACTTCACCGCCGCCGAGCGGATCTTCACCGCCCACGGCGGCCGGCCGCACTGGGGCAAGGTGCACACCCGGGACGCGGCCTACCTCGCCGAGGCCTACCCGCGCTTCGGTGAGTTCACCGCGCTGCGCGACCGCCTCGACCCGGACCGGGTGTTCGGCAACGACTACCTGCGGCGGGTCCTGGGGAGCTGAGCCCGGGTCAGGGCGCGGCCGGGGAACCGTTCGCGCCGGTACCGGAGCCGGACCCCGTGCCGGAGCCGGAGCCGGCGCCCTGGCCGCCGCCGGTCCCCGCGCCGGTCGAGCCCCCGGTGGCCGGATCGGGCTTCGGGGTCTGCTTCGAGGGCGACGGGTCCGGCGAGGGCTTCGCCGGGTCCGGGGTGTTCGAGGCTCCCGTGTCCGGCGAGGGGGATCCGCCTCCGCCGGTACCCCCGGTGCCGCCCGTGCCTCCGGTGCCTTCGCCGGAGTGCGGGTGCGAGGGGCTCGGGGAGGGGCCGGGCCGCGTGCCCGCGCCGTCCTCGCCCCCGCGTCCGCCCTCCTTGCCGCCCTCGCGGGACCCGTCCCGGCCGTCCTCGCGCGGGGAGGGGCGGTGGTCGGGGGCCTTGCGGGTGCCGCCCGACAAGAGGGTGTCGCCGCCGCTGCTGACCGAGGTGCCGGCGACGGCCTCGTAGGTCCCGAGCCCGCCGATGGCCACGGCGAAGGCCGCCGCGGAGGCCACCGCCGTCCGCTTCCAGCCCCGTACGCGGGTCCCGTGCACGGTGGCCGCCCCGAACTCCCCCGAGGGCGGCGGGCCCTCGACCCCGTCCGGGACCGGCTCCGGGACCGCCGGCTTCCCCGCCCGGCGGGACCGGGGGCGGGCGCCCTCGCGCAACTGGTCGCCGGTGCGCCGGAAGACGTGCTGGATGACGGGCCCGCCCGCGGTGGCGACCACGCTCACCACGCCGGCGCCCAGGATGGTTCCGTAGACGCCGAGCTTCGAGGCGAGCAGGGCCGCCGCGACGGTGGCGAGGGAGCTGCCCGCGACCTGGGCCACGCTCAGATCGAGCCCCCGGCCCCCGGATTCGGCGCTCTCGGCTTCCTGTCCCGTCTTGCGAACCTTCGTCATCCCCGGTGCGTCCCGCCTCTCGCGCTTCTCCTCTTCCTGGAGTTACTGACCGCCGAGCGAAACGGATGGTTCCGGATCTGGGGATTCTGTGAAGCAGGACACCCGAATTCGGACGCGTGCGCAGGTCGGCCCGGACGCGGGCCCGATTCCGGGCACGCCAACTCCCGCCGCCCGGGACAAGTTCGGCGGCGCGGCGGTCCACCCAGGTGGCCCGAATGGAGTACTGTGGCGAGCCCTGGGGCCGTCCTTCCTTACGGATGTCCGGACTCGGGAGAGGGGGCCGACTGATGGAGAAACGGCGCTCAAGACCGGTGATGCCGCGGTATCGCACGGGCTCCTGCTGCGCACAGTAACCAACCGGTCACTGTGCGTGCCCAACAGGTAACCGTGCCATAACGTCGATCAAGGGCGCATGCCCGACACGCCGGTTTAACTCGGCAAGGTTGTGGCAGGCTGCACCCGGGCAGGCCACACTCGACTAGCGGAAGCAGCGACGCACGTGACGTCGGCAGGCACCACCCGGGAGGTCCCCATGCCCGAACTGCGTGTCGTGGCCGTCTCGAATGACGGAACACGACTGGTGCTCAAGGCTGCGGACAGCACGGAGTACACGCTTCCGATCGACGAGCGGCTGCGGGCTGCCGTGCGCAATGACCGCGCGCGCCTGAACCAGATCGAGATCGAGGTGGAGAGCCACCTCCGCCCGCGCGACATCCAGGCCCGCATACGAGCCGGTGCCTCCGCCGAGGAGGTCGCGCAGCTTGCCGGCATCCCCGTCGACCGGGTGCGCCGCTTCGAGGGTCCGGTGCTGGCCGAGCGCGCCTTCATGGCGGAGCGGGCCCGCAAGACCCCCGTACGCCGCCCCGGCGAGAACACCGGACCCCAGCTGGGCGAGGCCGTGCAGGAGCGCCTCACCCTGCGCGGGGCCGACAAGGACTCCGTCCAGTGGGACTCCTGGCGCCGCGACGACGGCACCTGGGAGGTGCTGCTCGTCTACCGGGTCGCCACCGAACCCCACTCCGCGAGCTGGACGTACGACCCGCCGCGCCGGCTGGTCGTCGCCGTGGACGACGAGGCGCGCTCGCTGATCGGCGAGTCCGACGACCTGCCCTCGACCCCCGAGCCGAGCTTCCCCTTCGTCCCGAGGATCGCCCGACTGCCGCGCGACCGGCCGCTGGACCGGACGCTCGACCGCCCCATGGAACGCCCCGTCGCCCCGGCCCCGCCGGAGCCCGAGGAAGAACGGGACACGCTGACCAGCCTGCTGGAGGCCGTGCCGAGCTTCCGCGGGGACCTGGTGGTGCCGGACCGCTCCGATCCACCCGCCGACGAGGCGGAGAGCGAGGAGCCGCCCGCCGCGGCGGCCTCGGCCGGGGCCGGATCGGCGTACGCCGACGTGCTGATGCCGCGCACGGTCGCGGGCCACCGCGACCGGCTCACCGGGACGACGGACCGCCAGGCCGAGGCCGACGGGGTCCGTCCGGGGCGCCGTGCGGCGGTGCCCAGCTGGGACGAGATCGTCTTCGGGACCCGGCGCAAGAAGCAGGAGTAGCAGGAGTAGCAGCGGGCGGACCGGCGGGACGGAGCGACGGGCTCCGGGCCCGTCGGGGTGCCGCCCCGTCGGGATACCGGCCCGTCGGGGTGCGCTCGGGCCGCGACGGGCCCGGACGCGCGATGCCTCCGGGCCCGCCGAACCGCCGCGCGGCTCAGGCCTCCCGCGGCGAGCCGTCCGGGTTCGGTCCCGTGGCCACGGGGCGGCTCGGGTCCGAGGACCAGTGCGACCAGCTGCCCGCGTACAGGGCCGCCGGGATCCCCGCCACCTCCAGCGCCAGCACCTCGTGCGCTCCGGAGACGCCGGAGCCGCAGTAGACCCCGACCGGAGTCTCCTCGGAGGCGCCCAGTGCGGCGAAGCGGTCGCGCAGCCGCTCGGCCGGCAGGAAGCGGCCGTCCGCGTCCACGTTCTCCGTGGTCGGAGCCGACACCGCGCCCGGGATGTGACCGCCGACGGGGTCGATCGGCTCGACCTCGCCCCGGTAGCGCTCCCCAGCGCGGGCGTCCAGCAGGAGCCCCGTACGGGCCAGATCGGCCGCCTCGTCCGCGTCGAGGAGCCCGAGCGCCCCGGGGTTTGGCTTGAAATCGCCTTCGGCGGGGGTCGGCGTGTCGGCCGATACCGGACCGTCCGCCGCCGTCCACGCGGCCAGGCCACCGTCCAGTACGCGCACCGCCGTGTGACCCGTCCAGCGCAGCAGCCACCAGGCGCGCGCGGCGGCCCAGCCCTGACCGCCGTCGTACACGACCACCGGCTCGTCGGCGCGGACGCCGGCCCGGCGCATCACCGCGCCGAACGCCTCCGGGTCGGGCAGCGGGTGGCGGCCGCCCGACCCGGGCGGACCTGCCAGTTCGCGGTCGAGGTCGACGTACACGGCGCCGGGCAGGTGGCCCGCCTCGTAGGCGGGGCGCTGGTCGGGCCCGCCCAGCTGCCAGCGGACGTCCAGGAGCACCGGCGGCCGGGGGCCCGCCAGCTCGGTCATCAGTGCGGAGGCCGAGAGAATCGCAGTCATGGGGCCCATCTTCCTCCCCACTTCCGAGCCCGCGTAACAAGGCCGACATCGACCGGCCGCAGTGATTCGGTCATCTCTCCCCCGAGCCCCGCGATCCGGCCGGTCGGGGCGCGGCGCACGCCGCGGAGTGGAAGCATCTGCGGGGGAATTCGGGCCACGACGGAGGAGACGGCTGACATGACGGAGGCAGCGGGGATCGTGCGTCGCCCGGCCGGCGCACCGTGTTGGGTGAGCCTGATGGTGCACGGTCTGGGAAGCACCGAGGACTTCTACGCCGACCTGTTCGGCTGGGAGTACGAGCCGGGCCCCGCCCAGCTCGGCCCCTACGTACGGGCGTTCCTCGACGGCCGGGAGGTGGCCGGCATCGGCGAGATGCCGCCGGACCGGCACCTGCCGGTCTCCTGGACCACGTACTTCGCCACGGACGACGCGGACGTGTCGGCCGAGGCGATCCGCTCCTGCGGCGGGACCGTCGCGGTGGGCCCGCTGGACGCGGGCGTGGTGGGTCGGGTGGCGATCTGCTCCGACCCGCTGGGCGCGATCTTCGGGATCTGGCAGACGGGACCGCGTCGGGAGACGCACCGCTACGGGGCGGCGGGCAGCCCGGTCTGGAACGAGCTGGTCACGCAGGACACCACCACGGTCGGCAAGTTCTACCAGCACGTCTTCGGGCACGAGGCGGTGACGCACCCCGGCGCCGGGGCCGACTTCGACTACGTGACGCTGCGGTTGGAGGGGCGCCCGGTGGCCGCGGTGCACGGCGTGGGCCGGGCGCTGCCGCACGACCGGGGCCCGCACTGGATGACGTACTTCGAGGTGGCGGACCCCGACGCGGCCGCCGCCCGGGTGGGCGCGCTGGGCGGGCGCGTCGTGACGCCGCCCCACGACGGGCAGGGCGGCCGGCAGGCCACCGTGGCCGACCCGGAGGGCGCGGCGTTCACGGTGATCCGCTCCGCCCCCTCCGATCGACCCTAGCGGGGTGTGAGGGGTTCCAGGTGGGGGCGCTTGGCGGTGCGGCCGTCGCCCGAGGAGGCGCCGCGCAGCCGGCGGGCCAGCCAGGGGCCGAGGAAGCCGGCCAGCCAGCGGGCCTCGCCCACGGCGCTCCGCAGCACGGTGGGGGTCGGTCGGGGCGGCAGGGGGCGGGTCCAGGCGTCGTCGCTGCCGGGCAGCTCCACGGCGTGGGCGAGGGCGGCGGCGATCCGGTCGTGGCCCAGCGGGGCGGCGTGCAGCCGGTCGACGCTCCACAGGCGGGGGTCGGTGGAGACGGCCGCCCCGCCGGTCTCGGCGACGGCCACCCCGTGACGGGCGGCCGCGGCGCGGATGTGCGCGTTGAGGGCGACGACCCGGGGTGCGAGGGGCCGGGCCAGGGGCGCGATCCTCGCCACGTCGGGGAAGGTCACGGTCACCACGCGGGCCCCGGAGGCGGTCAGCGCGGCGAACATCTCCTCCAGTTCGCCGGCCACCCGGGCGGCGTCGAAGCCGGGCCGCAGCAGGTCGTTGACGCCGGCGACGACGGTGGCGATGTCGGGGCGCAGGGCGAGCGCGGGGGCGAGTTGCCCTGCGCGGACCTGGTGGGCGAGTCGACCCCGGACGGCGAGGTTGGCGTAGAGGAGCGAGGGGTTGACGACCGCCAGCCGTTCGGCGAACCGGTCGGCGAAGCCGCGCAGGCCGATGGTGTCGTCCCCGTCGCCGACCCCCTCGGTCTGGCTGTCGCCCAGGGCGACGTAGCGCAGGTACTCACCGCTGTGCATGGGCTCGCTGCCTTTCCCTGAGGACGCCGGCGGCGCGCACGCACCAGTCCCGGTGACCTTCTTCGAAGGCGAGGCCGCGCAGGCAGGTGAGGTACCCGCCGATGCGCTCGCCCCGCAGGAGGTACGCGTCCTCGTCCAGCGGACCGCGCAGGGTGCGCAGCAGCCGGGTGAGGATCTCGATCTTGGCCTCGGCGGCGGTGGCCCGTTCCTCCAGCTGCGCGATGACCTCGGCGGTGCCGATGCGGTCGGCGCTCTGCACCTTGACCAGGAGGTCGTCGCGGATGAAGGAGGGCTTGGAGGGGGCCTCGGCGAACCGTTCCAGCTCGGCGTGGCCGGCCTCGGTGACGCGGAAGACGCGCTTGTTGGGGCGCCCCTCCTGGACCACCTCGCGGCCCGTGACGAGGCCGTCCTTCTCCAGTTTGGCCAGCTCGGCGTAGAGCTGTTGGGGGACGGCGTGCCAGAAGTTCGCGACGCCGATGTCGAAGCCCTTCGCCAACTGGTAGCCGCTGTACTCGCCGTCGAGCAGCGCGGCCAGTACCGCGTGTCGCAGGGCCATCGCGGGTCGCCCCCTTCCCTTCCGTCGCTGTCCTCGGCATCATACTCAAAAAACTTACTAGTCATATTGTTGAGTAGGGGAAGGGATCGCCGTGCAGCCGAACACCGAACCGGGACCGAAGACCGCGGAACGCTTCCGGGAGGCCGTGGAGAAGCGGGACCGGGCCGGGCTGGAGGAGCTGTTCGCGCCCGACGTCCGCCTCTACAGCCCGGTGAAGTTCGTCCCCTTCGAGGGCAAGGAGATGGTCCTCGGCCTCTTCGGGGTGCTGCTGCGGGTCTTCGAGGACCTGCGCTACCTGGGCCGCCTGGAGGGCGAGGCCGAGACGAGCGCGGACGGCGAGTCGGCTCCGTCGGTGATCCTGCCCTTCCGGGCCACGGTGGACGGGCGGCAGATCCACGGGATCGACCTGCTCCAGTTCGACGAGGCGGGTCGGATCAAGGAGTTCACGGTGATGGTCCGCCCCCAGTCCGCCGTGCACGCCCTGGGCCAAGCCGTCCTGGCCGGACTGGTCGCCGACGGCCTGGCGCCCTGACCCCGGGCGCGGGCCCGGGCCCGTGCGCGGGCCTACCGGCCCAGGGCCAACCGGACGGTGATCCCGTGGCGCACGCGCAGTCGGCGCAGCTCCCACGCCGACAGCGCGGTCACCGACACGGGCGGCCCGACCAGGAAGAGCACCCGCACCCACGCCGGGGCGGCCACGGGGGGCGCGTCGAAGAGCTGCACCACGCACATCGACCACACCAACACCGGCGATATCAGCGGCGGGAGCACCTCGTGGACGTCCGCCGCCCGGAAGGTGTGGTGGACGCAGAGCACGGCCGAGGCGAGCGCGAACGGCAGCAGGACCAGCACGACCAGCCCGGCCAGCGGCCCGAGCAGCACGGAGCCGAACATGAGGTTCAGCCACAGCAGCAGCGCCGTGGCGAACAGTGCCCCGAGGGAGGTCATGGGTCCGCTCAGCCTCGGCCGGTAGAAGGCGGGACCCGGCGGCCGGGCTCCCATCACGAAGGCGGTCAGCGCGATCGGCCCGAGGACGAGCAGCATGCCCGCGCTCACCACGAGTTCGACGATCTTCCCCTCCACCACCGCCCCGGCGGACTCGCGCAACGGGTACGCGAAGACCAGCCAGAGGGTGGCCAGGACGCCGATCGCCGTACGGGCGATCTGCGCCGACTCGATGGCCGGGTCCCGGAGCCGGTCCGGCCGGATCGGCCGGTGGATGCGCGCGGCGAGGACGAAGGGCATCATCGCGACGCCCTTCCACCCCGGGCGGCGCCGCCTGGCCGGCCCCAGGGACGGTGCGACCCGTCCGCGTACGCGTGTGCTCACTGGATCCGCTCCCCCGAGTCGTTGATGATCACCGCATGATAGGGCCGCGCCGCAACCCGGGTTGACGGTGGGTCAACTGTGATGGGGAGGACCGGGGTCCCGGTCGCGGGGGCGGGCCGGACCCGGGTCCCTCGTGCCCGCGCCCGATGCCCGGCACCAGCTCCGCTTCCTAGGGTCGAAGGCGTGCCGCCGGATCACCGCGGCGCCCCTCCCCCTCCCTTCAGGAGCGTCCTTCCATGACCGATCGCCCTTCCGTCCGCCCGCTCCCCTGCGCCCCGTCGGCCGGCCGACGGGCCCTCACGGTGGTCGCGACCGCCGTCGCCGCGCTGAGCCTGGCGACGGCCCTGCCCGCGACTGCGTCCGCCTCACCGGCCGAGCCCGAACCCACGGCGCGCGGCGCGCGGTACGACGTACGCGGGGACCTGCGGCGGCTCGTGACCGAGGACGGCTTCCCGGCCGCCCTGGCCTCCACGCTCGGCCGCGACGGGCGCGTGCGCCACGAGGCCGCCGGAGTCGCCGACCTGCGCACCCGGGCCAAGGCGCCGGCCGACGGGCGGATACGGGTGGGCAGCAACACCAAGACCTTCACGGCGACGGTGGTCCTGCAACTCGTCGGCGAGGGGAAGATCGCGCTGGACTCCCCGGTGGAGACCTACCTGCCGAACCTGCTGCGGGGCGACGGCATCGACGGGCGCGCCATCACCGTCCGCCAGCTCCTCCAGCACACCAGCGGACTGCCCAACTACACCGACCACCTGCGGGAAGCGGTCTTCGGCGAGAAGCGGCACACCTACTACCAGCCGCGCGAGCTGGTCGACATCGCGCTCGCCCACAAGGCGCTGTTCGCGCCGGGGACGAGCTGGGCGTACAACAACACCAACTACGTCCTCGCCGGCCTGATCATCGAGAAGGTCACCGGGCGCCCGCTGGCCGAGCAGATCACCCAGCGGGTCATCGAGCGGATCGGGCTGCGGAACACCTACTTCCCCGGCGTCGGCGAGCAGACCCTGCGCGGGGCCCACCCGCGCGGCTACCACGCGCCCGGGCCCGGGGTCCCGTTGGAGGACATCACGGAGATCGACCCGTCGTGGGGCTGGTCGGCGGGCCAAATGGTCTCCACCCCGGGCGACCTGAACCGCTTCTTCTCCACCCTGATCGGGGGCGGACTCCTGAAGCCCGCGCAGCTCGCGGAGATGCGCCGCACCGTCGAGATCGACACCCGCGGCTGGCGCCCCGGCACCCGGTACGGCCTGGGCCTGACGAGCACCCCGCTGAGCTGCGGCGGCCTGGTGTGGGGCCACGGGGGCAACCTCCCGGGCTACCACTCCTTCCCGGGCGCCACCGAGGACGGCCGCGCGGCGACGATCGCGCTCACGGCCAACATGCCGCCCAGCCTGGAGGCCATGGACCGC
Source organism: Streptomyces sp. NPDC048606 (assembly GCF_040650855.1). Classification (NCBI taxonomy): domain Bacteria; kingdom Bacillati; phylum Actinomycetota; class Actinomycetes; order Kitasatosporales; family Streptomycetaceae; genus Streptomyces; species Streptomyces sp. NPDC048606. The sequence goes on along the minus strand of NZ_JBEZIB010000001.1, from coordinate 134,338 downwards.
GCGGACGCCCTGATCGACAAGGCCCTGTGCGCGAAGTGACCACCCGTCGCCGGAACGCCGGTCGATGCTAGACGACCTTGCGGAGGTACACCCGGTAGTCGCCGTCGGGATCCTCGACCCGGTCGAGCCGCCACAGCTCACCCCGCACGGGGAACGTGTCCCCGAGGCTCAGGGTGTACCGGCGCTCCTCACCGTCATCGACACCGAGGCGAACCGTCAGAGGGAGCCCGGGGCGAGCGTCCACGTCGATCACTCCGAAGGCCCCCAGGGGGGAATCGGTCAGTACGCCCGGGCCGATCTTGATCTCAGTAGGCATTGACTCACTCCAAAGTGCTGTATACCGGACGGATGTTGTCCCTGAACTGCTTCAAGGTCAAAGGTTCGGGGTGGAATCGATTCCATGGATTCCACAGGTGGATCTTCCCCTGGCCGTCCACTTCGGTCACCTCGTACGCGTGGGCCGGGTGCAGATCGTTCTCCAGTGGGCCCCCGTGATCCAACTTGGATTGCGTACCGACCAGCACGGGTTTGCCCTCGGCGAGCCGCTCCTTCAGGTCACTCATAAGCTGTTTGTCCGGGCTGCGCCCGTCATGGTCGAACTCATTGGGGAATTCGCACATGACAGCCGGCCTACCGGTGAGTTGGGTGAGCAATTCCGCCCGCAGACTGGGCCCGCTTCCCCGGTTGAGCCGAACGTAGCCCTCGGGAACATCCGGTACCTTCCTCACCTTCTGGATCTCGGCCCACCGGTCGCGGCGTTCCTGATCCCACACCTGATCGCTTCCCGCGATCGCCTTCTCCATGACCGGCCCCCACACCGCTTCCGTGGCCCCGGACTTCGCGAAGGCGGGCTGGTGGGAAGCCTCGTCGAACACCGGCACATCGGGTGTCACGATCAGATCGATCTTGCGGCCGGTGGGCTCGAACCGGTCACGGGAATAGTTGAACCTCGCTTCGTGCAAGGAAACCCCGTAGTTGCCGTCGGGCATCTCCGTCACACATGCGCGGATCGCGTCGGGGTGATGCGTCGCGACCGCGCCGAGCGTGGCGATGATCCCACAGTCGCCGATCCTGCCTTGCGTGATCTGGTCTCGCGCGGGGTCTCCGTCGAAGAGCGGCATCCTGGTTCCGTCGGAGCGGTCGAGCGGGTTGCCGTAACGGTCCGGTACCTCGTCCGCGCGTTTCAGCGGGTCCTGGAACTCCGGGTGATCAACCGTATACACCGGCTGCTCAGAGCGATCCGTATCCCGCTTTCGCGAGCCCGTGAACTGCTTCAACCGGTCGAAGACGCCGTGCTCGACGAGCTCGTCCTCGGGAGCGGGTGCTGCGGACGGCCGCTCCGGCTCGTCGGGCACGGGGGCGTCCGTGGACCCACCAGCGGCCGAGAGGTCGTCCGCTTCGGCGGCGGGCGGGTCCGGGGCCTCGTCGGGGTCGTGGCGCTCCAGCTCGGACGGGGTGTCCCGGGCTTCCGGGGCATGGGTGGCCCCGTCGTCGGTGGCGGCATCATCCGGGTCGGGGGCCTCGGTGCCGTCCCCGGCGGGGATGGGCTCCTCCGGGGCCTCTGGGGCCTCCGGGGCTCCCTCGGACTCGGGACCGGCCTGGGGCGGGGCCTCCGTCTCCGCCGGCGCGGGGTCGGGGGCCTCGTCCGGATCGGCCGGACCCTCCGGGCGTGCCAGGGGCTCCTCCGGAGAAGAAGCCTCGGGGTTCGGAGCCTCGTCCGGAGACGGGGTCTCGGGGGTCGGGGCCTCATTCGGAGACGGGGTCTCGGGATTCGGGGCCGACTCCCCAGACGGGGTCTCCGGATCCGGAGCCTCGTCCAAAGACGGAACCTCGGAATCCTGAGCCGACTCCCCAGACGGGGCCTCTGGGGCCTCCGGGGCTCCCTCGGACTCGGGACCGGCCTGGGGCGGGGCCTCCGTCTCCGCCGGCGCGGGGTCGGGGGCCTCGTCCGGATCGGCCGGACCCTCCGGGCGTGCCAGGGGCTCCTCCGGAGAAGAAGCCTCGGGATCCGGAGCCTCGTCCGAAGACGGAGCCTCCGGGCTCGGGGCCGACTCCTCAGACAGGGTCTCGGGGGTCGGGGCCTCGTCCGGAGACGGGGCCTCGGAATCCTGAGTCGACTCAGGAGACGGGGTCGCGGGATCCGGAGCCTCGTCCGGAGACGGGGCCTCAGGGGTCGGGGCCGACTCCGAAGGCGGGGATTCAGGCGTCGGGGCCGCCTCTGGGGGTGGGGCGGCGTCCGTCGGTGGTGTGGGGTCCGGGGCGTCCGTGGTTTCCGGAGGCGGTGCGGCTTCCGGGAGTGGGGGACGTTCCGTGGGGCGGTCGGTCATCGGGGGGCGCCCTCCGGGAGGGTGTGCGTGCGGTAGAGGCGGACCCAGGGCAGGGTGTTGCGCTGCCAGGCCGCGCGCGCGACGTGGATGAAGACGCAGGCCCGGTAGTCCTCCGCCGCGGCGGGGTCGGCGCGGCGGGGGGCCGGGAGCGGGACCGCGTCGGCCACCTCCGTGACCCACTCGGCCGTCTCGCGCCACCAGGCGGCCTGTTCGCCGCTCGACTTCGGGTACGTCGCCACGCGTTCCTTCAGCTTCGTGCCGTGCTCGGGCCACACCGCCGTGGCGGCCCGGGTGCGGAACTCGCAGCGGTGACGGCAGCCGGCGCAGTCGGGGAAGGGGGCCAGCGCGGCGTCGACCTCCTCGTGGGCGGCCGCGAACCCGCGGAACCGCGCGCCGAGTTCCGCGTCCGTGGCCAGGGGGGCTCGTGCGACGCCGGCCTCCGCGGCGGCCAGCGCGCGCACGTCCGGGGCCTTCAGCAGCGCCGGGCGGTCGATCCGGTCGTGGTAGGCGAAGGCCTGGAACGGCTCCAGGGCGGCGGCGTAGCGCTCCTGGTCGGGCGAGAACCTCATCGTCGCGCCGACGAGTCGGCGGTCCTCCTCGGCCGGCAGCCGGTGCATGACCTTGAGGTTGGTGTTCTTGTACGCGTCCTCGACGAGCTTGCCCGGGACCTGCTCGACGATGACGACGCCCTCGCCGTACTTGCGGTTCTCCGCCAGGGTGTTGGCGAAGGCCTGGGCGGCCCGCGCCTGGGCGTTGCCCTCCTTCGCGTCCCCGCCCTGCGGGGCCGGCCGTCCCAGCAGCCGGTGCGCCTCCTCGATCACGGTGACGTGGCTGAGGGAGCCGCCGGAGCGGTTGGCCTTGTAGTACTCGGTCATGGTCTGGAGGAGCATCGCGGTGACGAGGGACTGTTCCTTCTCGTTGTCCCCGACCCCGGCGAGCTCGACGACCACCGGGCGTCGCAGCAGTTCCTCGATCGGATAGGAACGGGCGACGTCCAGCGTGGTGCCGCAGGCCCCCTCGGCGAGGGATTCGGCGCGCAACCGGGCCGCCGCGACGATGTTGTCCCGCACCTCGCCCGAGTAGTCGAGCTGCTCGCACACCTTGCGCATCTCCGTGATGAAGTCGCGCAGCGTGGGCCAGTCCGCCGTGCTCACGGGCCCGGCGACGTCGGTGGGGGTGATGCCCTTGCGGGCGTACGTGGCGCGCAGGGCCCGGTTGTAGATGCCGGGCAGCGGGTCCCAGAGGCCGAAGGCCGCGTCGAAGCAGGCCATGAGGCCGGCGACGTGCGTGCCGACGCGTACGCCCTGCGGCACCTCGAAGGGGTTCAGGCGCAGCGGGGCGGTGGACTCGTCGCCGACGGTGAGGACCAGGAGGTCCTCGAAGCCGGGGCGGGTGGCGAGCCAGCGGTAGTCGTCCAGGGTGGAGTTGACCGGCTCGATCACGAGGAACGGCGTGCGGTGGTCGCGCCACAGCTGCTCGCAGAACGCGAGGGTGGTGTTGGTCTTGCCGGAGCCGGTGGTGCCCACGATGAGCGCGTGTCGCGTGAGGTCGTCGAGGCCGATGCCGAGCGGGCCGGCGGGGGTGTCGTGGACGAGCTGCCGGCCGAGGGTGACGGCGGGGCCGGCGCTGCGGTATTCGGTCTCGCCGGCCATGCCGGGGCGGCGTACGGGGAAGCCCGTCATGTGTCCGCTGACGGCCAGGGGCAGCCGGAAGGCCGCGCCGGCCTCGCGGGTGTCGACGAGTTCGGCGAGCAGCCGCAGCGGCGGGGAGAGCGGTTCGGGCAGCCGCCAGCTGTGGTCGCCGCCCCAGCGCGCGAGTTCGAGGGTGGTCAGCTGCCGCCAGGCGGCCGGCAGTTCTCCGTGCGCGGGCCAGGCCACGGTGTGCGCGGGGCCGGTGAGGGTCTCGGTGAGCGCGCCGCCCTCGCGGGCCTGCTCGCGCGGGGAGACGGTGGCTCCGACGAGCTCGGCCAGGGACTCCGGCAGCGGCGCCGGCGAGGCGAGTGCGACGCGCATGCGGTAGACGCGGTCGGTGTAGCGGCGTGCGGCGTCGGAGTAGACGCGGGCGGCGTCCACGGCGAAGGAGTCGGCGGCGAGCTGGGTCCCGGGGGACCAGAGGCCGTCGGGGAGTTGGCCGGGGGTGCCCAGGCGCCCGTACTGGGTGGCGATGCGCTGGACGAGCGGTCCGAAGTCGGCGGGGACGACGTACGGCTCCAGGCCGACGGTCAACACGACGGGGTGCGGGTGCGTCGCCAGGGCCTGCCACAGCGCGTCCCAGGGCGGGGCGGCGGCGGTGAACGGCTGCGGGGCGAGGTAGTAGGCCACTCCGGCGTCGGGCCGGTTGGGCAGCCCGCTGTGGTAGCGCTTGCGGATCTCCGCGACGCCCGCCACGGCGTCGGGCGTGAAGGGGGTCAGCAGGCGCGCCGTCTCGTCGGGGTCCTCGACGGGCGAGGCGTGGACGTGGCGGGGCAGCGCCGCCATCCGGTCGCGGAGCGCGCGGGCGGCGGCCACGGCGAGCTCCGCGGTGGGGGCCGCGACCCGGCCGAGCAGGGCGCAGGAGATGCGCCGCCCGACCGGGTCACTGAGGTAGCGCAGCTCGATCCGCTCGCCGTGCGCGGTGTTCCACTGCCCCGCCAGCCAGGCGGCCTCGGCGGCCACGGCCTTGGCGCGGCGTTCCGCTTCCGGCAGGTCGGCGTACTCCTGGGTTTCCGTCAGGTCGGCCGCGGCGTCGATGCGCACGGCCGACCACGCCCAGGTGGTGGTGCCGTCCGAGACGGTCAGGACGCCGGCCGGGTCGGCTGCGCTCAATTCCCGCCCCACGCGGTGCCGTGCGGCGGGGTGCCCGGGGCGGGCGGTGCGGGCGGGGTCGGCGGGGTGCCGGGGGCGTACGGGGCGTAGCCGGGCGGGACGGCGCCCGCGGCGGGCGGCACCGGGTGCGGCTGCCCGACCGCGGGCGGCGCCGGGTGCGGGTGGCCCCCGGTCGGCGGCGCGGGCGGGGCGGAGGGCCCGGCCGGCGGAGCGGACGCGGGACCCGGAACGGGCCCGGCCCCGAAGCCCGGCCCCGCCGGCGGCACCGGCGCGGTCCCCGGCATCGGCGCGGCACCCGGCCCGTGCCCCGGCGCCGTACCCGGACCCGGCTCGGTCGCGTTGGCACCGGACTGGATGGGCGGCTCCTGCCCGAAGGCCGTCGCCAGGGGCACCTCGACGCCCTCGACGGCCGCCTCCACGCCCTCGCGGGCCGCGGAGTGCACGGCCTCGCGCATGGCGCGGGCCCGCTCGGTGCGCAGCATCTGGTTGATGTCACCGGCGCGGTTGAACATGCCGCCGATGATGTCCTTGACGAAGTGGCCGATGATCACGGCGCCGCTGCGGCTGCGCCACATCGTCCACCCGACGTAGAGGCTGGTGCCGTAGCCGAAGACCGTCACGTAGGCGACGTAGCGACCGCTCCTGATGACGAGGCGGTTGTTCACGACCTCCGGGAGGAGGTCGCTGCGGATCCGCACCGGCACGGCGGAGACGGGTATCCGGCGGCGGGCGAGCGCCGCGTAGATCGCCGCGTACGCGGAGGAGGACGCGGCGTGCTTGTCCTCCAGGAGGGACTTCCACTCCGAGATCGGCTCGTTGATGCGCGAGGCGAGGAGGACGACCCAGAAGACGATGAACGAGAAGATCCAGCCGAGTCCGAGCTCGTCCCCCGAGTCGAAGGGACCGGAGCTGGAGAAGAGCGCGGGCAGCAAGCCGAAGATCATGAAGGCCATGAAGGAGGCCACGGTGGCCTGGAACCAGAGCTGGAAGACGGTGCGGAAGGCCACCGACTCGTCGAAGTTCAGCTCGACGTTCTCGTACTTCAGCGTCTGGTTGCGGTAGGACGCGTTCGGCCCCGTCGCCCCCATCGCCGCCCAGCGGCCGGCGCCGCCGCCCTGTGTACCGTCCATGCGGACCATCCCCCGTGTCGAAACCGGTTGATCACCCTAGCCCACGGGTCCGACGACGAAGACGGCGGCCTCCGATGGACCGTCAGGAGTGGTTCACGGGAAGGACGTCCGGGGAGAGCGAGGCGGCGTGCGCGGTCTCGGAGGTCATGTGACGGCGGTGGTGGCGCCTGCACAGCACCTCGTAGCCGATCTCCTCCGCCGGGCGGTTCACGTCCCCGACGACGACCTGCTCACCCTCGACCACCATGACGCCGCCCACCGTGCGGGCGTTGTGCGTGGCGCGCGCCCCGCACCAGCACAGGGCCTCCACCTGGAGCTGTTCGAGGCGGTCGGCCAGCTCGATCAGCCGCTGCGAGCCGGGGAACAGCTTGGTGCGGAAGTCGGTCGTGATGCCGAAGGCGAAGACGTCCATGTCCAGCTCGTCCACGATCCGGGCCAACTGGTCGATCTGGGCCGGCGCGAGGAACTGCGCCTCGTCCACGATCACGTAGTCCGCCTTGCCGCCCCGCGACAACTCCCCCACCAGGTACGCGTACACGTCCATGGTGTCGGTGACCTCGACCGCGTCCGTCACCAGGCCCAGGCGCGAGGAGAGCTTGCCCTCGCCCGCCCGGTCCTGGCGGGTGAAGATCACGCCGACCAGGCCCCGCGCGGAGCGGTTGTGGGTGATCTGTAGAGCCAACGTGCTCTTTCCGCAGTCCATGGTTCCGGAGAAGAACACCAGCTCGGGCATGGGAAGTACGGACCTTTCGGGGGCGCGGTACGCGGGGCGGGAACGGGAGGAGCGGGCGGAACGGGAGGAACGGGAGGAGGGAACGGGGCGGTCGGGGGTCCGGCGCCGGTCAGGTGCGGACTTCGAGCAGCGGGACCAGCTGCTCGGCGGGGGTCATCGACCCGTGCATGCCGGCGAGGGCCGACTCGTTCGGCTCGTTGCGGGAGGCGGTGATCGCCACGTCCGCCTGGGCCGCCGCGATCACGTCGCCGATCCGGCCGAGCACCCGCTCGTCGCATTCGCCCGGCGCGCCGAACCAGCCCAGCTCCAGGGCCTCTTCGCGGCTCGCGACCCAGAACCGGTCGCCGAGGACCTCGCGCCACACGGTCAGGACGTCGGCCTCGGCGCCCGGCACCGCGTAGACGTGCCGGGCCCGGCCCTCGCCGCCGAGCAGGGCCACGCCCGCGCCCAGCTCCCAGTCCTCGTCGAAGTCGATCCGGGAGTCCTCGTCGAAGGGGACGTCGACCATGCCGTGGTCGGCCGTCACGTACAGGGCCGTGCGCGGCGGGAGTTGCTCGGCGAGCCGCTGCACGAGCCGGTCCACGTACATGAGCTGGCCGCGCCAGGCGTCCGAGTCGACGCCGTGCCGGTGGCCGGCCCCGTCGAGTTCGCTGTAGTACGTGTACACGAGCGAGCGCTCGCCGGCGGCGAGCTGGATCGCCGCGAGGTCCATCCGCTCCTCGCCGGTCATCCGGCCGTGGAAGGTCCCGCCGCTGAGGGCGATCTTCGTGAGCGGGGTGGTCTGGAAGGCGGGCGAGGAGACCTGGGCGGTGTGCACCCCGGCCGCGTCGGCGAGCTGGAAGACGGTCGGGTACGGCTGCCAGGGCTTCGGCTGGGTCCACGGCTGCCAGCGGAGCTGGTTCATCAGCTCGCCGGAGGCCGGGTTGCGCACGGCGTAGCCGGGCAGACCGTGCCGGGCCGGGGGCAGACCGGTGCCGACGGAGGCCAGCGAGGTCGCCGTGGTCGCCGGGAAGCCGGAGGTGATCGGGCGACCGGTGCCGCCGCGCGAGCCGGCGAGCAGCGAGGTCAGGTACGGGGCCTCGTCGGGGTGGGCCTTGATCTGCTCCCAGCCCATGCCGTCGACCAGGAACACGCAGTTGCGGTCCGCCGGGGTCAGCTCGGCGATGCCGGCCGTGAGACCGGGTACGCCCTGACCGGCCGCCAGGGTCGGCAGCAGGTCGGCGAGCGAGCCGGTCCCGTAGTGCGGGACCGGGGCGCCGGCGAGGTCGAGGAGTTCCGGTTCGTCCTGCCAGTTCGGCGGCGCGGAGTACGACATCAGCGGGTGGGGCCCGAGGTGGCGGCGGTGGCTTCGGAGAGGGCCTGCGCGAAGACCAGCGTCTGGCGGACCGTCTCGGGGCCGTCGCCGGCCTCGCTGACGCGCAGGCTCAGGTCGTCGGCGGTGGAGTTGCCGGTGTAGCCGTGGTCGGAGTCACAGTTCGGGTCGCCGCAGGCGGCGGGCTCCAGGTCGATGCGCGAGACCGCGCCCCAGCCGATGGTGAGGACGACCTCGCGGGGCAGCCGGCCCGGCGTGTAGGACTCCGGGTTCGCCACGACGCGGCTGAGCACCACGGAGGAGATGCTGGAGAGCTTGACCGACTCGGTCGAGGTCGTCGCGTACGGCGACGGGGAGCCGGCGTCGGCGGCCTGCTCGTCGGTGTGGCTCACGATGAAGCGGTTGCCGGTCAGGACCAGGACGGTGACGTGCCGGCGCACCTCGTTGGAGTCGAAGGTGGTCTCCTGGTGGACCAGGTACGACGAGATCGGCTCGCCGCCCACCGCGGCCTCCACCGCCTCGGCCACGAGGGCCGGGTAGTAGCCGCTGCGCTCGATCGCCGCGCGCAGCCCCTGGGTCGTCGTACCGGATTTCGCCATGGGGTCCATCCTAAGGCCCGTACGGGGTCCCCCGACCTGCCCCGTGCTCAGTAGCTGGGGAGGGTGCGCGGGCCGAGGTCGGTCCGGGCGGGCGGGTGGGCGATGCGCACGGTGGCGCTGAGCACGGAGAGGCCTTCCGTGGCGACGACGACGGGCTCCAGGGAGATCCCGGTCACCTCGGGGTGGTCGTCGACGAGGCGGGACAACCGCAGCAGCAGTTCTTCCAGGGCCGGGGTGTCGACGGGGTCGCTGCCGCGCCACCCGAACAGCAGCGGCGCGGTGCGGATGGAGCGGATCAGGGCGGCCGCGTCGCGGTCGGTGGCGGGGACGAGGCGGTGCGCGGTGTCGCCGAGCAGTTCGGAGGCGACCCCGGCGAGGCCGAAGGAGAGGACGGCGCCGGCCGCGGGGTCCATGACGGCCCGGACGACGGTGTCCACCCCGCGCGGCACCATCGCCTGGACCACCGGGAGCAGCTCGGCCGGGGTGCCGAGGGCCTCGGTGAGTTCCTCGTAGGACCGCCGCAGGTCGGCTTCGGTGGCCAGGTCCAGGCGTACGCCGCCCAGGTCGGCGCGGTGGCGCAGGTGCGGGGCGGTGGTCTTGAGGGCGACCGGGTACCCGAGGACGCGTGCCGCGCGGACGGCGGCGTCGGGGCTCGGGGCGGGCAGGGTGGCGCGGACGCGGATGCCGTAGCGGGCGAGCAGCTCGCGGGCGTCGGCGTCGTCCAGGGTGAGGACGGCCCCCTCCTCGACCCCGGCCAGGAGGGCGGCGAGCCCGGCGGCGGCGCCGGCCTCGTCGATGTCCTCGTACTCGGGGACCTGGCCGGCCTCGGCGGTGGCGCGGCGCCAGGCCCCGTAGCGGACGGCCTCGGCGAGGGCCTTCACGGCCCGCTCGGCGGCGGGGTAGGCGGGGATCCGCCCGGCGGGGGCGCGGTCGGTCGGGGGTTCGGGCTCGGGGGACGCGGGCTCGGGGGCCTGCGGCGTCGGGGCGGGACTCGGGGCGGGGCGTGCCGGCGCGGGTGCTCCGACGGCGGACAGGGCCTCGACCAGGGCGGCGAGTTCCACGTGCACGACGGCCACCGGCTTGCCCGGGACCTCGGCCACGGCCTGGCGCAGGGCCTCGGCCAGGTCGTCCGCGAGGGCGCGCTCGCCGACCCAGGGGATGGCGGTGACGACGACCGCGTCGCAGTCCGGCGAGGCCAGGGCCGCCGAGAGGGCGGCGCGGAAGTCGGCCGGGGAGGCGGCGGTGGTCAGGTCGAGCGGGGGCAGCGGGCGCAGCCCCTCCGTCAGGCAGGCGTCGTAGGTGAGGACGCCGAGGGACTCGGAGTTGCCGAGGATCGCCACGCGCGGGCCCGCCGGCAGGGGTTGCCCGGCCAGCAGCAGGCCGACGTCGACCAGCTGCGTCACGGTGTCGACGCGGATGACGCCGGCCTGGCGCAGCAGTTCGGAGACGGTGGCCTCGGGGAGGCGGGTGCCGGGGACGACGTGGCCGGCCGGGGTGTGCCGGCCGCCGCGGGCGACGACCACGGGCTTGACGGCGCCGGTGCGGCGCGCGAGGCGGGTGAACTTGCGGGGGTTGCCGAGGGTCTCCAGGTACATGAGGGCCACGTCGGTGGCCTCGTCGTCGTACCAGTACTGGAGGATGTCGTTTCCGGAGACGTCGGCCCGGTTGCCGGCGGAGACGAAGGACGACAGTCCCTCGCCGCGTCTGAGCAGGCCCGACAGGAGGGCGATGCCGATGGCGCCGGACTGGGTGAACAGGCCGATGCGGCCGCGCGCGGTGGTGGGGACCGGGGCGAGGGAGGCGTTCAGCTCCACGTCCGGGGCGGTGTTGATCACCCCGAAGGCGTTGGGTCCGATGAGCCGCATACCGTACGAGCGGACCTGGCGTACGAGTCGACGCTGGCGCTCCAGTCCGGCGGGGCCGCTCTCCCCGTATCCGGCGGACAGGACGACGAGGCCCTGCACCCCGTGTTCCCCGCAGGCGGCGACCGCGTCGGGGACCCGGTCGGCGGGGACGGCGATCACGGCGAGGTCGACGGGGGACGCGATGTCGGCGAGCGTGCGGTAGGCCCGTACGCCGTCGAGGAGGTCGCCCTCCATGCCGGGGGCGCGGGCCTCGTTGACGGCGTAGAGGTGGCCGTGGAAGCCGCCGTCGCGCAGGTTGCGCAGGGCGGCGGAGCCGACGCCGGAGCCGGAGCGGCTGACGCCGATCACCGCGACGGATCCGGGGGCGAGCAGCCGCTGCACGGAGCGGGCCTCGGCGCGCTGCTCGCGGGCGCGCTGGACGGCGAGGGACTCGGCGGTGGGTTCGAGGTCGAGGGTGAGGTGGACGGAGCCGTCCTCGAAGCTGCGCTTCTGCTGGTAGCCGACGTCCGTGAACACCTTGATCATCTTGGTGTTGGCGGGCAGCACCTCGGCGGCGAAGCGACGGATGCCCCGCTCGCGCGCGACGGCGCCGATGTGTTCGAGGAGGGCGGAGGCGACCCCGCGGCCCTGGTGGGCGTCCTGGACGAGGAAGGCGACCTCGGCCTCGTCGGCGGGGGCGGAGGCGGGTCGACCGTCGGGGCCGATGCGGTCGAAGCGGACCGTGCCGATGAACTCGCCGCCGATGGTCGCGGCGAGCCCCACCCGGTCCACGTGGTCGTGGTGCGTGAAGCGGTGCACGTCGCGGTCGGAGAGCCGGGGGTAGGGGGCGAAGAAGCGGTAGTACTTCGACTCGTCCGAGACCTGCTCGTAGAAGCTGACCAGCCGCCCCGCGTCCTCGGTGGTGATGGGGCGGATCCGGGCCGTGCCGCCGTCGCGCAGCACGACGTCCGCTTCCCAGTGGGCCGGGTACGAGGGGTCCGACGGCATGGTCATGGGGTCACCCTAAGGGGCGGGGCGACCGTGTGTACGAGTACGACGGGCGGGGCCCGGTCGGCGCGCGCGGCGAACCCGGCCACCCGGGGCGAACCAGGGCAAGCTGGGGAGGGTCGAACGGCGGTGGATCCGGGCCGAAGGTCGGTCCGAGCATTCCGGGTGTCGTGAGAGACTGGTCTAGACAACCGTAAGAACCTGAAGGGCATCACCATGGCAGAGCGCCGCGTCAACGTCGGCTGGGCCGAGGGCCTGCACGCTCGTCCCGCCTCGATCTTCGTCCGGGCGACGACCGCTTCCGGCGTCCCGGTGACCATCGCGAAGGCGGGCGGCGACCCCGTCAACGCCGCTTCCATGCTGGCGGTCCTGGGCCTGGGCGCCCAGGGCGGCGAGGAGATCGTCCTCGCTTCCGAGGCCGAGGGCGCGGACGCGGCCCTGGACCGTCTCGCGAAGCTGGTCGCCGAGGGCCTTGAGGAGCTCCCGGAGACCGTCTGACCCTTCGGGTCCGGTGGTCCGCCACCACGAGCACGAAGGCCGCAGCCCCCGCCGTGACGGCGGGGGCTGCGGCTTTCGTGTTCCACGACCGCGCGCGGGGGCGCCCCGGTCCGAGGCTCCGGACGAACCGGTGCGGGATTTCGTGAATGACGGAATCCGGGGATCCCGGATTACCGAGGCGCGGCAGCGCGAGAACACGAGAGCGCGGAAACGCGGAAAGCACGGAAGGCGGAAGGTGGAAATACCTGCCGCCCCTTCCCGAAATTCCGGACCGTCGAATTCGACGGGAATCCCGCTCCGCCCTTTGTATACGGCCCGCGTTAATTCCCACCGCTCGCCGTGTTTACGGCACGTTGCGAAGTCCTCACCCGCGGCCGGTGCGCCCGCACCACCGTGGCGGCGTGCTGCGCGGTCAGGGCGCGGGCCCGTTCCGCGTCGCCGCGCGCCACGGCGTCCACGATCGCCCCGTGCTCGGCCCAGGAGTCCACGGGCCTGGCCGGGGCCTCCACCGCGTACATCCAGGCGATCTTGTGCCGGGTCTGGGTCAGCAGGGCGATCAGCCCGGGGCTGCCCGAGGCCTGGGCCAGCGTCTCGTGGAACCAGCCGCCCAGGGCCCGCAGGTCCTCGCCCTGGCCCTGCCTGGCCCGCTCCTGACCCAGCCTGACCAGTCCGCGCAGCACCTTCAGGTGGCCCTCGGTGCGCCGCCGGGCCGCCCGGGAGGCCGCCAGCGGCTCCAGCAGCACGCGCAGCTCCAGGAGGTCGGCCGCCTCCTGTTCGGTCGGCTCGGCCACGCAGGCGCCCGCGTGGCGGCGCGTGGTGACGAAGCCCTCGGACTCCAGGGTGCGCAGCGCCTCGCGGACCGGGACGCGGGAGACCCCGTAGCGGCGGGCGAGCACCTCCTCGGTGAGCCGGCCGCCGGGCGCGAAGAAACCGGAGACGATGTCGTCGCGGATCGCTGTGCATACCGCGTGCGCAGGAATACGCAAGGCCGGACCTCCGCTGCATTTCGACGACCGGCACCCTCGCCGGGATCGTGACCGTGCTGCGACTCTATTGCAATGCGCGAGGATTTCCGAGGCGGGCCGGAAATTCGAAAAACATTCCGCGGGACCGGGGGACGGGACCGGGACACGGATCGGCCACCGGCTGCGGGAATCGGCCACCGGTTGCGGGGAACGCGGACCGGGAACGCGGAAGGCCCCGGCTCGATGAGCCGGGGCCTTCCGTCAGGTGCGTGGGTGCGCGGTGCGGGTCAGATGCCGACGCCGTGGTTGCGCAGGTACGTCAGCGGGTTGATGTCCGAGCCGTACGAGGCGCCCGTACGGGCCTCGAAGTGCAGGTGCGCGCCGCTGGAGTTGCCCGTGTTGCCGGACAGGCCGATGACCGTGCCGGCGCCGACCTGCTGGCCGACGGAGACGCTCAGCGAGAACATGTGCCCGTACTGGGTGTAGGTGCCGTCGTTGTGGCGGATGACGACGTTGTTGCCGTACGCGCCGCCCCAGCCGGCCTCGACGACCGTGCCGGCGCCCACGGCGTGCACGGAGGTGCCCTGGCCGACGGCGAAGTCGATGCCGGTGTGGCTGCCGGAGGACCACATGCCGCCGCCCGCGCCGTACGAGGTGGTGACCGCGGCGTTGACCGGGGCGACGAAGGCGTTGGAGCGCTTGCGCTCCTCCTCCTTGGCCTTGGCCTCGGCGGCCTCGCGCTCGGCCTTGGCCTTGGCCTCGGCGACCTCGGCGACGCGCTTGGCCTCGGCGGCCCGCTGCTTGGCCTCGGCCTCGGCCTGCGCCTGGGCGGCGACGGCCTCGGCGGCGACCTGCTGGGACTCGGCCTGGACCTCGAGGTCGTCCTGGAGACCGTCGGCGACGACGATCGCGTTCTGGCCGGTGTCCTCCATGGACGGGGCGGAGTTGTCCGCGGCGAAGGCCGGGGCCGCGATGCTGCCGACCACACCCGTGGTGGCGAGGGCGGCCACACCGGCGATGCCGGCGGTCTTGCGGCTCAGACGGCTGGAACCACGGTGCTTACCGGCTGCACGACTGCCAATCGCCATGAAGGGGGTGATCCTTTCCTTCCTTCTCGCCTACCGGGTTAGCTGACGGGTTCGGAGCAGGAAGGTCTCCTACGGGCCCCCTCTTGCGAGGCGGTCCGATTCACCCCAGGGACTGATGGGTCCCCGGCTCCCCAGGCTCGCGCCTGACGGGGACTCGGCGATCGCTGCCCGGTGCCGCGGGGGTGCGGCGCGTATCAACTGACGGACAGCACGGCCGACGCTAGGCGGATCATCAGCCAATCGCCAAACAGACGAGCCTTTTTGTTGCGTACGCCACACCGCATACACGCAACCACGCCACCAAACGGACAAAAAAGCCCCCGCCGGGGGCTCCGGCGGGGGCTCTTTGTCACACGGCTGGTGTACGACCCGAAATCACGGTCGAATCGGACTCGACGCGCCCCGGGAAACGCCGCGTTGGCGTCTCCCGGCGGCCTCGCGGGACCGCCGCCGGATCAGTTGGTGACGACGGTGACGGCGCCGATCCCGAGGGCCCGCACGGGCTCCTCGATCTGCGCCGCGTCGCCCACGAGGACGGTGACCAGGCGGTCCACCGGGAAGGCGCTCACGACCGCGGAAGTGGCCTCCGCCGTACCGGTTTCGGCCAGCCGCGCGTACAGCCGGGCCTGGTAGTCGTCCGGCAGCTCCTGCTCGACCTGGTCGGCGAGGGTGCCGGCGACGGAGGCCGCCGTCTCGAACTTCAGCGGGGCCACGCCCACCAGGTTCTGCACCGCCACGTCCCGCTCGGCGTCGGTCAGGCCGCCCTCGGCGAGGGTGCGCAGCACCTGCCACAGGTCCGCCAGCGCCGGGCCGGTGTTGGGGGTGTCGACGGAGCCGCTGATGGCCAGCATCGAGGCGCCCTTGCCGTCGGCGGTGGAGCGCAGCACCTGGCCGAAGGCGCGCACGCCGTAGGTGTAGCCCTTCTCCTCGCGCAGCACCTTGTCCAGGCGGGAGGTGAGGGTGCCGCCCAGGCAGTACGTGCCGAGCACCTGCGGGGCCCACACGATGTCGTGGCGGTCCGGCCCGATGCGGCCGATCAGCAGCTGCGTCTGGACCGCTCCGGGCCGGTCGACGATGACGACGCGGCCCGTGTCGTCGGCGGTCACGGGCGGCACCGGGAGGGGCTCGGCCGTGTCGCCGGTCCAGGTGCCCAGGGTGTCGGCCAGCACGGCGTCGAGGTCGATGCCGGTCAGGTCGCCGACGACCACCGCGGTGGCGGTGGCGGGGCGCACGTGGGCCTCGTAGAAGGCGCGTACGGCCCCGGAGTCGATCCGCGCGACCGTCTCCTCGGTGCCCTGGCGGGGGCGGGACATGCGCAGGGAGGCCGGGAAGAGCTGCCGGGAGAGCTCCTTGGCGGCCCGCCGCTGCGGGTTGGCCAGCTCGTGCGGGATCTCGTCGAGCCGGTTGCGCACCAGGCGGTCGACCTCGCCGTCGGCGAAGGCGGGCGCGGCGAGGGCCTCGGTGAGCAGGCCGAGGGCCTTGGCCAGGCGGGAGGCCGGGACCTCCAACGAGACGCGCAGGCCCGGGTGGTCGGCGTGCGCGTCGAGGGTGGCCCCGCAGCGCTCCAGCTCGGCCGCGAACTCCTCCGCGCTGTGCTTGTCGGTGCCCTCGGACAGCGCCCGGGCCATGATCGTGGCCAGGCCGTCGAGGCCGGCCGGCTCGGCGTCGAGCGGCGCGGCGAGGTTGACCTCGACCGCGACGACCTGCTGGCCGGGGCGGTGGCAGCGCAGCAGCGTCAGGCCGTTGGCCAGGGTGGAGCGCTCCGGGGCCGGGAAGGCCCAGGGCCTGGCCTCGCCGGCCTCCGGGCGCGGGTGGAAGGTCATGGTCACGGCTGCGGTGTCGCTCACTGGTCCGCCCCCTCGTTCTCGTGCTCGTCCTCGTCGGACTCGTCGTTCGCGGATCCGGCCGCCGGCTCGTAGACGAGCACCGCGCGGTTGTCGGGGCGCAGTCGGGCGGCGGCCACGGCCTGCACCTCCTCCGCGGTGACGTCCAGGACCCGCCCGACGGCGGTCAGCGCCAGCTGCGGGTCGCCGAACAGCACCGCGAAGCGGCACAGTTCGTCGGCCCGGCCGGCCACCGTGCTCAGCCGGTCCAGCCACTCGCGCTCCAGCTGTGCCTGGGCGCGCTCCATCTCCTCGGCGGTGGGGCCCTCCTCGGCGAAGCGGGCGAGCTCCTCGTCCACGGCCGCCTCGATGGCGGGCACCTCGACGCCGCTGGAGGTCTTCACGTCCAGCCAGCCCAGCGAGGGCGCGCCGGCGAGGCGAAGCATGCCGAAACCGGCCGCGACGGCGCTCTGGTCGCGGCGTACGAGGCGGTTGTGCAGGCGGGAGGACTCGCCACCGCCCAGGATCGTCAGCGCGACGTCGGCGGCGTCGCAGTCGCGGGTGCCGTCGTGCGGCAGCCGGTAGGCGGCCATCAGCGCGCGCGCCGGGACCTCCTCGACGATCTCCTCGCGCAGCTGCCCGCCCATGACCTCGGGCAGCGAACCGTCGCGCGGCGGCTGCTTGCCGTCGTGCGCGGGGATGCTGCCGAAGTACTTCTCGACCCAGGCCAGGGTCTGCTCGGGGTCGATGTCGCCGACCACCGACAGGACGGCGTTGTTGGGGGCGTAGTACGTACGGAAGAAGTTGCGCGCGTCCTCCAGGGACGCGGCGTCCAGGTCGGCCATGGAGCCGATCGGGGTGTGGTGGTACGGGTGGCCCTCGGGGTAGGCGAGGGCGGTGAGCCGCTCGAAGGCGGTGCCGTACGGGACGTTGTCGTAGCGCTGGCGGCGCTCGTTCTTGACGACGTCGCGCTGGTTCTCCATGGACTCCTCGTCCAGCGCGGCCAGCAGCGAACCCATGCGGTCCGCCTCCAGCCACAGGGCGAGCTCCAGCTGGTGGGCCGGCATGGTCTCGAAGTAGTTGGTGCGTTCGAAGCTGGTCGTGCCGTTGAGGGAGCCTCCGGCCCCCTGGACGAGCTCGAAGTGCCCGTTGCCCGGTACGCTCGCCGAACCCTGGAACATCAGGTGCTCGAAGAGGTGAGCCAGACCGGTCCGCCCCTTGACTTCGTGGCGCGAGCCGACGTCGTACCAGAGGCAGACGGCGGCGACCGGGGTGAGGTGGTCCTCGGACAGCACCACGCGCAGGCCGTTCGCCAGCCGGTGCTCGGTCGCTGTCAGGCCGCCGGAGCCCGCCTGAGCCGTTGCCGTGTGACCCATGGGCATGTGGTCCCTTCGCTCGCGATGCAGAGATTTCGTATCGACCTGCCACTGTATGCAAGCGCGCCGACCACCGGAGAAGTTCCCGGGCTCCCGCCTGGGTCGGAGTCGGCGTTGTCGGCGCCTAGGGCCACAATGGTCCGCGTCGCCCCCGTTCGGACGGCCCGTTCGGACAGACCGTCCGGACAGAGCGTCCGGATCGTACGAACCCCCGTACACCCCGATTCTTGGTTAAGGAGCCGCGCAGCGATGGCCCGCCGCAGCACGAAGACCCCGCCGCCGGAGGATTTCGAGGAGAAGATCCTCGACATCGACGTCGTCGACGAAATGCAGGGCTCCTTCCTCGAGTACGCGTACTCGGTGATCTACTCCCGCGCCCTGCCCGACGCCCGCGACGGCATGAAGCCGGTGCACCGGCGCATCGTCTACCAGATGAACGAGATGGGCCTGCGCCCCGACCGCGGCTACGTGAAGTGCGCGCGCGTCGTCGGCGAGGTGATGGGCAAGCTGCACCCGCACGGTGACGCGTCGATCTACGACGCCCTCGTGCGCATGGCCCAGCCCTTCTCGATGCGGCTGCCCCTGGTCGACGGCCACGGCAACTTCGGTTCGCTCGGCAACGACGACCCGCCGGCCGCCATGCGTTACACCGAGTGCCGGATGGCCGACGCCACGTCGTTGATGACGGAGTCGATCGACGAGGACACCGTCGACTTCACCGCCAACTACGACGGCCAGGAGCGCGAGCCCGTCGCGCTGCCCGCCGCCTACCCGAACCTCCTCGTCAACGGCGCCTCCGGCATCGCGGTGGGCATGGCCACCAACATGGCCCCGCACAACCTGGGCGAGGTCATCGCGGCGGCCCGCCACCTGATCCGTCACCCGGAGGCGGACCTGGAGGCGCTGATGCGCTTCGTCCCGGGTCCCGACCTGCCGACCGGCGGTCGCATCGTCGGTCTGTCCGGGATCAAGGACGCCTACGAGAACGGTCGAGGCACCTTCAAGATCCGTGCCACCGTGGCCGTCGAGGACGTGACCCCGCGCCGCAAGGGCCTGGTCGTCACCGAACTGCCCTTCACGGTCGGCCCCGAGAAGGTCATCGGGAAGATCAAGGACCTGGTCGGTTCGAAGAAGCTCCAGGGCATCGCGGACGTCAAGGACCTCACCGACCGCTCGCACGGCCTGCGCCTGGTCATCGAGATCAAGAACGGTTTCCACCCGGAGGCCGTCATGGAGCAGCTCTACAAGCTGACGCCGATGGAGGAGTCCTTCGGCATCAACAACGTGGCGCTGGTCGACGGGCAGCCGCTGACCCTCGGCCTCAAGGAACTGCTGGAGGTCTACCTCGACCACCGCTTCGAGGTCGTGCGCCGGCGCAGCGAGTTCCGTCGGGGCAAGCGCCGCGACCGGCTGCACCTGGTCGAGGGCCTGCTCGTGGCCCTGCTCGACATCGACGAGGTCATCCGGATCATCCGCGACAGCGACAACTCCGCGCAGGCCAAGGAGCGCCTGATGGAGCGCTTCTCGCTGAGCGAGATCCAGACCCAGTACATCCTGGACACGCCGCTGCGCCGACTGACCCGCTTCGACCGGATCGAGCTGGAGTCCGAGCGCGACCGCCTCACCGGCGAGATCGACGAGCTGACGGGCATCCTCGACTCCGACGGCGAGCTGCGCAAGCTGGTCTCCTCGGAACTGGCCTCGGTCGCGAAGAAGTTCGGCACCCCGCGCCGCACGGTGCTGCTGGAGTCGGCGGGCACCTCGGTCGCGGCGGTTCCGCTGGAGGTCGCGGACGACCCGTGCCGGGTGCTGCTGTCCTCCACGGGCCTGCTGGCCCGCACCGCGAACGGCGAGCCGCTGCCGCAGGAGGAGGGCGCGGGCCGCGCGAAGCACGACGTGATCGTCTCCCAGGTGGCGGCGACGGCCCGGGCGGACGTGGGCGTGGTGACCTCGTACGGCCGGCTGCTGCGGCTGTCGGTGATCGACCTGCCGCAGCTGCCGGACACCCACGCCGCGCCGAACCTGGCGGGCGGGGCGCCCGTCTCGGAGTTCGTCTCCGGACTGGAGGCCGACGAGACGGTGATCTGCCTGATCTCCCTCGACGAGTCCTCGCAGGGGTTGGCCCTCGGCACCGAGCAGGGCGTGGTCAAGCGGGTCGTGCCGGACTACCCGGCGAACAAGGACGAGCTGGAGGTCATCACCCTCAAGGAGGGCGACCGGATCGTCGGCGCGGTCGAACTGCGCACGGGCGAGGAGGACCTGGTCTTCATCACCGACGACGCGCAGCTGCTGCGCTACCCGGCCGGACAGGTACGGCCGCAGGGCCGTCCGGCGGGCGGCATGGCGGGCATCAAGCTCGCCGGCAACTCCAAGGTGATCCACTTCTCGGCCGTGGACCCGGCGCGCGACGCCCTGGTGTTCAGCGTGGCGGGCTCGCACGGGACGCTCGACGACTCCGTGCGTTCCGGGAAGCTGACGCCGTTCGACCAGTACCCGCGCAAGGGCCGCGCGACGGGCGGCGTGCGCTGCCAGCGCTTCCTGAAGGGCGAGGACGTCCTGGTGCTGGCCTGGGCCGGGAACGCCCCGGTGCTGGCCGCCGCCGCGAGCGGCGCCCCGGCCGCGCTGCCGGCCGTGGACCCGCGCCGGGACGGCTCGGGCACGGCTCTGCCGGCCTCGGTGGAGCACCTGGCGGGGTCCGCGCTGTAGCGCGGTGGGCGCGGTGGGACGCCGACCCGCCGCCGGTCTTCGCCGGCGGCGGGTCGCGCACCCCGTGTGACGACTAGTGTTTTCCCGGTACGCGCGGGTGGGGGGAGCACAACGGATGAGTCGTCGGCCGAGCGGGATGATCGGGGCCTGGGCCGAGGCCCAGCGGCAGGAGCAGCGGGCCCGGCTGCTGCAGCAGCGCGAGGCCGAACGCCGTGAGCGGGCCCACGAGCGGGAGCTGGCCCGCGGGCGCAGGGAGCAGCAGGCCGCCTACCGCCAGTACCGCGACGCCGAGGCGGCGCGCCGTACCGAGGAGCTCGACGCGGAGGTGGCGGCCCTCCAGGGGCTGCTGGCGGCGGGCTGTCGGGCGCCCGCGTTCCGGATGGCCGCCATGGTGCGGGACGAACGGCTCGAACCCTTCGCCCCGGGCCCGCTCGGGCAGCCGGTGCCGATGCCGCAGCTGCGCCAGTTCCAGCAGCAGGGCGGCGGATGGGCGCTCGGCCCCGGCCGCCGGGCGCAGGCCGAACGCGAGGCGCACGACCACTACACCCGGGCCTGGCAGGCCGCGCACGCCGCCGAGCAGGAGCGGCTGCGGCAACTTGCGGCCTACCGCGCGCAGTACGACCGGTGGGCGGCGGAGCGGCTCGCGGAGATCCGCGGGCACAACGGCGGGCTCGCCGAACTGGCGGACGCCCTGCGCGCCGGCGACGCGGACGCGGTGGTGGAGTACTTCTCGGCGGCCCTGTACGCCTCCACGGCCTGGCACCGGGACCTGCCGCGCCAAGTGTCGGCGGCCTACGACCGGGGCCCGCGCCAGCTCGTCCTGGACTGGGAGCTGCCCCGCTTCGGGGTGGTACCGGAGACGAAGTCCGTGCGCTACATGCCGAGTACGGACCAGGACCGGGAGACGGCCCGGCCGGCCACGCAGCGCCGCGCCCTGTACCGGGACGTGTTGGCCCAGTGCGTGCTGTTGGTGCTGCGCGAGCTGTACGCGGCGGACGAGTTCGGGGCGCTGGACTCGGTGGTGGTCAACGGGTTCGTGGACGACCACGATCCGGTGACGGGCCAGGAGGCCCGCATCGTCCTGGCCACCGTGCAGGCCACCCGGGCGGCCTTCTCGGGGCTGCGGCTGGAGCAGGTCAGCGCGGTGGACTGCCTGACCGACGGGCTGCGCGGGCAGCTGTCGGCGCGCCCGGAGCAGCCGACGGCCGTACGGGCGGGGCGCCGGCCCGACGAGGTCGCGGGCGCGGACGCCGTCGTGAGCCACGGCGGGCACGCGGGCGACGGCGAGGACGAGCCGGACCTCTTCGCGATGGACCCGATCGCCTTCGAGAACCTGGTGGCGGAGCTGTTCCGGGCGATGGGCATGGAGGCGGTGACCACGCGGAGGTCGGGCGACGGCGGCGTGGACGTCGAGGCGCTGGACCCGGCCCCGATCCGGGGCGGGCGGATCGTGGTGCAGGTCAAGCGGTACCGCAACACCGTTCCGCCGACGGCGGTACGGGACCTGTACGGCACGGTCCAGGACGCGGGGGCGAACAAGGGGGTGCTGGTCACCACCTCGTCCTTCGGACCGGGGTCGTACACCTTCGCCAACGGGAAGCCGCTGGAGTTGGTTCCCGGGGTGGACCTGGTGGAGCTGCTGCACCGGTACGGGCTGCGCGGACGGCTGGGCGGAACCCCGGCGTCCGGCCCGTCCTCGGCTTCGGCTTCGGCTTCGGCTTCGGCCGCGACCCTTCCGAACCAGCGCGCGCACGCGCCGACGCTGGTCGCCGTGCCCCTCGCGGCCGCGCCGGTACCCGCACCCGCGGAGCCCGTGCCCGCCGACCACAACGTGCTGGGCATGGCCTGGTCCGGTTCGGTGGCGCTGGACGTGTGCGCGCTGGTCTGCGAGGGCGGCCGGGTGCTGAGCGAGGACCATTTCGTGTTCTTCAACAATCCCGCCACCCCGGACGGTTCGGTCCGTTCCCGTCCGCACTCCGCACCCGACAGGGCCGCCGTGCAGGTCGGCTTCGACGCGTTGCCGCGGCGAGCCGACCGTCTGGTGCTGGTGGCCGCGATCGACCCGGAGGTCGATCCGGACGCCGACCTCGCGGGGTTCACCGACGCCCGGATCCGCCTGCTGGACGCCGACGGGCGGGAGATCGACCGCCTGGAGGTCTCCGACGGGCGGGCGGGCGAGACGGCCCTGGTCCTCGGCTCGTTCCGGCGCCGCCCGAACGGCGACTGGAAGTTCGTCGTCGGTGGCAAGGGGTACCGGGGCGGGCTGGAGGACCTGCTGCGCGAGCACGGCGTCGACGTGGCCTGAGGCCGCCCGGGCCCGCACCCGGCGACGGGTCAAAGCCCCTCGGGATCCTCCCGCCCGTAGGAGCCCTCCCCGGGCTCCACCGGCTCCGCCTCGGCCCCGGGCGGCGGCTTCGGCACGTACCGCAGCACGCCCCACATGCTCTCCGGGGGCAGCTCGCGCGGGGCCGGCTCGCGGCAGGCCTCCAGTTCGCGCAGCAGGCCCGGCCCGTCCGTGCCGGAGCCGATCAGGACCAACTGGGTGCGGCGCGGCTCCCCCCGCCCCCAGGGGCCGGGGGCGAAGCACAGGAAGCGGCCGACCGCGTGGACCTCGTAGCGCTCCTCGTGGCCCGGTACGCCGAACCAGACGAAGCCCTTGATCCGGTAGAGGCCGGCCGGTCGGCGGTCGAGGAAGTCGATGAACCGGCGCGGGGAGAGGGCCTGTCCGGAGGTGAACTCGACGCTCTCGTACAGCGCGTGGGCGTGCGTGTCGTGCCCGTCGTGCGTGTCGTGGGCGTCGTGGGCGTGCTCCGCCCGGTCTTCCGCGAGGAGGTCCTCGAAGGAGAGTTGGCCCCGGGTCTCGGTCCAGGGCCGCCGGTCGAAGAGGAGCTCGGGATCGATCCGTCCGTGGTCGGCGCCGATCAGCGGGGTGCCCGGGGCGCGGAGCCGGGCGAGTTCGCCCTCGATCCGGGAACGTTCGGCGGCGTCCACGCGGTCGGTCTTGTTGAGCACCACCAGGTCGGCGACGGCGAGGTGGCGGTCGGTCTCGGGGTGTCGGGCGCGGGTCGCGTCGAACTCGGCCGCGTCCACGACCTGGACCAGCCCGCCGTAGCGGATCGCCGGGTTCTCGTTGGCCACGAGCATCCGGACCATCTCCTGCGGTTCGGCGAGCCCGCTGGCCTCGATGACGATCACGTCGATCCGGTGGACGGGCGCCGCGAGCCTCTCCAGGTAGGCGTCCAGCTCGCTGCCGTCGACCGCGCAGCACAGGCAACCCCCGCCGAGGGAGACCATCGAGTCGCCGACCTGGCCCGCCACCGACATCGCGTCGATCTCGATCGACCCGAAGTCGTTGACGACCACCCCGACCCGGGTGCCCTCCCGGTGGGTGAGGAGGTGGTTGAGGAGCGTGGTCTTGCCCGATCCGAGGAAGCCGGAGAGGACGACGACGGGCACGGTCCGCTCGGGCTGCTGCTGCCTGCTGTTCACCCGGTCGATCGTAGTCAGATCGGAGCGGGGACCGGTCGGGGCGGCGTCGGGCCGGTGTAGCGCGCGGCCGGACGGATGATCTTGGTGTCGGCGGCCTGTTCGAGGACGTTCGCGCTCCAGCCGACGACGCGGGCGGCGCAGAACGTCGGGGTGAACATCTCGCGCGGCAGCCCGCACAGCTCCATGACCACGCCCGCGTAGAACTCCACGTTGGTGTGCAGCTCCCGGCCCGGCTTGAGCTCGGCGAGGATCTCCTCGACCTGCCGCTCCACCTCCACCGCGAGCTCCACGAGGGGCCCGCCGAACCCGAGGGCGATCTCCTTCAGCATCCGCGAGCGCGGGTCCTCCGTGCGGTACACGGGGTGCCCGAAGCCCATGATCCGGTCCCCCGCGAGCGCCCTCTCCCGGATCCACGGCCCGATGCGGTCGGCCGTGCCGATGGCGTCGAGCGTGTCCAGCGCGCGGCTGGGCGCCCCGCCGTGCAGCGGGCCGGAGAGCGCGCCGATCGCCCCGGTCAGGCAGGCGGCGACGTCGGCGCCGGTGGAGGCGATCACGCGGGCGGTGAAGGTGGAGGCGTTGAAGCCGTGGTCGACGGTGGAGATCAGGTACCGCTCGACGGCGCGCGCCCGCACCCGATCCGGCTCGGTGCCGGTCAGCATCCACAGGTGGTTGGCGGCGTACGGGAGGTCGTCGCGCGGCTCGACCGGCTCCAGTCCCCGCCCGAGCCGGTACAGGGCGGCCAGCAGGGTGGGTACGGCGGCGCAGGCGGCGAGGGCGTCCGCGGCGCGGTCGGCCGGGGTGAGGTCGTACACCGGACGGAAGCCGGCGTGGGCCCCCAACAGGGAGAGCGCGGTGCGCAGCCCGGCGAGCGGCCCGGACCGCGCGGTGGCGCGGGCCAGGGCGGGCAGCGCCTCGCGCACCTCGGCGGGCAGGTGCCGCAGCCGGGTCGTCTCGGCGGTGAAGGCGGCGCGCTCGGCGGCGTCCGCGGGCAGGGCGCCGCGGAACATCAGGTGCCAGACGTCCTCGAAGGTGCGCGTGGCGGCCAGGTCGACGGCCGAGTACCCGCGGTAGTGGTAGAAGCCCTCGCGCCCCCGGACGTCGCCGAGGGCCGTCTCGGTGACCACGACGCCCGCGAGACCGCGGGGTACGTCGACGGGGGCGGTGGGCGTGGTGGGAGTGGCGCCGGTGGGGATGAGGGAGGTGGTGTTCATGGATCGACCATCCATGCTTGACTCAATCCTTGTCAATGTTGATTGAATCAATATATGTAGGGTGTGCGTCATGACTGATCAGCCGCCCACCGGCACCCCGTCAGGCGCTCGCGACGCGCGACGGCTCACCACCCGGGAGGCGGCCCTCCTCCTCGGGGTGAAGCCCTCGACCGTGTACGCGTACGTCAGCCGCGGGCAGCTCACCAGCCGCCGCGACCCCGTCGGCCGGGGCAGCAGTTTCGACGCGGCGGAGGTGGAGGCCCTGGCCCGGCGCAGTCGGCGCGAGGCCGCCGCGCCCGCCGGCGCGGCCGGGGAGCTCGCCGTACGCACCTCGCTGACCCTCATCGAGGCCGACCGGTACTTCTTCCGGGGCGTCGACGCCGTGGAACTCGCCGCGCGGTACTCGTACGAGGAGGTCGCCGAGTGGCTGTGGACGGGAACGGCCTCGCCCGGGGCCAGGTTCGCCGCGCCCCCGGAGACCCTGGCCGCCGCCCGTCGTGCGGTCGCCGCCCTCCCGGCGCACAGCGGCCCGATCGACCGGCTCCGGGTCGCCGTGGCCGCGGCGGCGGTGGCGGACCCGCTGCGCTTCGACCTGTCCGAGGACGCCGTCCTGGGCTCCGCGCGCAGCCTGGTCCCGACCCTGGTCGGGTCCCTGCCGGTGCGCTCCCCCGCCTCCGACGCCCCTGAAGGCGGCGGCGACACGGGCGGCGACGGCCGGCTGGCCCGGGAGCTCTGGGCGCGGCTGACCCCGCGGGAGCCGGACCGGGAGGCCCTGGACACCCTCGACCTGGCCCTGGCCCTCCTCGTCGACCACGACCTGGCCGCCTCCACCCTCGCCGTTCGGGTCGCGGCCTCCGCCCGGGCCCACCC
Source organism: Streptomyces sp. NPDC048606 (assembly GCF_040650855.1). Taxonomy (NCBI): domain Bacteria; kingdom Bacillati; phylum Actinomycetota; class Actinomycetes; order Kitasatosporales; family Streptomycetaceae; genus Streptomyces; species Streptomyces sp. NPDC048606. The sequence continues at coordinate 108,555 of NZ_JBEZIB010000001.1, read as the reverse complement.
GTACGCGGCGGTCTCCGCCGGGCTCGGCGCCCTCGAAGGCCCCCTGCACGGGGCGGCGGGCCGGCTCGCGCACCGGATGCTCGCGGAGGTGCTGGAGCGGGGCGGCGCCGCGCCGGTGGTCGCGGAGCACCTGCGCGCCGGCCGCCGCGTCCCCGGACTCGGCCACCGGCTCTACCGGGGCGAGGACCCCCGGGCACGGGCCCTGTTCACGCGCCTGGAGGCCGTGCCCGGGGCCGCGCCGGCGGCGGACGCGGCCCGCGACGTCGCGACGGTGATGGCCCGGCACGGGCTGCACCCCAACGTGGACCTGGCGCTCGCGGTGCTGACGCTGTCCTGCGGGATGTCGGCGGAGGCCGGGGAGACGGTGTTCGCGGTGGCGCGGACGGCCGGCTGGATCGCGCACGCCCTGGAGGAGTACCGGGAACGGCCCCTGCGCATGCGCCCCAGCGGCCACTACGTGGGCCCCCGCCCTCCCCGCCCCCTGCCCTGACCCGACGGCGCTCCGGCGAGCGGGCGGGGGCCCGGCCGTGACCGCGCGTGGGCGGCGGCCCGGACCCCTCCCCGGCACGTCGGGTGAAGCCGGGCATTCCGCTGCCGCCGTCCGCGACCTACGGTTACTGCTCATGCGGTACCTCCCCACGAGCACTCGGCGCCTCGGCCTGCCCCGGCGGGCCGTCTCGCAGATCCTGCTCACCCAGCTGGCCCTCGCCGCCGGGGTCCTCGCGCTGGCCACGGGGCTGTTCCTGGCCCCGCTGAGCGCCCAGCTCGACGACCAGGCCATGCGGCGCGCGCTCGCCATCGCCCAGAGCACGGCATCCGACCCGAACGTGGCCGCGGACCTCCTGACGACGCCCCCCGCGGCGGACAGCCCCGTCCAGGCCGCCGCCGAGCGGGTGCGCCGCGCGACCGGCGCCGAGTACGTGGTCGTCCTGGACCTGAACGGCATCCGCCGCTCCCACCCCAGCCCCGACCGGATCGGCCGGCCCGTCTCCACGGACCCCGCCGACGCCCTGGCCGGCCGCGAGGTGATGGAGATCGACGAGGGCACCCTGGGCCGCTCCGCACGCGGCAAGGTCCCCCTCGTCGCCCCCGACGGGGAGATCGTCGGCGCGGTGTCCGTCGGCATCGCCTACGAAGGCGTCCGCGACCGGCTGCTGGCCGCCATCCCCAGCCTCCTCGCCTACGCCGGCGGAGCCCTCGCCGTCGGCGCCCTCGCCGCCTACCTGCTCTCCCGCCGGATCCAGCGGCAGACCCGGGACCTGGCCTTCTCCGATATCGCGAGCCTCCTCGCGGAGCGCGAGGCGATGCTCCACTCCATCCGCGAGGGAGTGATCGCCCTCGACGGGAACGACCGGGTCCGGCTCGTCAACGACGAGGCCGCCCGACTGCTGGGCCTGCCCCCGGACACCGCGCACACCCTCGCCGGGCGCCCCCTGGACGAGGTCCTCGACCCCGGCCGCACCAGCGACGTCCTGGCCGGCCGCGTCACCGGCCGCGACCTTCTCACGGTCCAGGGCCCGCGCGTCCTGGTCGCCAACCGGATGCCCACCGCCGACGGCGGCGCCGTCGCCACCCTGCGCGACCGCACCGAGGTCGAGCACCTGGGCCGCGAGCTGGACTCCACGAGGGGCCTGATCGACGCCCTGCGCGCCCAGGACCACGAGCACGCCAACCGCCTCCACACCCTGCTGGGCCTCCTCGAACTGGGCCTGCACGAGGAAGCCGTCGCCTTCGTGACGGAGGTCGTGGGCGTGCACCGCAGCACCGCCGAGCAGGTCACCGAGAAGGTCCAGGACCCCCTGCTGGCAGCACTCCTGGTGGGCAAGGCCACCGTCGCCGCCGAACGCGGCGTCCCCCTGCGCCTCGCTCCCGCGGCGCTGCTGCCCGATCGCCTCGTCGACCCGGGCGGCCTCGTGACGATCCTCGGCAACCTCGTCGACAACGCCCTCGACGCGGCCGTGGGCTCGGCCTCGCCCCTGGTCGAGGTCGACATCCGCGCGCAGGGCCGCACGGCCGTGGTGACCGTGCGCGACAGCGGCCCCGGCATCCCCGCCGGGCGCCGCGAGGAGATCTTCACCGAGGGCTGGTCGACCAAGCAGCCCAAGGCCCACCGCGAGCGCGGCCTCGGCCTCGCCCTCGTACGCCGTCTCGCGGAGCGGCAGGGCGGCAGCGCCCGGGCCGGCGAAGCAGAGGACGGAGGGGCGGAGTTCTCCGTCGTACTTCCGGAGGCCCTGCGGTGAACGAGACCCCGATCCACGTATTGGTCGTCGACGACGACGTGCGTGTCGCCCTGATCAACGCGGCCTACGTCGCGAAGGTTCCCGGGTTCCGGGTCTGCGGACAGGCCCATTCGGCGGCCGAGGCACTGGAGTTCCTCACCGACCGCCCCGTCGACCTGCTCCTGCTCGACCACTACCTCCCCGACGAGAACGGACTCGACCTCGTCCGCCGCCTGCGCCAACAGGGCCACCACACCGATGTGATCATGGTCACGGCCGCCCGCGACCTGGCCACCGTCCAGGCCGCCATGCGCCTGGGCGCCCTCCAGTACCTGGTCAAACCGTTCACCTTCGCCGGACTGCGCGCCAAACTGGAGGCCTACGCCGCCCTGCGACGCTCCCTCTCCGGCGGCGGGGAGGCCGAACAGGACGAGGTGGACCGCATCTTCGGTGCCCTCGCCGCCGCCGGCGCCCCGAACGAACTGCCCAAGGGCCACTCCCCCACCACCGCCGAACTCGTCCGCCAGGTCCTGCGCACCGCCGAGGGGCCCCTGTCCACCCAGCAGGTCGCCGACCGCGCCGGCATCAGCCGCCAGACCGCGCAGCGCTACCTCAAGCTCCTCGACCGGGCGGGCAGGGTCACCCTGGCCCTGCGCTACGGGGAGACCGGCCGCCCCGAACACCGCTACGCCTGGCGCCCGTCCACCGGTACGTGAGACACCGGGGCCACACGGGCGCGGCCCTGAACCCGGGCGGGGCCCCGGACCCGAGTGGCCCCGCCCGCTTCGGCTCAGACCGCCCCGGCCCCGGTCAGGGAGCGGACCTCCGTCTGCGCGTGCCGTCGTTCGTCGGCCTCCTCACCGGAGGTGACGGTGCCCAGCCAGCCCGCGAGGAAGCCGAGCGGGATAGAGACGATCCCGGGGTTCTGGAGCGGGAAGTACTGGAAGTCCACGCCGGGGAAGAGCGATTCGGGGCTCCCCGAGACCACCGGCGAGAGCACCACCAGCAGGACCGCCGGAACCAGTCCCCCGTACACCGCCCAGACGGCCCCCCGCGTGGTGAAACCCCGCCAGAACAGCGAGTACAGCAGCGCCGGCAGGTTCGCCGAGGCGGCCACCGCGAAGGCGAGCCCCACCAGGAAGGCCACGTTCATGTCCTGGGCGAGCAGCCCGAGGGCGATCGCCACGGCCCCGATGCCGACGGCGGCGGTCCGGGCCACGGCCACCTCGCTGCGCTGACGGGCATGCCGGCGCTTGAGGGAGGCGTAGAGGTCGTGCGCGACGGAGGCCGAGGAGGCGAGGGTGATCCCGGCGACCACCGCGAGGATCGTCGCGAAGGCGATGGCGGCGACCAGGGCGAAGAGCACCGCGCCACCGGTGGATCCGGCGCCGCCGCCGAGTTGGGCCGCGAGCAGCGGGACCGCGGTGTTCCCGGAGGCGTTGGAGGCCTTCACCTCGTCCGGCCCGACCAGCGCGGCCGCGCCGAAGCCGAGCACGATGGTCATCAGGTAGAAGCCGCCGATCAGGCCGATGGCCCACACCACCGAGCGGCGTGCCGCCCGGGCCGTCGGCACCGTGTAGAAGCGCGACAGGATGTGCGGCAGCCCGGCCGTGCCCAGGACGAGGGCGAGCCCGAGGCTCATGAAGTCGATCCTGTCCGTCCAGCTGCCGCCGTACCGCAGTCCGGGACCGAGGAACCGGGCCCCGTGCCCGCTGCGTTCGGCGGCCGAGGAGAGCAGGTGGTCGAGGTTCCCGTGGAAGCGCAGCAGGACCAGCACGGTCAGCGCGACCGCGCCCCCCATCAGCAGGACGGCCTTGACGATCTGGATCCAGGTGGTGGCCCGCATGCCGCCGAAGGACACGTAGACGACCATCAGCGCGCCGACCCCGATGACGGTCAGGGTCCGGGCGCCGGGGCCGGAGTCCCCGAGCAGCAGCCCCACGAGGCTGCCCGCGCCCACCATCTGCGCGACCAGGTACAGCACGGAGACCACCACCGAGGAGGTCCCGGCGGCGATCCGCACCGGGCGTTCCCGCATCCGGGCGGCGACGACGTCGGAGAGGGTGAAGCGCCCGCAGTTGCGGACCAGTTCGGCGACCAGGAACAGCACGATGAGCCAGGCGACGAGGAAGCCGACCGAGTACAGCAGGCCGTCGTATCCGAAGAGGGCGATGAGGCCGGAGATGCCCAGGAAGGAGGCGGCGGACATGTAGTCGCCGGCGATGGCGAAACCGTTCTCCATGGGGGAGAACAGCCGTCCTCCCGCGTAGAACTCCTCGGCCGAGCCGTGCCGGTTGCGGCTGACCCAGGTCGTGATGCCGAGGGTGACGGCGATGAAGAGGCTGAAGAGGACCAGAGCCAGCATCCGGTGCTCGGTGGTCATCGGCCCTCACCCCGCCGGCGACCGCGCTCCTGGCCGCGCTCCTGCTCGAAGACGGTCCAGCGCAGGTCGAGGGCGGCCCGGTCCCGGCGCAACCGCGCGTGCCGGGCGTACGCCCAGGTCAGCAGGAAGGTGCTGAGGAACTGTCCCAGACCGGCGAGGAGGGCCACGTTGACGGCGCCGAACACGGGCCGGGACATCAACCCGGGCGCCGCCGTCGCCGCGATCACGTAGGCGACGTACCACAGGAGGAAGCCGACGGTCGCGGGAACGACGAACCCTCGGTACCGGGCGCGGACCTCCTGGAAGGCGGCGCTGCGCTGTACCTCCAGGTAGATGTCGGAGGCGTCGGGCGCGGTCCGCCCCTCGGCGGCGGGTCCGACCGGGACCGGCTCGTCGCCCTCGCCCCAGCCCACGGCCAGAGCGTCGTACCAGGGGTCGTCCAGCCGGATCGTTCCGGCATCACGACCGTCGTGCTTGTCCACCGAACTCTCCTTGTCCGCCGCCGCATTGGCCGCGTGCCCACAAGGATGTGCGGAATGGCTGGATTCCGGACTGGTGTCCCGGTGCTCTTCACTCCTTCAGGTGATGGAGGGAAGAGCACCGGTGTGCCGTGCGCGGGAATCGGCTCCGGGCGCGTCCGACGCTCCCGGAGCCGACCGGTACGGATCAGGCGTCGATGCGCGAGCGGTCCAGGGTGGCCGCGGAGCCGGTGATGAACTCCTTGCGCGGGGCCACCTCGTTGCCCATGAGCAGGTCGAAGACCTGCTCCGCGGAGTCCAGGTCGCCGATGTTGATCCGCCGCAGGGTGCGGAAGCGGGGGTCCATCGTGGTCTCCGCGAGCTGGTCGGCGTCCATCTCGCCGAGGCCCTTGTACCGCTGGATCGAGTCCTTGTAGCGGATGTTCTTGCGCTGGTACTCCAGGAGCGTGCGGCGCAGTTCGCTGTCCGAGTACGTGTAGACGTACTTGTCCTGGCCGCGCTTCGGCTGGACCAGCTCGATGCGGTGCAGGGGCGGCACGGCCGCGAAGACCCGGCCCGCCTCCACCATCGGCCGCATGTAGCGCTGGAAGAGCGTGAGCAGCAGGCAGCGGATGTGGGCGCCGTCGACGTCGGCGTCGACGAGCAGGACGATCTTGCCGTAGCGGGCGGCGTCGAGGTCGAAGGTGCGGCCCGAGCCGGCTCCTATGACCTGGATGATCGCGCCGCACTCGGCGTTCTTGAGCATGTCCGAGACGGAGGACTTCTGGACGTTGAGGATCTTGCCCCGGATGGGCAGCAGCGCCTGGAACTCCGAGTTCCGCGCGAGCTTGGCCGTACCGAGGGCCGAGTCGCCCTCGACGATGAAGAGCTCGCTGCGGTCCACGTCGTCACTGCGGCAGTCGGCCAGCTTGGCCGGCAGCGACGAGGACTCCAGCGCGGTCTTGCGGCGCTGGGCCTCCTTGTGCTGGCGGGCCGCGATGCGGGTCCGGGCGGCCGCGACGATCTTCTCCATCACGGCGCGGGCCTGCTGCTTGTCGTCCCGCTTGGTCGAGGTCAGGAACGCCTTCAGCTCCTTGGCGACCACCGCGGCGACGATGCGGGTCGCGGCCGAGGTGCCGAGCACCTCCTTGGTCTGGCCCTCGAACTGCGGCTCGGCGAGCCGGACGGTCACGACGGCCGTGAGGCCCTCCATCGCGTCGTCCTTGACCACGTCGTCCTCGGCCACGCGCAGCAGCTTCGCCGAGCGCAGGACCTCGTTCACGGTCTTGGCGACCGAGCGCTCGAAGCCGGAGACGTGGGTGCCGCCCTTGGGGGTGGCGATGATGTTCACGAAGGACTTGAGGTTGGTCTCGTAGCCCGTGCCCCAGCGCAGGGCGATGTCCACGCCCAGCTCGCGGGTGACCTCGGTGGGGGTCATGTGGCCGCGGTCGTCCAGGACCGGGACGGTCTCCTTGAAGGTCCCGGAGCCGGTCAGGCGCAGCACGTCGCAGACGGCCTTGTCCTGGGCGAGGTACTCGCAGAACTCGCTGATGCCCCCGTCGAAGCGGAAGGTCTCCTCGGTCTTGCCCGCGCCGTCGATGGCCCGCTCGTCGCGGACCACGATGGTCAGGCCGGGGACGAGGAAGGCGGTCTGGCGGGCGCGCTGGTAGAGCGTCTCCAGGTTGAGGCGGGCGTCCTTGAGGAAGATCTGCCGGTCGGCCCAGTAGCGGACCCGGGTGCCGGTCTTGCCCTTGGCGATCCGCTTGACCTTGCGCAGGCCGTTCCCCGGGTCGAAGGGGCTCTCGGCGCCCTGCTCGGTGAAGAGGCCGGGAACGCCGCGCCGGAAGCTGATGGCGTGCGTCGAGCTGCCCCGGTCGACCTCGACGTCGAGGCGGGCCGACAGGGCGTTGACCACGGAGGCTCCGACGCCGTGCAGGCCGCCGGAGGCCGCGTAGGAGCCCCCGCCGAACTTGCCGCCGGCGTGAAGCTTGGTCATGACGACCTCGACCCCGGAGAGACCGGTCTTGGGCTCGACGTCGACCGGGATGCCCCGGCCGTTGTCGCGGACCTCGACCGAGGCGTCCTCGTGGAGGACGACCTCGATGTGGTCGCAGTAGCCGCCCAGGGCCTCGTCGACGGAATTGTCGATGATCTCCCAGAGGCAGTGCATCAGGCCTCGGCTGTCGGTGGACCCGATATACATGCCGGGGCGCTTGCGGACGGCCTCGAGGCCTTCGAGGACGAGCAGGTGCCGCGCGGTGTAGTTGGAGCCGTCCCGGTCTGCTCCGGACAGCAGCGCGCTGGAAGGCACGGACGTGTCGGCGGTCACGCAGTTCGCTCCTCGCTGAATTTCTTTTCTGGCCCGGTCGGGCGCAGGGGTGGCTCGGTTGCCGGTCGAAGGGTACCGAGGCCTGGTAGAGCCGATGCAACGCCACCCTCGTGGGTTCCACAGCCTAGTCCAGATCCGCACGGGTGTTCGATCCCCCGTCAGGGTGAAGCAAACATCACGTTCCCTTCCAGGCATGAACCATTTAGGGTTCGGGCACGTCCTCATGAACAACCGGCACTCACGCCGGGGAGGACGGGAACTGCTACAAGCGAACGACTGACAACGCGAAACCGTAAAGCAACGCAATACGGCTCCTTCGCCGCCAACCGGCAACAGCCGGCCAGCTTCGGAAGGAAGTTTCGAGGAAAAGCCGCGAGCGGGAACGTTTTCGGCCTGGTTGGATGTTGACCCTGGTACGACAGCTCGTCGAGCTAGAGAAGAGGCGACGTGACTACTGTTCTGACCCCCGCGACCCCGCTGACGGCCGCTGACCGATGCGACCGTTGCGGCGCCCAGGCATATCTGCGCGTCGTCCTCCTGAGCGGTGGTGAACTGCTCTTCTGCGCCCACCACGGGCGTAAGTTCGAGCCGGAACTCAAGAAGATCGCCGCGGAAATACAGGATGAGACCGAGCGGCTCACCGCTCCGGCCGCCAACACGGCCGACCACGAGGACCGCTGACACAAGGCCTGACCTCGCATCCGACGAGCAAGGACCGGCCCGGCCGGTCGACGGGCGGCGCCCCTGTAACCCAGGGACGTCGCCCGTCCTCATATCCGGGGCACTTCCCGCACCGGGTGCACCGCTCGACCCCCGCACCCCCTTGCCGGGCCGTACGGGGCGCCTGGAGCCCCTCCGGGCGCCCCGTACGGTGTCCTACACCCCGTCCTGGCGCGAGCCGCTCTCAGGGCCGCTCACGAAGGCGACCAACGGCGCGATCCGCGTGTACACCCCCGGGCTGTCCGCGCGCCCGCAGCCCCGCCCCCAGGACACCAGCCCGATCAACCGGCCCCGAGCCACCAGCGGCCCCCCGCTGTCCCCCTGACAGGCGTCCTTGCCGCCCCCCTGGTCGCCGGCGCACACCATGGACTCCGCGAGGTAGCGGCCGTCCGCGCCCCCCGGGTACGCCCGCAGGCAGGACTCGTCGTCCAGCACCGTCACGCGCGCCGCCCGCAGCCCGTACGCGTAGTCCCCGAAGCCGCTCGTGTCGCCCCAGCCGTAGACGTCCGCGTCCGTACCGGCCGCGTACGCCTCGTCACCGGCCGTCGCCATCGGCAGGACGTGGGCCGCCGGCACGGCCTCGGCCAGCTCCAGCACCGCCAGGTCCCCCGCGTTGCTGCGGGCGTCGTAGTCCGGATTGACCCGGGCCGCGCTGACCGCGATCTCGCGGCCCTCGTCGCCGTGCAGTTCCGTACGGCCGGTGATCACCCGCAGGTCGGTGAGGGACTCGACGGGGCCGCCCAACACCTGGCGGCCCAGGCAGTGGGCGGCCGTCACGACCGTGGTCGGGGCTACGAGGACCCCGCCGCAGAACTGCCCGTCGCGGATACCCCCGAACCGGTCACGGCTGGCGAGGGCCACCACCCAGGGGCTGTCCGCCACCTTCACCGGCTTGCCACCTATGACGACGCCGTCGGCGGCGGCCCCGGGGGCCGGGGCCAGCGGAGTCGCGGCGGCGCCCGCCACCAGGGCCAGGGCGCCCACCAGGGCACGGGGCAGGGAAAGACGCATAGGGTCTCCTGACGCTGAGTGTGTACGACTCCACCCAGAGTGGAATGACCCGTGGCCGTGCGCACCCGCGCGAACGGCGGCGCACCCGCACGAGCGACGTGCGCGCGTGCCCCGGCGGACGTGCGCGCCCCGACCGGCGTACGTACCGCCGACGGGTGCGCCCCTCCCGAAGGAACGCACCGCACCGCACCGCGCCGTGTCGTCCCGTCCCGTCGCCTCCGCCCCGCCCCGCCCCGGACGCACGTCGGCCGGACCCCCTCAGGGGCCCGGCCGAACGGTGTGTGCGGGCGCGAGCGGTGTCGGCTCCCCGATCAGTCGAGGTAGTCGCGCAGCACCTGCGAACGCGACGGGTGGCGCAGCTTCGACATGGTCTTGGACTCGATCTGGCGGATGCGCTCGCGGGTGACCCCGTAGACCTTGCCGATCTCGTCCAGCGTCTTGGGCTGGCCGTCGGTGAGGCCGAAGCGCATCGAGACCACGCCCGCCTCGCGCTCGGAGAGCGTGTCGAGGACCGAGTGCAGCTGCTCCTGGAGGAGCGTGAAGGACACCGCGTCCGCCGGGACGACGGCCTCGGAGTCCTCGATGAGGTCACCGAACTCGCTGTCGCCGTCCTCGCCGAGCGGCGTGTGCAGGGAGATCGGCTCGCGGCCGTACTTCTGGACCTCGATGACCTTCTCGGGGGTCATGTCGAGTTCCTTGGCCAGCTCCTCCGGGGTGGGCTCGCGGCCCAGGTCCTGGAGCATCTGCCGCTGGACGCGGGCCAGCTTGTTGATCACTTCGACCATGTGCACCGGGATGCGGATGGTGCGGGCCTGGTCGGCCATGGCCCGGGTGATCGCCTGCCGGATCCACCAGGTCGCGTACGTGGAGAACTTGTAGCCCTTGGTGTAGTCGAACTTCTCCACGGCGCGGATCAGACCCAGGTTGCCCTCCTGGATCAGGTCCAGGAAGAGCATGCCGCGGCCGGTGTAGCGCTTGGCCAGCGAGACCACGAGGCGGAGGTTGGCCTCCAGAAGGTGGTTCTTGGCGCGGCGACCGTCCTCGGCGATGATCTCCAGCTCGCGCTTGAGCTTGGGCGCGAGCTTGTCGGAGTTCGCGAGCTTGTCCTCGGCGAAGAGTCCGGCCTCGATGCGCTTGGCGAGCTCGACCTCCTGCTCGGCGTTGAGGAGGGGGACCTTGCCGATCTGCTTGAGGTAGTCCTTGACGGGGTCGGCGGTGGCTCCCGCCACGACCACCTGTTGGGCGGGGGCGTCGTCCTCGTCGTCGGAGATGACGAAGCCCTTGTTGCCCTCGCCCTCCTCCTCTTCCTCGCCCTCGGCCTTCGCCGCGTCGGGACCCTCGTCGGGGGTCTCGTCGTCGCCCTCGTCCGCGTCCTTCTTGGCGGCGGTCTTCTTGGCCGCCGTCTTCTTCGCGGTCGTCTTCTTCGCGGCGGTCTTCTTGGCCGTCGCCTTCTTCGCCACCGTCTTCTTCGCGACGGGTTCGGCGGCGTCCGTCTCGGCGAGGCCGTCCACGGGCTCGGGGGTCGCCGTCCCGTTCTCCCCGGTCGGGGGAGCGTCGGCCGCGGTCGGCGCGGCCGCGGGCTTCGCCGCGACGGTCCGGGTCGTCGTCGTCCGCTTGGCGGGGCTCTTCGCCGCGACGCTCTTGCGGGGGGTGCGCTTGGGCGATTCCGCGGCACTGACCATCAGCGTCACACCCTCTTCCTCGAGGATCTGGTTGAGGCTGCGCAGAACATTCTTCCACTGGGTCGCAGGAATCTGGTCAGCCTCGAAGGCCCGACGCACGTCATCGCCGGCGATCTGCCCCTCGGCCTTGCCCCGCTCGATGAGCGCCATCACAGACTCGGAATCGGCGATCTCCGGCGGGAGCGTACGGGATGTGCTGGCCGACACGAACAACCTCTCGGAACGATGGGAACGGCTTCCGACCCCGGCCTGGTGCTGGACCGGAGCCGACGACCACCGACTGGGGATGGGCCGGGGGCGCGGGCAGGGGCCGGGGAGCTGTCCAGCATCCCCAAGGGCTGCTGTCTTCCCTCCGTCGGCCATCACTGCTTAGGTCATCGCGTGACGTCGCGGAGCGTTACGCCCAATCTTTCGTGGCCCGAATCACATCCGCCCCGCGCACACGCCGGTACCACGGGCGTACGCGCCCCGCCCGGGGCGCGCGGCGGCCCCGCACGCCGGAGTCGCCGGGCCCGTACTCGGGCCCGGCGACAGTGGTGCACCCCGCGCCCCCGCGCGTCGGCGGGTCAGTGCTCGCGCGGGGCGGGGACCACGCGCTCGACCTCCGGATGCACCGTCAGCAGCTGGCGCATGGCGTTCTCGGCCCCCGTGGCGTCCCCCGCGGCGAGGGCCTCGACCATGCGCGCGTGGTGCGCGACGCAGGTCTCGCTGGGGCGGTCGCAGGCGGTGACGGGGCCGCCGGACACCTGGAGCGCGGCGGAGACGATGCCGGAGAGGTGCTCCAGCATGCGGTTGCCGGCGATCTGGATCAGGAGGGCGTGGAACTCGTTGTCGGCGCGGGTGAAGGTGATGGCGTCGCCCTGGCCGAGGGCGTGGCCCATGATCTCGACCATGTCGGCGAGGCGCTGCTGGATGTCCGGGCGGTCGTGGCCGGCGGCCAGGCGGGCGGCCAGCGGCTCGATCGTCCAGCGGAGCTCGTTGAGCTCGCGGCGCTGGTCGTCGCGCTGGGGTCCGAAGGCCCGCCATTCGATGATGTCGGGGTCGAGCAGGTTCCAGTCGGCCACCGGCCGCACGCGCGTGCCCACGTTGGGGCGGGCGCTGACGAGGCCCTTGGCCTCCAGGACCCTCAGCGACTCGCGTACGACGGTGCGGGAGACCTCGAAGCGCTGGCCGATCTCCTCCGGGACCAGGGGGCGGTCCGCGCCGAGGTCGCCGGAGACGATCATCTGGCCGAGCTGCTGGACGAGTTGGCCGTGCAGTCCGCGGCCGCGGCTGCCCGCCGCGCGGCGGCCGACACGGCTCAACTCGACGTCGGCGCCGTCCCAGTGGGGCGGGCCGACGCGGTCGGACCCGGATGCCTCCGGGTAGGGGTAGCGGTCGAGTTCGCCCGAGCCGGCGAGGCCGGTGTCGGCATGGCGGGCGGCGGTCATCATGGTGTGCGCAAGGGTACTCACGAATCCTTTGTCGGTCGTGCCTCCATGACCCTTGAGGTCTTTGGTGAAAAGCACACGAAAGGGTGATCGGTGCCACCTACGCAATTGACGACTTATCGTAAAGAACCGGGCCTTTTGCGAGGAGTTGCGGTCCCCTTCGCATGATGGGGTGCGATCCGGACTTCCCCGATCCCCCGGGCGTCAACTCCCGCACCGGATCGATCACCAACGGACGCGACCGCGCAATCCTGTGAACCCATAGGCGCACAACAGGACCATAAGCGACAACACCAGTGCCGTTCCCACGGGTTGGGCCATCACTCGAAGGGCCCCCACGACGAGCCGGTCCGCCTCGGGCGGCCACGGCGTCCAACTCAGTCCGCGCAGTCGGGAGGCGAGGCCGTCCATCGGGTACGCGGACGGCCCTTCGAGCGCCTTGCGCACCAGCGGCGCCACCATCACCGGCACGGCGAGCACCGCGGCCAGTCCGGCCGAGACGGAGCGGAACGCGCCGGAGGCCAGGACCCCGGCCCAGGCGGAACCGACGAGCAGTCCGGCCCAACCGAACACCGGGGAGACCACGTTCGCCGGAGCGCCCAGGGGGCCCGCGGCGTCGAACACGAGGCGGAGGGCGGCCGCGTCGGCCGCGACGACCAGCGCTCCGAGGGTCAGGGCGAGGGCGGCGCAGACACCGAGCTTGGCGAGGAGCAGCCCCAATCGTCGCGGCACGGTGCCGCGGGCCGCCGCGAGGGCGGGGTAGCGGTACTCCTCGCCGAAGGCGAGGGCGCCGAGGAACCCGGCGCCGAGGGCGGCGGGCGGCAGGGGCGACAGCTCCGGCCAGGCGGCGAGGATGCGGGTCCGCGGGGCGTGACCGGCGCGGGCGAGCAGCAGGGCGGTGACGACGGACACGACGACGACGAGGGCGGCCGTCAGGTAGGGGGCCGCGGTGCCGAAGACGCGCAGCAGTTCGTAGCGCACCGGCCGCAGCGGGCCACGGACGCGGCGCACCGGGGGAAGGGCCCGCGAGGCCGCACCCGAGGGCTCGCCCCCCGAGGCCGCCCCTGCGGGGTGGGCTTCGCAGGAGGCTTCGGGCCGGGAGTCGGCACGGCCTTCGCCCCGCCCGTCGGCCCGGACCTCGGGCCGGTCCTCGGTACCGGCCTCGGCGGCGCGCTGTGCGTCGGGATGGGACCCGTCGGGGAGCGGGGGGTGACCGGGGATCGCGAAGGCCTCCGGGAGCGTGCCGGGCGGGACCGCGGGAGAGGGAGTGGTCGCCCGCGCGTGGGCGGCGACCTCGATACGGGCCTCCGTCCGCACCGCGACGCCGGTACGGGTGCGGGCCTGCGGGACGGGCGGGACCGGGGCTCCGGCGTCGCCGGTCTCGTCGGCGATCTGGTGGACGAGGACCCCGTTGCGGAAGGCCGCCTCGCCGATCTCGGCGCAGTCGCTTCCGTACACGGACAGGCGGTTGCCGCTCTCCTCGACGATCTCCACGGCCCGCTGGGCGGCCCGGGCCTCGCGGCCCAGCACGTCGGCGAGCCGCGCCGCGTGCGGGGTGCGCACCGCGACCCGCGGGCGCAGTCGGGTGCGCGCGAAGTCCGCGACGTCCTGGTCGGCGACGAGGCGGCCCGAGGCGATCGAGACGACCCGGTCGGCGTTGCGGGCCGCCTCCTTGGCGTCGTCGGTGGTGTAGAGCACCGCTCCGCCGAGGGCGGCGTGCCGGCGCAGGAGTCCGTAGAGCCAGGCCCGTTCGCGGGCGGGGAGCCCGGCGGCGGGTTCGTCGAGCAGGAGGGTGCAGGGGTCGGCGAGCAGGGCGACCGCCAGACCGAGACGGCGGTCCATGCCGGCCGAGAGGGAGCCGAGCCGCTGGTCGCGCAGTCCGGCGATGCCGACGACCTCCATCAGCACGTCCGCCCGGGAGGCGGGCACACCGACCGCGGCGCAGAGCATCCGCAGTTGGTTGCGGACGGTCCGGGAGGGGTGCCCGGGGACGTCACCCAGGAGCACTCCGACCTCGCGGGCGGGATGCGGGACCCGGTGCAGCGGGCGACCCCGGAAGTAGGTGACGCCCCGACCCGGTTCGAGTTCGAGCATGAGCCGCAGCGCGGTGGTCTTGCCCGAACCCGGTTCTCCGAGCAGGGCTGTCACACATCCCGGGCGGGCCTCGAAGGTGAGGTCGTCCACGAGGGGGGAGTGGTTTCGACGGGGGGAGCTGGTGAGTCCGATGGCCTGGAGCATCGCTTCTCTCGCGGGGGGTGAGACCGCTCTGCGGCAGGGTGAGTACCGCAAGAAAGATAACGCGATATGTCCGATTTTCGACGCACTCTGCCCGTGTGGGTCGGGTGCGTGTCGGCCGGCATGCCACCGGACCCCGGGGCGGTGGCCCCGCCCCGGGTGGCTCAGACCTCCGGCCGCAGCATCGGGGGGTTGAGCAGGGTCGCGCCGCCGGCGCGGAACAGCTGGGCGGGTCGGCCGCCCTGACGGGTCGTGGTGCCTCCGGCCGGAACCAGGAAGCCGGGGGTCCCGGTGACCTTGCGGTGGAAGTTGCGCGGGTCGAGCGCCACGCCCCACACGGCCTCGTAGACCCGGCGCAGCTCCCCGACGGTGAACTCGGGCGGACAGAAGGCGGTGGCCAGGGAGGAGTACTCGATCTTCGAGCGGGCCCGCTCCACCCCGTCGGCGAGAATCCGCGCGTGGTCGAAGGCGAGCCCGGCGGAAGGCTGGTCCGGGGTTTCGAGGAGTTCGTCGACGGGGGCCCAGCGGGCGCCGTTGGCGTCCCCGCCGGCGCGCGGTGCGGGCAGGTCGGGGGCGAGGACCAGGTGAGCGACGCTGACCACCCGCATCCGGGGGTCCCGCCGCGGGTCACCGTAGGTGGCGAGCTGTTCGAGGTGGGCGCCCTTGTCGACGCCGGGCACGGCCGCGTCGTGCGCGCACAGGCCGGTCTCCTCGGCGAGTTCCCGGGCCGCTGCCGCCCCGAGGTCCTCGTCTCCGCGGACGAAGCCGCCGGGCAGTGCCCATCGTCCCTGGAACGGTTGCTCACCGCGTCTGACGGCCAGCGCGCAGAGCGCGTGGCGCCGTACGGTGAGCACGACCAGGTCGACGGTGACGGCGAAGGGCGGGAAGGCCGACGGGTCGTAGGGAGACATGCGCCGATCATAGTCGTCTTCCTGACGATAAACAGAGCTTTCGCGATCCCGGAGACGGTGATCCGGAACCCGACGCGCAGCCTGCCGAGCACGCCCGCCCCTCCCGCGCGGCCGCCCCGGCGGCCTCCCGACCCGACCCGGCCCGGACGGGCGGGGTCCGGACGGGTCGTCTCAACCTCCCAGTTGGAGCCCATCGGCCGCCTCCTCCACCATGCCGACGCCGAGCCGGCTGATCCGGACGGTGAACGGCTCCCCCGCCACCCGCAGGTCCGACAGGCGCAGGGCGCCGAGGGGGGCACCCGCCGGCGGTGACACGGCGACCGCCCCGGCCGGGGCGTCGGGACGGATCCCCGCGAGGGCGACGAGCGCGTGGATCCCGGCGGCGGCCGCCACCGCCGCCGGTCGACAGGCCGCCGGGTGGGGCAGGGGGGCACTGTCGGCGGTGCGCTGCCGGCCCGCGTACATCTCGGGCAGCCGGTGGTCGAACGCCTCGGCCGCGTCGAGCAGTCCGCGGAGCAGCCCCGCGGCCTCCTTCTCGAAGCCGGCCTGGATCAACCCGGCCACCGCGACGGCGCTCTCGTGGGCGCGGACGGCGCCGGACCGGTGGCCGAAGGGGTTGTGTCCCGGCTCTCTGAGGGCCATGCTCCGCAGCCCCCAGCCGCAGTCCATGCCCGGGGAGCCGAGGAGACGGGCGAGTTGCTCCGTGCGGACGGGGTCCAGCAGACCGGCAGCGAGCCGGCCCCCGCCCAGCAGACCGGTGTCCAGCAGGTGCGCGGCGGCTCCGGTGAGTCGGGGCAGCGGACGCCCGTCGGGGTGCAGGGCGGCGGCGGGGCGTCCGCCGTCCGGGCCGTCGATCCAGAACCGGGCCCGGAACCCCTGCGCCAATGCGGCGGCCCACTCCCGCCACTCCGCGGCTCCGGGCCGCCCGCACCGTTCGAGCAGGTCGGCGCCGAGCAGCGCGGCCCGGTGGGCGTGGGCCTGGGTCTCGACGCGTCGGGGCCCGGGGTCGGGATCCGCGAGGAACCCGTCGGCCCCGAGCGCCCCGCGCAACCAGTCCAGGCAGCGTTCGGCGGCGGGCAGCAGCCGGGCCACCTCGTCCTGGGCCAGCCCCCACAGCCGGGCCTCGGCGAGCACCGTCGGAAAGGCGAGGGTGGCTTCGGTTCCGGTGCAGCCGGGCGGCAGCTGCGCCCCCGCGGCGCGCAGCGGGCCCGGGATCTTCCCCGCGTCGGGCCCGCACCCCTCTCTCTGGGTCCGGGCGAGCGTGCGCAGGGTGGCGGCGGCCAAGCCGGTGCCGAGCGGCAGCGCCATCCGGGCGGCCCACAGCGACTCCGCCGGCGCCAGACCCAGTCTCCACGGCGCTCCCGCGGCCGCGAAGGCGTCGCCCGGCTGGTCGGGGTCCCGCAGGAGCAGGGCGCGCAGGTCGTCGAGGCTGGTGCGGAACCAGGCGTCGGCCCTGGGGTCGTCCCCTTCGGCCCGTGCGTCGGCGAGCGGGTTCGCGACCCGCCCGGCGGGCGCCCGTACGGTGCGGTCCCGGGAGGTGCGCAGCTCGATGGTCCGGGATTCGCCGGGGCCCAGCGGGATTTCCCAGCGCAGGAGTCCGGCGGAGGCGAGGCAGTCGTCGGGCGGGGGGTCGGCGACCGTGACGGTGAAGGTGTCCGCGGCGTTCCAGCGCAGGCCGCCCGCGTGTACGGCGGCGGGGAGCTCCGGCCCGGCCCGGCCCGCCGCCACCGCCGCCAGTTCGGCGAGGTCGGTGCCGAGAGCGACCTCCACGGGCAGGCGCAGCGGTCGCGCGGCGAAGCTGCGCAGGGTGATGTGCTCGGTGCCGTCGGCGTGACGGACCCGTTCGATGCCGATGTCGGGGTCGGGCCCGGCCTCGACACCGGTGCGGACGGTGGCGGTGAAGGAGGCCCGGTCGGCGGCGAGGCCGCGTCCCTGCACGGAGACGGGATCTCGGCCTCCGACGCGCAGGACGCAGCGGGAGAGCAGCCGCCTCCCGGACCGGTAGATCCCGTCGACGCCCCGGCCGGTGAGCTGCCCGTGTTCGGGCGAGATCACCAGGCCGGGCGCGGCGACGCAGATGACGGAGGCGTGTACGGGCGGCAGTTCGGGCCGGCTCGGGGGCGCCGTGCCCGCCGCGGGGTGTCCGGGGGGCGCCTCGCCCGCGCGGCCGGACCCGGGCCCGGTGCCCGACCCGGGCGCCGCGGCCGGTACGGGCACACGGCCGGTCCACGTCGGCCCGTCCCGCCCGTCGGGTTGCCGGGCCGCCCGGTGAGGCCCGGCGGCGCGGCCCGGGGCGGGGTCCGCGTCGTCCGGCGGACCGGCCGGGTCCCCCTGGGGCCCGGCCCCGACCGGCGGGGCGGCCCCGGGAGGGGGTGGGGTGAGCGTGGCGGGAGCCGCCGGCGGAGCGGCACCCGCCGGGTCGGTTTCGGGTACGGGGGGAGCCATGTGTCGCCCTGTCTGCGCGCCGGCCGGTTCGGCTGGGCGACGGCGTGGCCGGGCTCCCGTCACCCTCCAGGGGAACGCCCCCGCCCCCGCCCGGGTCACGGGCCCCGGTGGCGGCTGCCGGGGCGGCGCGGTGCTCCGGTGCCGTGTGCTCGTCCGCGAGGCGTGCCACCACCGGCGAACCGGGCAGCCGCTCCTCGCCGTCCGTCGGGCGCTCACTGCTCGTTCCCCTCGCTGCGGCGGGGCGTGCGGCGGCGTCGGTCCGAGGTCCTGCGCCCGGGCGGGCGAGTGGTGCCTGCGGGCCGGCGGCGGCTCCGCTCGCGGCGCCCGCGTTCCTCGCGCAGGCACCGGCGCAGGCCCTCGGGGTCGATGCCCTCGTTGCAGGCGTGGTGCAGCAGTTGCGCGAAGCGGTAGTCGGCGTCGGCCCGGAGCGCCAGGGAGAGGGCGATCCGGGCGGTCGGCTCGTCCCCTCCGGCCCAGGACACCCAGCCCGCGAGGGTGAGCGGGGCCGCCGCGTGTTCCCCGTAGGCCCCGACGCAGCGCCGGGCGAGGGCCCGCCACAGCCGCAGGGCGGGCGCCGCCTCGTCCGCCTCCATCCACTCGGCGGCGATGTCGCGGATCTCGCGGTCCTGCAGTCCGAGGATCAGCGCGGCGGCCTCGTCGTGTCCGAGCAGCGCGTCGTCCCAGTCGTCGGCGCACGGTCCTCCTTCGACCGGCGGGGCGAGGGTCATGCGGCGCATCAGGGCCCTGGCCAGGGCGAGGGTCTCGGCGCCGACCTCCTCGCGGGTCGCCCCGTCGAGGATCTTCGGCACCAGTGCCGTGGCGGCCCGTTCCAGGGCCTCCTCCTGTTCGGCGGCCCAGGGGCCCCGCAGGGGCGCGAGCCGGTCCTCGATGTCCTTGAGGGATCCCCGTACGCGCAGTCCGGCGAAGGTGGCCGTGGCCGCCATCACGGAGGTTCCGGGCTGCGCCAGGGGGGTGCCCTCGGCCGGGCAGCAGTCGGTGCCGCCGCAGGTGTAGGACCAGTAGCGGCCTGCCGAGATGCACAGGGCCTCCAGGACGGGCACGTCCAGCGCGCCGCAGGCGAGCCGCAGCCGTTGGGCGAACGGCCTCAGCCTGGTCATCACCCGCTGCGGGCTCTCCCCGTCCCGGGGGTCCTGGCACAGGAAGAGCACGATCCCGTCGGGCTTGCCCCCACGCCGCTCACTGCCCCGGATGAGGCAGTCGGCGACCTGTCGGGCGGTGTCCTCCCATTCGGCGGGCGCGGTGGGGATGCCCACGCGCAGCCTGCCGCCGAAGCGTCCGGCCTCTCCCTGGACGGTGACCATGACCAGGGAGTCCGTCGGGTGGAAGCCGAGCATGTAGGGCAGCGCGTCGGCCAGTTCGGCCGGGCTGCGCAGGGTGATCTGGGGGTTGGAGGGGCAGTCGGTCGGGCTCGTGGCCGGGCGGCCGGCGGCCCCGTCTGATGCGTGGTTCGTCGTCATGCCTCGACGTTCCCGTGTCCGGGACGATCACGAAACCCCTGTGGATAACTCCGCGGGGACCCTCGCACGCGCTCCTCGTCCGGCCTTCGACATCCACAGGTGCCAGGGCGCCATTGGCGCGATGTCGGAGGCATCGGGTTGCATGGAGGCATGAACGCAGACCTGAGGTCCTCGGCCGACTCCGTCCTCGCCCGGCTCGTGGGTGATCCCACGGGCACCGCGCGGCTGCGCGAGGACCAGTGGCGGGCGATCGAGGCCCTCGTCGCCCACAAGCGGCGTGCGCTGGTCGTCCAGCGGACGGGGTGGGGCAAGTCCGCGGTCTACTTCGTGGCCACGTCCCTGTTGCGGGCGAGCGGCGCCGGCCCGACCGTCATCGTCTCCCCCCTGCTCGCGCTGATGCGCAATCAGGTGGAGGCCGCGGCCCGCGCCGGAATCCGCGCCCGCACCATCAATTCGGCCAATCCGGAGGAGTGGGAGGGCATCCAGGCGGAGGTCGCGGCGGGGGAAGTGGACGTCCTGCTGGTCAGCCCGGAGCGCCTCAACAACCCCGACTTCCGCGACCAGGTGCTCCCCAAGCTGTCCGCCGCCACCGGCCTCCTGGTGGTCGACGAGGCCCACTGCATCTCCGACTGGGGCCACGACTTCCGCCCGGACTACCGCCGCCTGCGCACCATGCTGGCCGACCTCCCCCCGGGCGTCCCCGTGCTGGCCACCACCGCCACCGCCAACGCCCGAGTGACGGCCGACGTCGCCGAACAGCTCGGCACGGGAGCCGGTACGGACGCCCTGGTGCTGCGCGGCCCGCTGGACCGCGAGAGCCTGAGCCTGGCCGTCCTCACCCTGCCCGACGCCGCGCACCGGCTGGCCTGGCTCGCCGACCACCTGGCCGACCTGCCCGGGTCCGGGATCATCTACACCCTGACGGTGGCCGCCGCCGAGGAGGTCACCGCCTACCTGCGCCACCGGGGCCACACGGTGGCCTCGTACACCGGGAAGACCGAGAACGCCGACCGCGAGCAGGCGGAGAACGACCTCCAGGCCAACCGGGTCAAGGCGCTCGTGGCCACCAGCGCCCTCGGCATGGGCTTCGACAAGCCCGACCTGGGCTTCGTGGTCCACCTCGGCTCCCCCTCCTCCCCCATCGCCTACTACCAGCAGGTGGGACGCGCCGGGCGTGGCGTGGAGCACGCCGAGGTGCTCCTGCTGCCCGGCCGGGAGGACGAGGCGATCTGGCAGTACTTCGCCTCCGTCGCCTTCCCGCCGGAAGAGCAGGTGCGCCGCACCCTGGACGTCCTGGCCCAGGCCGGCCGGCCGCTGTCGCTGCCCGCCCTGGAGCCCCTCGTCGACCTGCGCCGCACCCGACTGGAGACGATGCTGAAGGTGCTGGACGTGGACGGCGCCGTCCACCGGGTGAAGGGCGGCTGGACGTCCACGGGCGAGCCCTGGGTGTACGACGCCGAGCGCTACGCGTGGGTCGCCCGCCAGCGGGCCGCCGAACAGCAGGCCATGCGCGACTACGCGGCGGCCGGAACCTGCCGCATGGAGTTCCTGCGCCGCCAGCTCGACGACGAGGAAGCCGCGCCCTGCGGCCGTTGCGACAACTGCGCCGGGGCGCGTTTCACCGCGGACGTCTCCACCGCGGCCCTGGACACCGCCCGCGGTGAACTGGGGCGCCCGGGCGTGGAACTGGAACCGCGTCGGATGTGGCCGACGGGGCTCGCGGCGGTCGGTGTCGACCTCAAGGGCCGCATCCCCGCCGGCGAACAGGCCTCGACGGGGCGGGCCCTGGGCCGGCTCTCCGACATCGGTTGGGGCAACCGGCTCCGTCCGATGCTCGCGGCCCAGGCACCCGACCAGCCCGTTCCGGACGATGTCGCGCAGGCCGTCGTCGCCGTGCTGGCCGACTGGGCCCGGGGACCGGGCGGTTGGGCCTCCGGAGCGGCGGACGCGCCGGCCCGCCCCGTGGGCGTGGTCGCGCTGCCCTCGCGGAGCCGCCCCCTGCTGGTCTCCTCCCTGGCGGCGCGGATCGCGGAGGTCGGACGGATGCCCCTGCTCGGGTCACTCGAGTACACCGACCGGGTACCGGAGTTCGGGCTGCCGTCCTCGAACAGCGCCCAGCGCGTACGCGGACTCCATCAGGCCCTGACCGTCCCCGCCGAGTTGGCCGCCGCCCTGACCTCGGCCGCGGGTCCCGTGCTCCTCGTCGACGACCGCGCCGAGAGCGGCTGGACCCTCGCGGTGTCCGCGCGGCTCCTGCGCCGGGCGGGCGCACAGGGGGTGTTTCCGCTGGTACTCGCACTCCAGCCGTAGCGGAATGCGTCGTCTCCGGCGTGGCGGGGCAAGGATATGAACGGCATACCGGCGAATTCCGGTCTGCGGCCTCAAATGCTCATTGCCCCACCCTCGCGGGCCACGCGAGAATCGGAGTGCTCCCGCTCGGCTCGTCGGCACTCCCCAGGGCCGCGCCGCAGCGCGCCCACAGCCCAGCCGTGCCCGCTCGCGGGCGTGTACCCGAAGGGAGGACCGTGACCTTCGGATTCGCCCCGCCCTCGACCACCACGCTGACGACGGCCACCGGCAGCGTCAGCCGGCACGGCAGACTGCTCGAACCCGCCGAGTGGACGGCTGCGGGGATCCCCCTGCTGACCAATCCGCGCGACGTCGTCAGCGCTCTGCACTCCCTGCACGCCCCGGTGCCGTCGACCGCCGTCCTGGCGGTGCTCGGCCCGGAGGAACGGATCGTCGCGAGCGCCTCCTTCGTCCAGCGGTCGACCTCGGTCGACGGGTGGGAGTCCCGCAACGCGCTGCTGTCGCGACTGCGCCGCGTCATCCCGCACGACCTGAGGCGACGGACCCCCGTCCGGACCGCGGTGCTGCTGTACTGCCGCGACGGCGACGAGCGGTGGACGGAGGAGGACGGGGCCTGGATGTGGGGGCTGCGGGACGCCTGCACCCTGCACGGCCTGCGCTGCGGCGCCTACGTCACCCTGACGCGCGGCGGGTGGCAGGTCCTCGGTGACGGTCGTGGCGGGCGCAGCCCGGGCGCGGGGTCGCGGACCGAACACCTCGGATCCACGGTCATGGAGCCGGCGCCGCTGACCCTGCGGACCGGTGGCGGCGCGGCGGAGGCGCTGCGCCGGACCGCCGCCCGCTGAGCCGTGCCGGAGCCGTCTCGTGGGTGGCGGCGGCCGCCCGACGGCGGGTGCCCGACCCGTGCTCGCGGGGGCGCGGCCACGAACGTCCGCTCACGCGTGTGCGGGGGCGTACGAACGCGGCGGCGCCCGGCGAAACCGTGCCGCCCGGCGCCCTGAGGGGCGGCTCGGCGGCGCGGACGGCCCTCGCCGCCGCACTCCCGGCGGGGTGTACGGCCGGTCGGGCCTCGGACTTCAGCGGGGCCGGCCGTCGGCCCGCCCCGCCCCTCGCCCGTGTGGGGTACGGAGCGTCAGACGCCCGTGCCCAGCACGGAGTTGATCTGCGCGACGTCACCGCAGACGATCAGCAGCGCACCCGCCTTGGAGAGGGCGACGGGCAGGGCCTCGGCGATCGCCCCGGCCGGTCCGCCGTTGGCCGCGAAGACCACGACGGGACGGCCCGTGGCGCGCTGCACCTGCGCGGCGTCCGCGTAGAAGACGTCGTCCTTGGCATCGTGCTGGGCCCAGTAGCGGCCCTCGCCGAAGGACAGCTCGTGAGCGGCCCACGGGTGCGGGTCGCCGGTGGTGATCACCAGGACGTCACCGGGCGCGCGCCCGGTGTCGAGCAGCAGGTCCACGGCCTCCTCGGCCGCGTCCAGGGCGCCCTCGGCGGAGGCCGGGATCACCTGGAGCTGCGGCACGGCCGCCGAGACGGACGGCGCGGCGGGGGCTGCGGGAACGGGTCCGGCGGTGGCCTGCGCCGCGCGCTGCGCGGGCGGGCCGGGACGGACGGGACCGGGGCGTCCGGGCCGGGGTACGGCGGCGGGACGCGGACCAGGTACGGGGCGGGGGGTCTGCGCGGTGCGGCTCGCGGCCGGCGTGACGCGGGGACCCTGGGCACTCTCGTGAATCTGAGGCTCCTCGATGGCGGGGGTGAGAGGCATGAGTTGATATCTATCAAACACCGGTACGAAACGTACCGGTGGGTGGCACGTGGGTGCGATCAGAAATCGAAGCCGAGTTGGCCTCCGTTTTCCAGTTCCATCGCCTCCTCGCTCCGGCGCACCTTCTTCAGGTGACGCCACTGCGGCAGCGCGTCGAGGTAGGACCACGAGAGCCGGTGGTACACGGTGGGGCCGCGCAGTTCGAGTGCGGCCCGGTGCACGGGCGAGGGGTAGCCGGCGTTGGCCGCGAAGGCGAAGTCCGCGGTTCCGTCTCCCGGTTGACCCAGTTCGGCCATCATCCGGTCGCGCCGGACCTTGGCGATCACGGAGGCCGCGGCCACGGCGACGCAGGACTGGTCGCCCTTGATCACCGTCCTGACCTGCCACGGCGCGCCGAGGTAGTCGTGCTTGCCGTCGAGGATCACCGCGTCGGGCCGCACCGGCAGCGCCTCCAGCGCGCGTACCGCCGCGAGTCGCAGCGCGGCCGTCATCCCCAGCTCGTCGATCTCCTCCGGGGACGCGTGTCCGAGGGCGTGGGCGGTGACCCAGTCCTCGAGGACCTCCAGCAGCGCGTCGCGGCGCTTGGGTGTGAGCAGTTTGGAGTCGGTGAGCCCCGCGGGCGGCCGGCGCAGACCGGTGATCGCCGCGCATACGGTGACGGGACCGGCCCAAGCCCCTCGTCCGACCTCGTCGACCCCGGCGATGACCTTGGCGCCGGTGGTTGCACGGAGCGAGCGCTCGACGGTGTGGGTGGGTGCTTCGTACGGCATGGCGCCAGCAAGGTTACGCCGCCCGGAGCCGCCTGCACACCCCGGGCCACCCTCGACGCGGCGGGGATGTGCGCACGGCCCGCGTACGCCGCCCTCCACGGGCGCTCGACGGCGGCTCGCGCACCGCTCGCGACCGCCCTTCCGGACCACTCGTACGCCGCTCCCGCGCCGCTCGTACGCCCCACCCATCACCCGTGCGGGACGGTGCGCGCGGGGCTCGTACAGCGAGCTGGGAGACCAGCGCCCGGCCGCTCGGCACGACGGGCCCATCGGCAGACAATTCACGGCCGCACATTCCCGCTCGGGTCATCGGCGCCACCGGGAGGACGGCCTGGAACGCTGCACCCCCCACACCGACAGGCACACCAGCCCTTACCAGAAAAGGCCATACGGGGTCACGAGCCAGCCCGCACCTCGCCCCACGGAGTCACCACAGGAGGCCGGGCAAAGCCTCTCGATCTGCATGGAATCGCATTCGCGAAGGACTGCGGCGATGGTCGCGACGGCGAGTGAGCGCATCGCGAACGCCATCTCGGACCCTGCCGAAGGCTGCTCACGAACCCGGTCCACGGTCGGGTCCGCCCCTCACCCGTTCGAGTCGGGCGAGGGGCGCGGCAGCGCGTGCCGTCGGGCCCGCGGAAGGCCCCCTCGACACCTACGCGGCCGGTCCCGGCAGCCAGGCGGGAAGGTCCTCGGTACGGGCCAGCCAGGCCTGCGGCAGCGCCTTCTCGCCCCGCGCGCCCAGGATCCCGCCGACGATCGCGCACGTGGTGTCCACGTCACCGCCGACCTGTGCGGTGGTCCAGAACGCCCGCTCGTAGTCGTCCAGGCTCCGCGCGGCCGACCACAGCGCGAAGGGCACCGTGTCGTGCGCGCTGGTGCGTCGGCCGCAGCCCAGGACGGCCGCGACGGTGGTCGCGTCGTCGTAGTCGAGCATGCCGCGCGCGCGGCGCAGGCCGGCGCCCACGGCGCTGCGCGGAACCAGTGCGATCACCGCGTCCAGCAGGTCGCCGGCGCCGGGCGTCCCGGCCGGGGAGGCCGCCAGCGCGGCGGCGGCGGCGACCGCCATGGCCCCGCAGACCGCCTCGCGGTGCTGGTGGGTGGTGTAGGCGGAGATCTCCGCCTGGTGGGTGGCCTGCTCGGGGTCGTCCGCGTACCAGGCGCCCAGCGGCGCGATCCGCATGGCGGCGCCGTTGCCCCACGAGCCCTGCCCGTTGAACAGTTCGGCGGCCAGCGTGCGCCAGTCCTCGCCCTCGCGGACGAGCCGCAGCATGCGGTTCACGGCGGGCCCGTAGCCCCGGTCGAAGTCGTGGTGGTCGGCGAACGAACGCGCCAGCGCGTCCTGGTCGATGCGGCCGTGCGTGGCGAGGACGGCCAGCACCGAGCAGGCCATCTCGGTGTCGTCGGTCCACTGCCAGGTCTCGTCGCCTGCCGGCAGTTCGCGCCGCTTGAGCATCGGGTAGTTGACGGGGACGAAGTACTGGGAGCCCAGGGCGTCACCCAGTGCCAGCCCTCTGAGGCTGGACATCGCGCGCGCGTAGCGCGTTTCGGGAGCGGAATCAGCGGTCATCCCGGGCCACTCTAGCCGTCCAGGTCATAAGGCTCGGGTGTGGTCCACCGCTCAAATGGGCGGTCCATCCGGTAGCGGCCGTCCGGTCCGAGCATCAGCACCCGGAATTCGCCGTTGCCCGGATTGGACAGGGCCTCGAACTCGGCCACCGACCAGTGGAACCAGCGCATGCAGAACAGTCGCATCGTCAGCCCGTGCGTCACCAGTAGGACGTTCTCGGGGTGGTCCGGTGCCTCGAAGCTGCGGTAGAGGCTCTCCAGGAAGGACCCGACCCGGTCGTGGACGTCGGCGCCGGACTCCCCCTGCGCGAACCGGTAGAAGAAGTGCCCGTACGCGTCCCGGTAGGCCTTCTGCAGCCGTACGTCGTCCCGGTCCTGCCAGTTCCCCCAGTCCTGTTCGCGCAGTCTGGGTTCCTCGCGCATCCGCACCCGCGCGGGGTCCAGGCGCAGCTCGCGGAAGGTCTGGAGCGTCCGCCGGTAGGGGGAGACGTAGGCGCTGATGTGCTCGTCGCCGAAGAGTTCGCGCAGCCGGACGCCCGCCTCGGCGGCCTGTTCGTGGCCGCGTCGGGTCAGCCGCAGGGCGTGGTCGGGCTCCCGCTCGTACACCGTGTCGTCGACGTTGCCTTCTGATTCCCCGTGCCGGACAAGGACGATGCGCCGTGGTCGTACCATCCCACGACCCTATTCGGCCATCGGGGCGCGCACGCACCGGGCACGCCGATCAGCCGGCCGTTCGTCCTACGGTCATACCGTCCAGCCCGGTTCCAGGTCCACGACGTCCCCGGTCAGGGCCTCGACGTCGGCCTCGGTCTGGGCGCGCAGCGACAGCCGCTCCACCCGCTCCTCCCGGTACTTGCCGTGCTCCGCGGCGGAGCGCCACATCGACAGGACGAGGAACTCGCGGCCGGGGGCCTCCCCGAAGAGGCCGCGGACCATCCCGGGGGAGCCGGCCATGGCCGGATTCCACACCTTCTCCTGCATCAGGGCGAAATGTTCCAGGCGCCCCTCCCGGACCCGGGCATGGGCGACACGGACCACGTCGGCGTCGTGGAAACGCGGCTCGAAGCCGGTCTTCACGTCGAAGCGGTGATCGAAGAGCGTGATGCGCGTGCCGGCGTAGGTGCCGTTCTGCGCGGCCGCCAGGCGGTCGTGGGAGCGCGCCATGAACGAGTCGTAGAAGGCGCGGCTCTCCCAGAAGCCGAAGACGTGCGCGACCCCCGGCCGGCCCCGGCTCCAGCCGCCGCCCTGGCCCCGGAACCCGGGTTCGCCGAGGAGCCCCGCCCATTTGCGCTGCCCGCGCTCGAACGCGCGTCGGTCCGTCACCGTGCAGCTAATCCACTTGACCAGCACCGCGCCATCGTACGGGCCGGGCGCGGGTCCGGTCAGTCCCCGGAGCGGTGGATCCGTACCAGTTCCGCCGCATCTCGCTCGGGCAGCCGGAGACCGAACTCCCGGTCGAGCAGGTCGAGCAGTCCGTCGTCGGGGACGGGTTCCCGCTCGACGCGCCCGTCCGGGTGGAGGCGCGACAGCTCCCGGTCCACGAGCGCCAACCGGACGGAGGCGCCCGGGTACTGGACGACGGTCCGCCCGACGAAGGAGGAGTTCGGGTGGGAGGAGCTGTAGTGGTTGAGCAGGACGTAGTCGACGGGGTGGTAGCGCTGCGGGGAGAAGGCGTAGAGGTCGCGCCAGACCCCTCCCCGCAGGGCGCGCAGGACGAGGATCCCGTCGGCCTCCTCGTGCACGGCGAACGTCCACGCGCCCTGGCGCACTTCGGCTCCGGGCCGCCCGAGCGGGACGGGCTCGTGCGGGCCCTGCCAGCCGAAGCCGGCGTCGCAGAGCCAGGGTTCGCCGTCCACGGTGACGACGAGGACGGCGTGCGTCACCGCGAGCAGCGCCTCTCCCCGGCTGCGGTTGCGGGCACCGCGCCCGGAGACCTCGAACCCGATCCGCTCCAGGGCGGCGGCCAGCAACGAGTTCTGCTCGTAGCAGTAGCCGCCGCGGCGGCGGTGTACGAGCTTGTCCTCGATGGCCTTGATGTCCAGGTCGACGGGGCGGCCGAGCAGGACGTCCAGGTTCTCGAAGACGACGGAGTCGATGTGCGCGCGGTGCACTGCCTTCAACGTGTCGAGGTCAGGGCGGAGTTCCCCGCCCTCCCCCACCGGTCCGCGGTACCCGATCCGTGCCAGGTACGCCGCCAGGTCCAGCTCCGCGCCGCTCCACATGGTCCGCTCCCCCGTCGTCACGCCCGCTCCCCGGGCCGGCCCCTCATGATCTCCGCGCCGGCTCCCGGCGCCAAGCGGCCCGCGCGAGTGGCGGTCACAGGCGCCGTCGTATCGGTCGCGCGGTCTTCGAGGGCGATCGGCTCGTCATCGACGAGCGGAAGGGGGTGCCGACCATCGGTCGACACCCCCTTCGAGCCACCGCTCAGGCGGCTCGGCTACATCTGCTCGTCGTCACGGCAGATGCGGTTCCGGCAGGCTCAGCTGCAGCCGCTGGTGGAGCCGCAGCCCTCGCAGATGTAGCAGGAGCCGGCGCGCTGCATCTTGGTGCCGCAGGAGAAGCACAGCGGGGCGTCGGCGGAGACGCCCATCTGCATCTCGACCAGCTCGGCGTTGCTGTGCGCCGTCTTCGGGGCCGGGACCGGGACGACCGCCACCGGCTTGGCCGCGACGACCGCCGCGACGGGCGCCGACTGGGCGAGGGTCTCGGTGTCGAGCTCCTCTTCCAGCGGCTCGTAGGAGCCGGTGTCGAGGTGACGCTGACGCTCCTCGGCGGAGTGGATGCCGAGGGCGGAGCGGGTCTCGAAGGGGAGGAAGTCCAGCGCCACGCGGCGGAAGATGTAGTCGACGATCGACTGCGCCATCCGCACGTCCGGGTCGTCCGTCATGCCGGCCGGCTCGAAGCGCATGTTGGTGAACTTCGCGACGTACGTCTCCAGCGGGACGCCGTACTGCAGACCGACCGAGACGGCGATGGAGAAGGCGTCCATCATGCCCGCGAGGGTCGAGCCCTGCTTGGACATCTTCAGGAAGACCTCGCCGAGGCCGTCGTCCGGGTAGGAGTTCGCCGTCATGTAGCCCTCGGCGCCACCGACGGTGAAGGAGGTGGTGATCCCCGGGCGGCCCTTGGGCAGGCGCTTGCGGACCGGACGGTACTCGATGACCTTCTCGACGGCCGTGCGGATCGTCTCCTCGGCCTTCTCGGTGATCTCGGTCTTCTCCTCCTCCTTCTTCTTGGCGGAGAGGGGCTGACCGACCTTGCAGTTGTCGCGGTAGATCGCGAGCGCCTTGACGCCCATCTTCCACGCCTCGAAGTAGATCTCCTCGATCTCCTCGACGGTCGCCGTCTCCGGCATGTTGACCGTCTTCGAGATCGCACCGGAGATCCAGGGCTGGATCGCGGCCATCATGCGGACGTGGCCCATCGCGGAGATGGAGCGCTCGCCCATCGCGCAGTCGAAGACCTCGTAGTGCTCGGTCTTCAGGGCGGGGGCGCCGACCACGTTGCCGTGCTCGGCGATGTGGGAGACGATCGCCTCGATCTGCTCCTCGGCGTAGCCCAGGCGGCGCAGGGCCTGCGGGACGGTGCCGTTGACGATCTGCATCGAGCCGCCGCCGACGAGCTTCTTGAACTTGACCAGGGCCAGGTCCGGCTCGACGCCCGTGGTGTCGCAGGACATCGCGAGACCGATGGTGCCGGTCGGCGCGAGCACGGAGGCCTGGGAGTTGCGGAAGCCGTTCTTCTCGCCGAGGTGCACGACGTCCTGCCAGGCCTCGGTGGCCGCGGCCCAGATCACGTTGTCGAGGTCGTCGGTGCGCGGCGCGAGGGCATTGGCGTCGGCGTGCTGCTTCATGACGCGCTTGTGCGACTCGGCGTTGCGGGCGTAGCCGTCGTACGGGCCGACGATGGCGGCCAGCTCGGCGGAACGCTTGTAGGCGGTGCCGGTCATCAGCGAGGTGATGGAGGCGGCGAGGGTGCGGCCGCCGTCCGAGTCGTACGCGTGACCGGTGGCCATCAGCAGGGCGCCGAGGTTGGCGTAGCCGATGCCGAGCTGGCGGAAGGCGCGGGTGTTCTCGCCGATCTTCTGCGTCGGGAAGTCCGCGAAGCAGATCGAGATGTCCATCGCGGTGATGACGAGCTCGACGACCTTGGAGAAGCGCTCGGCGTCGAAGGACTGGCTGCCCTTGCCGTCGTCGTTCAGGAACTTCATCAGGTTGAGCGAGGCGAGGTTGCAGGACGTGTTGTCCAGGTGCATGTACTCGCTGCACGGGTTGGACGCGGTGATGCGGCCGGACTCGGGGCAGGTGTGCCAGTTGTTGATCACACCGTCGTACTGGATGCCCGGGTCGGCACAGGCCCACGCGGCCTCGGCCAGCTTGCGGAACAGCGCCTTGGCGTCGACCGTCTCGATGACCTCGCCGGTCATGCGGGCGCGCAGACCGAAGTCGGTGCCGTTCTCGACGGCCGTCATGAACTCGTCGTTCACGCGGACCGAGTTGTTGGCGTTCTGGTACTGGACGGACGTGATGTCGTCGCCGCCCAGGTCCATGTCGAAGCCCGCGTCACGCAGCGCGCGGATCTTCTCCTCCTCCTTCACCTTGGTGGCGATGAAGTCCTCGACGTCCGGGTGGTCCACGTCCAGGACGACCATCTTGGCCGCGCGGCGGGTCGCGCCACCCGACTTGATCGTTCCTGCGGACGCGTCGGCGCCGCGCATGAAGGAGACCGGGCCGGAGGCGTTGCCGCCGGAGGAGAGGAGCTCCTTGGAGGAGCGGATGCGGGAGAGGTTCAGGCCGGCGCCGGAGCCGCCCTTGAAGATCATGCCCTCTTCCTTGTACCAGTCGAGGATCGACTCCATGGAGTCGTCGACGGCCAGGATGAAGCAGGCGGAGACCTGCTGCGGCTGGGGCGTGCCGACGTTGAACCACACCGGCGAGTTGAAGCTGAAGATCTGGTGCAGGAGCGCGTACGTCAGCTCGTGCTCGAAGATCTCGGAGTCCGCGGGGGAGGCGAAGTAACCGTGGTCGTCGCCGGCCTTGGTGTACGTCTTCACGATCCGGTCGATGAGCTGCTTCAGACCGGTCTCGCGCTGCGGGGTGCCGACCGCGCCGCGGAAGTACTTGCTGGTGACGATGTTGACCGCGTTCACCGACCAGAAGTCGGGGAACTCGACGCCACGCTGCTCGAAGTTCACCGAGCCGTCGCGCCAGTTGGTCATGACGACGTCACGGAGCTCCCAGCTCACCTCGTCGTACGGGTGCACGCCCGGGGTGGTGTGGATGCGCTCGATACGCAGGCCGCCCTTGGCGGCCTTGGTCCCCTTGGTACGGGAACCTCGCGCCGAGCCGCTCGCCGTCTCTGTCATGCCGCCTCCCATATCGGGCGAAAACGCCCTAAAGTGCCAGCGTTATTCCACGGGCACGGTGTGTGTCTTGTATCTACGGATCTCGCCCTGACGACTACCGGTGACGGCCGCGCTGCACTGCGGCCGTCCGGTCAGTCGGCGGCGGAGGCGGGCACGGGGACGACCGAAGGGGTCCCTCCGTGCTCGCACTCGTGGGAATGAGGCCGCGGCTCGCGCAATTCGGCGATGGCGGTCTCGAAGTCTTCAAGGGTGTCGAACGCTTTGTAAACGGATGCGAACCGCAGGTACGCGACGAGGTCGAGCTCCTGCAACGGGCCGAGTATGGCCAGACCCACGTCATGGGTGGTCAGCTCGGCGCTCCCGGTGGCGCGCACCGCCTCCTCGACCCGCTGGCCGAGCTTGGCGAGGGCGTCCTCGGTGACCGGTCGCCCCTGGCACGCCTTGCGGACGCCGGAGATGACCTTGGTGCGACTGAAGGGTTCGGTCACGCCGCTGCGCTTGATGACCATCAGCGAGGCCGTCTCCACCGTCGTGAAGCGACGGGAGCAGTCGGGGCACTGACGGCGCCGGCGGATCGACGTGCCGTCGTCCGTGGTCCGGCTGTCGACGACGCGACTGTCGGGGTGCCTGCAGAAGGGGCAGTGCACGGTTCCCTCACCCTTCGTTTGGCACGACCGAATCACCCCACGGAGCCCCTGAACGGCTGAGGAGAATCTCCGCCGGGGGCTCGTGGAGCAGCCACCAGCATATGCGATGTCGGAGACCTCGGCAGACCCGACGACCACAACTTCTGGGTGGCAGCGCTCATCCAACCACTAGATCTTGGGTTGGACGGGATTTTCGCCACTCCGCGTGTCGCGGCGCCCGACGGGCGGTCACGGGCCTCGGGAGTGCCACACTGGGCGTCCCGGGCCGGGCGGCGATCCAACCCGGAAGGGTACCGTAAACAGCACGGGCGAAGCCGAACCGCCGTTCGGGCGACCACCTGTCCATACACCCACCGCTCTAACCCAGGTGGGCGATCCGCGATTTTTCACTCGAACGTGTGTTTGGCGCAACCTTTCGAAAGCTACTACCGTTGTCCAGCCAGGGAGAACATTTCGAGAGGGGCCGCCGACGTGACCACCACCGCAGACAGTGCCACCATCACTGCCCAGAACCGCTCCCAGAGCCGACTCGAGCCGGTGCATGCCATGAATGACGCAGGTCAGAATCCGGAGGCGGACTCCGTACGCCCCGCGCGCTCGCTGCCAGGTCGACCTCCAGGCATCCGCGCCGACAGCTCCGGGCTCACGGACCGGCAGCGGCGGGTCATCGAGGTCATCCGGGACTCCGTGCAGCGGCGGGGTTACCCGCCGTCCATGCGGGAGATCGGCCAGGCCGTCGGCCTCTCCAGCACCTCGTCCGTCGCGCACCAGCTCATGGCCCTGGAGCGCAAGGGCTTCCTGCGCCGCGACCCGCACCGCCCCCGGGCCTACGAGGTGCGCGGCTCCGACCAGCCCAGCTCGCAGCCGACCGACACCACCGGCAAGCCGGCGGCCTCCTACGTCCCGCTCGTGGGCCGGATCGCGGCCGGCGGCCCGATCCTCGCCGAGGAGTCCGTGGAGGACGTCTTCCCGCTCCCCCGGCAGCTGGTCGGTGACGGCGAGCTGTTCGTCCTGAAGGTCGTCGGCGACTCGATGATCGAAGCGGCCATCTGCGACGGCGACTGGGTCACCGTCCGGCGCCAGCCCGTCGCGGAGAACGGCGACATCGTCGCCGCGATGCTGGACGGCGAGGCCACGGTCAAGCGCTTCAAGCGCGAGGACGGGCATGTATGGCTGCTCCCGCACAACGCCGCCTACCAGCCGATCCCCGGCGACGACGCCACCATCCTCGGCAAGGTCGTCGCGGTCCTGCGCCGGGTCTGACCCGTCGCCCCTCAGCCAGCTCCGGGACCCACTGCGCCGGTCCCGGAGCTGTTCCATGTCCGGGACCGGGTACGGACGGCGGGGCCCACCGCGGCGGGCCCGTCGCGGCTCCCCGCTACTTGCCGTCCGCCTTGGCCGAGGCGTCGATCGCGGCCAGGGAGCGGCGCACCTGGTTGCGGTCCGTGGTGTACCAGAAGTCGGGCAGGGTGGCCTTCAGGAAGCTCCCGTAGCGGGCCGTGGCCAGCCTGGGGTCCAGTACGGCCACGACGCCCCGGTCGCCGGAGGCGCGGACGAGCCGGCCCGCGCCCTGGGCCATGAGCAGGGCCGCGTGGGTGGCGGCGACCGCCATGAACCCGTTGCCGCCGTGTTCCTCCACCGACTTCTGCCGCGCGCTCATGAGCGGGTCGTCGGGGCGCGGGAACGGGATCCGGTCCATGATCACGAGCTGGCAGCTGGGGCCCGGGACGTCCACGCCCTGCCAGAGGGAGAGCGTCCCGAACAGGCAGGTCCGCGGATCCCCGGCGAAGGTCTTGATCAGCTCGCCCAGGGTTTCCTCGCCCTGGAGCAGGATCGGGTTGTCGAGCCGGCCCCGGAGCTCCTCGGCCGCCGCCTTGGCGCCGCGCATGGAGGAGAAGAGGCCGAGGGTGCGACCGCCGGCGGCTTCGATCAGCTCCGCGAGCTCGTCCATCATGTCGCCGCGGGTTCCCTCGCGGCCGGGGGTGGCCAGGTGCTTGGCGACGTAGAGGATCCCCTGCCGGGGGTAGTCGAAGGGGGAGCCGACGTCGAGGCCGCGCCACACGGGAACGCCCTCTCCTTCGACGCCCTCGGCGGACAGGCCGAGGGAGGCGGCGACGCCGTTGAAGTCGCCGCCGAGCTTGAGGGTGGCCGAGGTGAGGACCACGGACCGGTCCTCGAACAGCTTCTCGCGCAGCAGCCCGGACACGGAGAGCGGGGCGACCCTCAGCGTGGCCCCGAACCGGTCGTGGCGCTCGTACCAGACGACGTCGTACTCGGAGCCGTTCGTGATGCGCTCCGCCACGGCGTGGACGTTCTCCACGGCCGCCAGCGCCTGCTTGCGCACGGCGTCCTCGTCGTGGACGGACTTGTCGCGGGTGGCCCCGATCGCGGAGATCACGTTGCGGGCGGCGTCCCGCAGGGCCATCAGCGCGTACCCGAGGTCTTCGGGGATCTCTTCGAGGCGGCCGGGCAGCGCCAGCTCCATGACCCGCTCGAAGGTCTCGGAGGCGGTCTGGAGGGAGTCCGCCGTCTTCTCGTCGACCAGTTTCGCGGCCCGCTTCACGGCCCGGTTGACCTGGCCGGGGGTCAGCTCGCCGGTGGCGACGCCGGTCACGCGCGAGACCAGTTCGTGGGCCTCGTCGACGATCAGCACCTCGTGCTGGGGCAGGACGGGGGCGCCCTCGATGGCGTCGATGGCGAGCAGCGCGTGGTTGGTGACGACGACGTCGGCGAGCTTGGCCCGCTCGCGGGCGGCCTCCGCGAAGCACTCGGCCCCGTACGCGCACTTGGTGGCGCCGAGGCACTCCCGGGAGGACACCGAGATCTGGCCCCAGGCCCGGTCCGAGACGCCGGGCGTGAGGTCGTCGCGGTCGCCGGTCTCCGTCTCGTCCGCCCAGTCGCGCAGCCGCAGGAGGTCCTGGCCGAGCTTGCTGGAGGGGGCGGCCGCCTCGAACTGGTCGAAGAGCCCCTCCTCCTCGTCCTGCGGGGCGCCTTCGTGGAGGCGGTGCAGGCAGAGGTAGTTCGACCTCCCCTTGAGCATCGCGAACTGGGGGCGGCGGCGCAGCTGCGGGTGCAGCGCCTCGACCGTGCGCGGCAGGTCGCGCTCGACCAGCTGGCGCTGGAGGGCGAGCGTCGCGGTGGCCACGACGACGCGCTCACCGTGGGCGAGGGCGGGCACCAGGTAGCCGAGGGACTTGCCGGTGCCGGTGCCGGCCTGGATCAGCCGGTGGGAGTTCTCGTCGATGGCTTCGGCGACGGCTTCGGCCATGGCCACCTGGCCGGGCCGCTCCGTACCGCCGACGGCGGATACGGCGGCGTGCAGCAGGTCGGGGAGGGAGGGCTTCGTCATAGCAGGACCAACCCTACGGGGCGCCGGTGACAGTGGCGGACCGTCCGGGCGAAGCGACCACGATCGGGAACTTTCCTGCGCGACGCAGAGTTTTCCCCGTGTGAAGCGCTCACGTCCACCGCGTGGGCGGGAGCGGGGCGGCGATCAGAGGAGGTTGCGCAGCGCCCGGTCCCGAATCATCAGGGCGGCGCGCTTCTCGGGGAGGTCGAGTTCCGCGGCGTAGCGGAATCCGGCGGTCAGGAAGGCTGATACGGAGGGGGTGTTGCGGATGTCCGGTTCGGCGATGACACGGGCGCAGCGGGGCCGGTTGTCGAGGACGAGGTCGGCGACGGCGCGCAGGAGCGTGCCGCCGAGACCCCGGCCGCGGTTCGCGCCGTCTCCGATGAGCAGGTGGATACCGGTGTCGTCGGGGCGTGCCGGGTAGTGCAGGGCGATCGGGTCGTGGGCGGCCCGGTAGATCTCCCAGTAGCTCATCGGGGTGCCGTCGAGGAGACCCAGGCAGGGGATGCTCCGTCCGTCGCCGTCCAGTTGGGTCCGCAGGTGGGCGGCGGTGACGGCGGCGGGCCCGCCGAGGTCCCAGTAGGCGGCCACCTCGGGGTCGTTCATCCAGCGGACGAGGAGGTCCAGGTCACGGTCGGGCCGTACGGGCTGCAGCCGGAAGGCTCCGGCCGGGGTGGCGACGGTGCCCCAGCCGACCGGCGAGTCGAGGAGGTCCGCCTCGGCGAGCAGGGGCAGCAGGTCGGGGGTGAGGCGGGGCCCGGTGGTCCCGTGGCGGGTGGCACCGGGGACGAAGTCGGTGGTGGTGTCGGTGGGGGGCATCGGGCTCTTCTCCGGATCCTTGGCAGCGCGTCAATCGTGAAGGGGGTTGGCGATGGTGACGTAGACGGACTGGGTGGCGACCGGGCCGACCAGCTCGTCGAGTCCGCCCAGGCGGGTGAGCAGGTTCGCTTTGCAGCGCAGGGTGGGTGAGTCGAGGAGTCGGGCGGGGACGGGGCCGAGGGCCGCGGCCTTGCCGAGGAAACGGCGGAAGGCGGCGAGGAGGACTCGTTCGTCGGCGAGGCTCTGGGATCCGAAGGCCCCGATCAGGCCGAGCACGTTGTTGATGCCGAGGTAGTAGGTGAAGCGTTCGTCGGTGACGGCGTCGGGGACGAAGGTGTCGCTGGCGGCCCCGATGCCGGGGAGGCGCTGTTCCAGTTCCTCGCGCCGGGAGTCGCGGAAGTAGTAGCCCTGGTTGTCGCGGAAGCGACCTCCGACGGGCCAGCCCGCCGGGTCGAGGAGCACCAGGGTGTTCTGTTGGTGCGCTTCGAGGGCGATGCCGGCGAGCGCGTCGAAGGCGAGGACCGGCAGGACGACGTGGTCGAGGTAGCGCAGGAACCACTCGGCGGCCACGGCGGAGGTGGGCCGGCCGGTGGTGCGGGACAGCCGGGCGACGGTGTCGGCGAGGAGGGAACGCATCGTGGTCCGGCCGGGCCACGGCCGGAGGGAGGTGAGTGCGGCGAGGCAGACGGCGTGGTCGTTCGAGCGGAAGGGGTTGTGACGCAGCAGGGTGTCGAGGCCGGGCACGGGGGTGCCGTCGGGGGCGTCGACGGCGACCCAGGCGGGGTCGCGCACGATGTCGAAGCCGGGGTGGAGGGCCTGCCACTGTTCCGCGAGGCCTGTGCGGAGCAGGCGGTGGACCTCGACGCCGCGGTGGAGTTCCTTGCGGAGGTTCTCGCGGCGGCTGTTGGTGATGCGCAGGCCCAGGGAGAGCTTGAGCATGGCCGGCGCGTCGGGGTGGTGGACGGTGCGGAGGGAGGAGGTGGGGTACCAGGGCGAGCCGTGGGGTCCCAGGTCGGTGAGGACTCCGGCGTCGCGGAGGGCGGCGACGGCGGGGCGTCGAAGGAGGTCGCGTGCCTGCCAGGGGTGCAGGGGAAGGGGGGTGGCTCCGGCGGGCAGCGGGAGTCCGGGAGCGAGCCGGGCAAGGAGTTGCGCGGCGGAGACGGGGCGGCCTCGTTCGGTCCAGGCGGAGTCGGTGGCGAGGGCGGTGGGGGCGACCGCGACCCAGTGCAGGGGGAAGGAGCCGTGGAGTTCGGGTGAGTAGTGGCGTACGTCGGCTTCGGAGAGTCCTTCGCGGCTCTTGGGATCGGGCTGGAGGGGGTGGCCGAGGAGGAGGGACTGTTCGGCGCTGAGGAAGCGGTCGCCGGCGACGGGGGCGGGTGCGGTGGGGCGGGTGCGCCGGTCCGCGATGAACTCGGTGGTGCGGCGGACGGAGTCGGCGACGCGGCCGACGAGGTCGGCTCCGCCCCGGCCGGTGCCTTCGCGGGCGATGAGGGACGCGAGGGTGACGGCGTCGACGGCCGGCGCGTGGGTGGGGGCGCCTTCGAGTCGGGCGGGGGCGAAGCGGTGCCAGCCCGTCGGGGACCAGTGGCGGACCGGGACCAGCAGGGTGGCCCCGGATGCGGGGAGGGGGATGCGGAGCAGCGTTCCGACGGGCCCGTCGGGGCGGCCGATGCCGCTTTCGCGGACCCAGCACCGCAGCAGGTTCTCCACCGTGGCGGCCTCGGCGGCCACGGCGGGGTCGATGTGGTCCAGCAGGTCGGGCAGTGCGGCCGGTTCGGGGCCTACCGGGCCCACCCCGCCCACGCGGGGCCTGGGGGTGCCGTCCTTCTGCCGGGGGACGCTGCCCGGCGGGACGGTCTCGGCCGGGCGGGGTGCGGGCGCGGGGTGGGACCGGCCGTCGCCCGGTTCCGCAGCGGGCTCGGGCAGCTCCCGGGACAGTCCGGTGCGGGGCCTGTGCCCCGGGGCGGGCGGCGGGGACAGCGGCGCCGGCCCGGTCTGCGGGGAGCGCGGGGCCTCCCCCGGTGCGGGCGGGAGCGGCGCGGGGAGTGCCTCCGGGACGGCGGGATGGGGGGCCGCCGCGGCCGGGCCCGGCCCGGCGGGTCGCTCCGGCACGGGCGGCGGGCTCGGGGCGACGGTGCGCGGGGTGCCGGGGCCCGGCGTGGCGGTTCCCGCGTCGGCCGGGTGTGGGGTGGCCGGGCTCAGGGTGGTCGGGCTCAGGGTGCCGGGGCGCGGGGGGACCGGGGCGGTGGCGTGCCCGGGCACGGAGGAGGGCGCCGCCGGTCGGGCCTCCCCGGAGGGGGAGGCCGCCGGGCCCGGCTCGGGGTGGGGGTGGGGGGCGGAGGGGGTGGTTCTGTCGGGGGTGGTGGGGGTGGGGCGGGGGGCGGAGGGGTCGGGCATCGGGGAGGTCCTTCGCTCAGTGGGGCCGGCGGACTGCGGCGGGGACGGCGTCGGCGAGGCGGTCCAGAACGGCGGCAGCCTGTTCGTCGGTGATGGTCAGCGGCGGCAACAGGCGCAGGACGGCGGCGTGCCGGCCCCCGAGTTCCACGATCAGCCCGCGGTCCAGGCATTCCCGGCGAACGGCGGCGGCGAGGCCGGGTGCGGCGGCTCCGGTGTCGGGGTCGATCAGTTCGAGGCCGATCATCAGGCCGCGGCCGCGGACCTCGCCGACGCACGGCTGGTCGGCGGCCAGGCCGCGCAGGGCCGTCAGCATCCTCGCGCCGAGGGTCGCCGCCCGTTCGGCGAGGCCGTTGCGGCGGACGTAGGCCAGGGTGGCGGTGCCGGCGGCCATGGCGAGCTGGTTGCCGCGGAAGGTGCCGGCGTGGGCGCCGGGGGCCCACAGGTCCAGCTCGGCGCGGTAGACGATCACGGCGAGCGGCAGGCTGCCGCCGATGGCCTTGGACAGGACCATGACGTCGGGCACCACCCCGGCGTGGTCGACGCCCCAGAAGGCGCCGGTCCGGCCGACGCCCGTCTGTACCTCGTCGGCGATCAGGGGGATGCCCCGCCGGGTGGTGATCTCGCGCATCCGGCGCAGCCAGGCGTCCGGGGCGGGGATGACGCCGCCTTCGCCCTGGACGGGTTCGAGGATCATGCCGGCCGGAGGCGCCACCCCTCCCTTGGGGTCGTCCAGCAGGTTCTCGGTCCAGGCCGCGGCCAGCCGGGCGCCCTCCTCGCCGCCGACCCCGAAGGGGCAGTGGCGGTCCTGCGGGTACGGGAGCCGTGTCACCCGTACGTCGGTGGCCCCGCCGGAGGCGGCCAGGGCGCCGCTCGTCATGCCGTGGTAGGCGCCGGTGAAGGCGAGCAGCCCGTCGCGTCCGGTGGCGGCGCGGACCAGGGTGAGGGCGGCTTCGACGGCGTCGGTTCCGGCGGGGCCGCAGAACTGGACGCGGGCGTCGGCGGCGAGGGCGGGGGGCAGGTTGGCGAACAGTTCGGTGGTGAAGGCGTCCTTGACCGGGGTCGCCAGGTCCAGGACGTGCAGCGGGGCGCCCGAGTCGAGGACCTTGCGGACGGCTTCGAGGACGACGGGGTGGTTGTGGCCGAGGGCCAGGGTGCCGGCTCCGGAGAGGCAGTCGAGGTAGCGCCGGCCGTCGGCGCCCTCGATGGTCAACCCCCGGGCGCGTACGGGGACGATGGGCAGCGAGCGGGCGTACGTCCGTGCCGCGGACTCCCGTTGGGCCTGGCGGCGCAGGATGCTTTCCGCTGAGGCGGGTTCGCGTCCGCGGCCCCCCTGCGGCGGCACGTGCGCCGGCGCGGCGTCCGCCCCGGGAACGGGCGCGGCGGGGCGTGAGGGGGCAGAAGAGGAGGCGGCCGGGGGTGAGGGGGTAGGGGCGGCCTCCGGGCTCGGGCCCTGTTCCCGCCCGGATTCCGGCCCGGTTTCCCGCTCCGGGCCGGATGCGGCGCCGGGTCCCGCTTCCGGTTCGGGGTCCCGCTTCCGCTCCGCCGGCGGTGGGATGTGCGCCGCGGCTGCGGACGGCTCGGTCAAGGCCACGACTGTCGGTCCTCCCGCACGTCTTCATCTTCCGGATTGCGCCTCGAACATGAACGCTCCTGCGCCGTCCCCCGTACGTACCAACGACGGGGGCGGCGGTGGATCACGGGTCGGCCGAAGATCCTTGCCCGCGGCGGGATCCGCGGGTGGGTCCGCGGGGGCGTTCCCGGCCGGCCCGCCGGGGGCTCGGCCGGTCGTGGCGGGGAACCGCGGACCCGGGGGTGGCCGTCCTATCCGGCGGCGGCATAGTGGGGTGCTGCACACCGCCACGGGCGACACCGTCTCGAAACCGCCTCAACACCTCGAAGCACCAGGGGGACTTACGACATGCGACCGAACCGACCGGTCACCGCGATCCTGTGCGCGTCCGCGCTCGCGCTGACCGCCGCGGCCTGCGGACCCGGCGACGGCGAGGCCGGCAAGGGCGGCGATTCCAAGCCGACCGTGGCCGCGCCCCTGCCGTCCGGCGCCGCTGACGGCGTCCAGATCCCGCAGGAGCTCAAGGACAAGCTCAAGCAGCACGGCTTCGACCTGGAGAAGTGGAAGGGGGGTGCGTGGAAGAACTGGAAGAAGGAGGACTGGCTCCGCGAGGCGGGCGACTACGTCAACCCGATCATCGAGGGCCTGTGGGACCCGGACCGCATGCGTGACGCCGAGCAGCCGCAGCGTCCGGCGGTGGACCCGGACGCGGGCAAGGACCAGGGCGTCACGGACCCGACTCCCGCTCCGGTCGCGGCCAAGCCCGCCGTCGCCCCGTACCACTCCAGCGTTCCGGCGTCCGGGAAGGTCTTCTTCGACGGCCCCGAGGGCTCGATGGTGTGCTCGGCGACCGTGGTGAAGGACCCGGCGCGTCCGGGGAAGTCGAACATGGTGTGGACCGCGGGGCACTGTGTGCACGCGGGCAAGGCCGGCGGTTGGTACCGCAACATCGCCTTCGTCCCCTCGTACAACAACGCGGGCAAGCAGGCCGCGGACCTGAAGGGTGCCCCGCGCGAGCAGGTGGCCCCGTACGGTGTGTGGTGGAGCGACTGGGCGCAGACGTCGGACCAGTGGATCGCGACGGGTGGTCCGACGGGTGGCGCGGGTGCCCCGTACGACTTCGCGGTGTTGCACGTGACGCCGGAGAAGGGCAGCACGAAGTCGCTGGAGGAGACGGTCGGTACGGCGCTGCCGGTGGAGTTCAACGCACCGGCGGTGGCGAAGATCTCCGGGATCACGGCGACGGGTTACCCGGCGGCGGCCCCGTTCGACGGTCAGAGGGCGTTCCAGTGCGCGGACAAGCCGGGCCGGTTGGCGCTGAGCCAGGCCGATCCGGTGATGTACCGCATCGGGTGCACGATGACGGGTGGTTCGTCGGGTGGCGGTTGGGTCGCGGCGGGTGCCGACGGCAAGCCGGCGCTGGTGTCGAACACGTCGATCGGCCCGGCGAAGGCGGGTTGGTTGGCCGGTCCCCGGCTGGGTCCGGAGGCCAAGGGCATCTACGACGCGGTGAGCGCCAAGTTCAAGCGGTAGCAGTAGCGGTAGCAGCAGTACCGGTGGTCGTGGCGCCGGGGCCCGGTCCCCGGCGTCGCGGCGGTGCGGATGCGTGACGAAGGCCCCCCGCGGTCGCGGGGGGCCTTCGTCGTGTCGGTCGCGGCGCCGGGCCGTGTGGCCGGCCTCGGCTCCGTCAGTGCTTGGCGGGCACGTACGGCGCCAGGTCGGCGGCCAGTTCCGCGTGGACGCGCGCCTTGAGCAGGGTGCCCTCCGGGGTGTGCTCCTCGGAGATCACCTCGCCCTCGGCGTGGGCCCGGGCGATGAGCGCGCCGTGGGTGTAGGGCACGAGGGCCTCCACTTCGACGGCGGGTCGCGGGAGCTCGCTGTCGATGAGCGCCAGCAGTTCCTCGATGCCCTGGCCGGTGCGTGCCGAGACGGCGATGGAGTGCCGTTCGATGCGCAGCAGGCGCTGGAGGACGAGGGGGTCGGCGGCGTCGGCCTTGTTGATCACGACGATCTCGGGCACGTTGACCGCGCCGACTTCGCGGATGACCTCGCGTACGGCGGCCAGCTGCTCCTCCGGTGCCGGGTGCGAGCCGTCGACGATGTGGAGGATGAGGTCGGAGTCGCCGACTTCCTCCATCGTGGAGCGGAACGCCTCGACGAGGTGGTGGGGCAGGTGTCGGACGAATCCGACGGTGTCGGCCAGGGTGTAGACGCGGCCGGAGGGGGTTTCGGCGCGGCGGACGGTGGGGTCGAGGGTGGCGAAGAGCGCGTTCTCGACCAGGACGCCCGCGCCGGTGAGGCGGTTGAGCAGGGAGGACTTGCCGGCGTTGGTGTAGCCGGCGATGGCGACCGAGGGCACCTTGTTGCGACGTCGTTCCTGCCGCTTGATGTCGCGGCCGGTCTTCATCTCGGCGATCTCGCGGCGCATCTTCGCCATCTTCTCGCGGATGCGGCGCCGGTCGGTCTCGATCTTGGTTTCACCGGGGCCTCGGGTGGCCATGCCGCCACCGCCGCCGCCGCCCATCTGCCGGGACAGCGACTGGCCCCATCCGCGCAGGCGCGGCAGCATGTACTGCATCTGCGCGAGGGCGACCTGGGCCTTGCCCTCTCGGGACTTCGCGTGCTGGGCGAAGATGTCGAGGATGAGCGCGGTGCGGTCGACGACCTTGACCTTGACCACGTCTTCGAGCGCGATGAGCTGGCCGGGGCTGAGCTCGCCGTCGCAGACGACGGTGTCGGCGCCGCTCTCGAGGACGATGTCGCGCAGTTCGCGGGCCTTGCCGGAGCCGATGAAGGTGGCCGGGTCGGGCTTGTCGCGTCGCTGCATGACTCCGTCGAGCACGAGGGCGCCGGCCGTCTCGGCGAGGGCGGCGAGCTCCGCGAGGGAGTTCTCCGCGTCCTGGACGGTGCCGGAGGTCCAGACACCGACGAGGACCACGCGCTCCAGGCGGAGCTGGCGGTACTCGACTTCGGTGACGTCCTCGAGTTCGGTGGAGAGGCCGGCGACGCGGCGCAGGGCCGCGCGCTCGGAGCGGTCGAGCTGGTCGCCGTCCCGCTCGCCGTCGATCTCGTGGCTCCAGGCGACGTCCTCTTCCATCAGGGCATCGGCCCGAAGGCTCTCGGTGAAGCTCTGCTGGTCGCGCACGTTCTGCGCGTCCTGCGGGTCCTGGGAAGGGGAAGAAGAGGAGGTCATTGGATCCTTAACGTCGATTCGATGGGGTCGCGCCGGCCAGGGCCAAAGGTACCGCCGGGCGTGACATAACGCTGACACGTCCAACGCGTCGCCCGGTCCGGAGATTCCCCGGACCGCCCCGGCGGCCTCGTCGATGGTGTCATGCCCGTTCCTCGCCCGTCATACCGTTTTCCTACGACTTCCCGGCGGCCGGGGCCGGGACGGGGGCCGGGGCCGGGGTCGCGGCGCGGGTCTTGGCGGGGGCGCTCCATTCGGGGTGTCCGGGCATCTCGGGGGTGGTGGCGCCGTACAGCCAGGGGTCGAGGAAGGCCTTGAGGTCGCGTCCGGCCTCCTGGGAGGCGAGGCGTACGAAGTCGTCGGTGCCGGCGACGCCGTCCTTGTGCTCGGCGACCCAGCGTCGCTGGACGCGTTCGAAGGCCGGGGTGCCGATCTCCTGGCGGAGGGCGTAGAGGATCAGGGCGGAGCCGTCGTAGACGACGGGGCGGAAGAGTCCGATCTTCTCGCCGGGGGCGGCGGGCTTCGGGGCGGCCGGGGGGCCGCCGGCGGCGCGCCACTGGTCGGAGCGCTGGTAGGCCTCGCGCATGCGGCGTTCGAGGGGGTACTTGCCGACGCCGTCGGCGTAGAGGGCTTCGTACCAGGTGGCGTGTCCCTCGTTGAGCCACAGGTCGGACCAGGTGCGGGGGCTGACGCTGTCGCCGAACCACTGGTGGGCGAGTTCGTGGACCATGACGGATTCGACGTACCAGTCGGGGTAGCCCTCCTCGGTGAACAGTGCGTGTTCGAAGAGGGACAGGGTCTGCGTCTCCAGCTCGAAGCCGGTCCTGGCGCGGGCGATGAGCACGCCGTAGTTCTCGAAGGGGTAGCGGCCGATCCGGTCCTCCATCCACGTGACGTGGCCGGCGGTCTTCTTCAGCCAGGGTTCCAGCTTCTCGCGGTCGACCTCGGGGACGACGTCGCGCAGGGGCAGGCCGTGGGGGCCGGTGCGGTGGAGGACGGCGGAGCGTCCCACGGAGACCTGGGCGAGTTCGGTGGCCATGGGGTGGAGGGTGCGGTAGGTCCACTCGGTGGCGCCGCCGGCGCGGGCGGCGGGCAGGGCGCCGGGGACGCCGTTGGCGACGGCGGTGAGTCCGGCGGGGGTGGTGATGCGGAAGGTGAACCAGGCCTTGTCGGCGGGGTGGTCGTTGCAGGGGAAGACGCGGTGGGCGGCGTCGGCCTGGTTGGC
The DNA here is from genome assembly GCF_040650855.1 of Streptomyces sp. NPDC048606. NCBI lineage: Bacteria > Bacillati > Actinomycetota > Actinomycetes > Kitasatosporales > Streptomycetaceae > Streptomyces > Streptomyces sp. NPDC048606. The sequence continues at coordinate 64,278 of NZ_JBEZIB010000001.1, read as the reverse complement.
CATGGCGAGGCCGTCCTCGGTGACGACCCAGCCGCCGTCGCTCGCCCGGCCGCGGGGGTCGCTGGTGTGCCGGACGGTGATGCGCAGCGGTGTGCTCGCGGCGACGGGGTGGGCGGGGGTCAGTACGAGGTCCTCCCCGACGCTCTCAAAGCGGGCGTTCTCCCCGTTGATCTCGGCGGAGGCGACGGTGCCGTGGGTGAAGTCGAGGTTGACGCGCTCCAGCGGCGCGGTGCTGCGGGCCTCGATGACGGTGACGGCGTCGAGGGGGCTGCGGTTGTCCTTGTACGTGAGGGAGAGGTCGTACGAGAGGACGTCGTAGCCGGGGTTGCCGAGCTCGGGGAACAGCGGGTCGCCGATGCCCAGGGGCTTCGGTGGGGGCAGCACGGCGGCGACGAGGGTCAGGGAGGCCGCGGCGAGCAGGGCTGCGCGCAGGCGCGGGGAGGTGAGCTGCATCCACCACCGCTTATCAGCGTCGGGGTCGGGCTGGTGCGCGGCGCGCGACGGGGCCACCCGAACGGGGAGCTCCGGCCCTGCGCCGTGCCTCCGCACGCCCCCGGCTCACGCCCCGCGCCCCCTGGCCTCCCCCCGCGCCCCGCGTGCTCGCTCCCCCGCGCCCCGGCCCCGCGCCCCGACCCTGGGGGGCGGCAGTGCTAGGCCCTGCTGACGTCGTACACGCCGGGTACGTCCCGCATGGCCCGCATCAGCGCGGGCAGTCCGGCGGCGTCGGGCAGTTGCAGGGTGTAGCTGTGTCGGACGCGCTGTTCGACGGGTGGTTCGACGGTGGCGGAGACCACTTCGACCCCCTCGCGGGCGATCGCCTCGGTCAGGTCGGCCAGCAGGTGCGGGCGGCCGAACGATTCGGCGAGCAGGGTGACGCGGCAGTCCGCGGTGGCCCGCCAGTGCACGGCGACCGAGGTGCGGCCCAGGGAGCGCATCTGTGCCACGGCGGGGCAGTGGACGCGGTGGACGGTGACGGCGCCGCCGCGTACGACGAACCCTGCGACCGCGTCGGGCGGTACGGGGGTGCAGCAGCCGGCGAGGCGTACGTGGGCGTCGGGGAGGTCGGCCACGGCGTTGCCGCCGTCGCCGCGGGCTCCGACGACGGACAGGGGTGCCCGGGGGGCCGCCGTGGCGGGTCCGGCGCCGCCGGGGTGGTTCTGGAGCCAGGTGGCGATGGCGATCCGTGCGGCGGGGGTGCGGGCGTGGTCCAGCCAGTCGGGGGCGGGCCCGGAGGACGCGTCCTGGGCGAGGAGGAGCTGGACGGTGTCCCCGTCGGAGAGCGGGGAGGACAGGGAGGTGAGGCGCCCGTTGACCCGGGCGCCGATACAGCCGTGGGCCGCCGCGCCGTGCATCGCGTAGGCGGCGTCGATACAGCTGGCGCCGCCGGGGAGGCTGATCGTGCCGAGGGCGCTGCCGCCTTCCGCGCGGAACACGGTGATCTCGCGGTCCTGGGCGAGTTCGGCACGCAGGACCGTCCAGAAGGTGTCGGGGTCGGGTGCGGACTGTTGCCAGTCGAGGAGGCGGGAGAGCCAGCCGGGGCGGGTGGGGTCGACGCGTTCCTCGTCGCTGTCGGGGGTCTCGGCGGTGGCGTAGGGGTTGCCGAGGGCGACGACGCCGGCTTCGGCGACGCGGTGCATCTGCCGGGTGCGGACGATGACTTCGGCGACGTAGCCCTCGGGGACGGCGACGGCGGTGTGCAGGGACTGGTAGAGGTTGAACTTGGGGGCGGCGATGAAGTCCTTGAACTCCGAGACGACCGGGGTGAAGCAGGTGTGGAGTTCGCCGAGGACGGCGTAGCAGTCGGCGTTCTCGCCGACGAGGACGAGGATGCGGCCGAAGTCGGAGCCGCGCAGTTCGCCTCGGGTGCGGGAGATGCGGTGGACGGAGACGAAGTGGCGGGGTCGTACCTGGACCTCGGCGGCGATGCCGGCCTCGCGCAGGACGGTGCGCACGGAGTCGGCGATGGCGGGCAGCGGGTCGCTCTCTCCGGCGTGGGAGGCGATGAGGGCCCGGGTGTGTTCGTACTCCTCGGGGTGGAGGATCGCGAAGACGAGGTCTTCGAGTTCGGTCTTGAGGGCCTGGACGCCGAGGCGTTCGGCGAGGGGAATGAGGACGTCGCGGGTGACCTTGGCGATGCGGGCCTGTTTCTCGGGGCGCATCACGCCGAGGGTGCGCATGTTGTGCAGTCGGTCGGCGAGTTTGATGGACATGACGCGGACGTCGTTGCCGGTGGCGACGAGCATCTTGCGGAAGGTCTCGGGTTCGGCGGCGGCGCCGTAGTCGATCTTCTCGACCTTGGTGACCCCGTCGACGATGAAGGCGACCTCGTCGCCGAATTCGGCGCGGACCTGATCGAGGGTCACGTCGGTGTCCTCGACCGTGTCGTGCAGCAGGGACGCCGTCAAGGTGGTTGTCTCGGCGCCGAGTTCGGCGAGGATCAGGGTGACCGCGAGTGGATGTGTGATGTACGGCTCACCACTTTTTCGCATCTGACCGCGGTGCGAGGTCTCGGCGAGGAGGTAGGCGCGGCGCAGAAGGGACAGATCGGCGTCCGGATGGTGGGCCCGATGCGCTTCTGCTACGTGTCCGATGGCGTCGGGGAGACGGTCCCGGGACGTCGGCCCGAGCAGGGCCGCCCGCCCGAGCCTGCGCAGATCGAGCCGACTCCGGCCACGTCTGCGCAGCTCAGCGCGCACTTCAGCGTGTGCTTCGGGGTTCGTGGCCTCTGCACTCATGGGCACCTCCGGCGGCTTCGACCGGCGGTGGTGGGCATGGGGTGAGCCCTCAGGGCCGGTGCCTGATGTTACCGACCCCACCACGTGGCGCAGTCCACCTCTCGCTCAGCGTGAAACGGATCACCCATGAGAGGGAACCTTCAGGCGAAAGCCGTTTCGGTGAGCCAGTCGGCGTCGAACTCCCCGGTGGCCACGATCACGGCCGGTCCGGTCATGTCGATGCGGCCGTCGGGGTGCTCGGTGATGGTGAGGGTGCCGCCGGGCAGGTCGACGGTGTAGGTGGCCGGTTCGCCGGTGACGGCGGGGTCGACGCCGTCGCGGCGGATGGTGGCCACGGCGACGGCGCACGCGCCGGTGCCGCAGGAGCGGGTCTCTCCGGAGCCGCGTTCGTGGACGCGCATGGCGACGTGGCGGGGGCCCCGGTCGACGACGAACTCGACGTTGACCCCGGTGGGGTAGGCGGAGGCCGGGCTGAAGGGCGGCGGGTCGTACAGGTTGCCGGCCTGGTCGAGGCTGTCGACGAAGGCGACGGCGTGGGGGTTGCCCATGTTCACGTTGCGGGCGGGCCAGGTGTGCTCGCCGACGGAGACGGTGACGTCGCCCTCGGGGAGTTCGGCGCGGCCCATGGAGACGGTGACGTCGCCGGTCTTGTCGAGGTGGACGTGCTTGACTCCGCCGCGGGTGGCGACGGCGAGGTCGCCGGGCTCGACGTGGCCGGCGTACTGGAGGTAGCGGGCGAAGACGCGTACGCCGTTGCCGCACATCTCGGCGATGGAGCCGTCGCTGTTGCGGTAGTCCATGAACCATTCGGCCTCGGCGGCCATGGCGGCGGCGTCGGGGTGGGCGGCGGAGCGCACCACGTGCAGCACACCGTCGGCCCCGATGCCCGCACGCCGGTCGCACAGCGTGGCGACGGCGGTCGCGGGCAGGTCGATGGCGTTGTCGGGGTCGGGGACGATCACGAAGTCGTTCTCGGTCCCGTGGCCCTTGAGGAAGGAGAGGGTGGTGTGCGTCACGGGCCCATCCTACCGAGCGGCCGGCGGCGACGACCGGGCGGCACCGCCCGGACCTGCGGGATCGGCCGCACCAGGGAAGTACGCGGGGCGCCCGGGGCACGTGGGGCACCGGGGCGGTATGCGGCCCACAGGCGGTACGCCGGGCCGCGCGCGGTCAGCGCAGCCGGGCCACGCGGTAGACGGCGAGCGCGACGACGGCCAGCGCGACGAGCGCGTACAGCGCGAGCATCCGCCAGTCGGCGCGGCGGCCGCTGCCGCGCGGCGGGAGCCCCGGCCAGGTGTAGCCGACGCGGCGGGCGGCCATCATGCCCCAACCGCCCGCGCAGCAGCTGATGAGGAAGCCCAGCATGGCGACCACGGCTCCGCCGTCGCCGAACTCGAAGGCGAGGGGGAAGCCGAACATCAGGGATCCCGCGACGCCGAGCAGGACGATGGGGGCGATCTGCCAGATGCGCAGGCGGCGCTGGGGGCGCAGTTCGACCTCGACGGCGGGGCCGGAGGCGTCCTCGGCGCCGGATTCGGGCGCGTCGGGGCCGTCGGGGGTCAGCCGGGCGGGGTCGGCGGGCAGGCCGAGGGTGTCGGGGACGTCGGCCGCCCCGGCGGTCGTGGACCGGGAGGACGGGACGTCGGCCGCCCCGGCGGCACCCGTGGCCCTGCGCGCGGGCGCGTCGGCGTCGGGGGACGCGCCTCGCTCCGCGGGCCCGCGGTGGAGCATCGGGTCCGCTCCCTGTCTGGTGTCGTCCCGCCCGGTGTCTCGACGAGGGCCGGCCTCCATCGCCACGCGCCCTCCCCACTCGGACTTCGTACGCCGCTGTTCAGAAGTTTGATGATGGCACGGCCGCGGGCCCGCGACGGGCGCGCGGGGCGTCCCGATGCCATCACGTGATCAGGCTGTAACCGCTCGTTCGACCAACGAGCGGGCGAGTCCGGGGAGTTCCCCTCGGTCGGCGACGGCTCCGCTGAGCCAGTGGACGCGGGGGTCGCGGCGGAACCACGAGTCCTGACGGCGTGCGAAGCGCTTCGTGGCGCGGACGGTTTCGGCCTTGGCCTCCTCCTGCGTGCACTCCCCCGCGAGGGCCGCCAGTACCTGCTGGTAGCCCAGGGCGCGGGAGGCGGTGACGCCGTCGCGCAGGCCCGCGGCCTCCAGGGCGCGGACCTCGTCGACGAGCCCGGCTTCCCACATGCGGTCCACGCGCAGCGCGATGCGCTCGTCGAGTTCGGGGCGGGCCACGTCGACGCCGATCTGGACGGTGTCGTAGACGGACTCGTGGCCGGGGAGGTTGGCGGTGAAGGGCTGCCCGGTGATCTCGATGACCTCCAGGGCGCGCACGATGCGGCGGCCGTTGCTCGGCAGGATCGCGGCGGCGGCGGCCGGGTCGGCGGCGGCGAGGCGGGCGTGCAGGGCTCCGGGGCCGCGCAGCGTGACCTCCGCCTCCAGGCGGGCGCGGACCTCGGGGTCGGTGCCGGGGAACTCCATGGCGTCGAGGGCGCCGCGGACGTAGAGGCCCGATCCGCCGACGAGGACCGGGGTGCGGCCCTCGGCGAGCAGCTTGTCGATCTCGGCGCGGGCCAGGCGCTGGTACTCGGCGACGCTGGCGGTCTCGGTGACGTCCCAGATGTCGAGGAGGTGATGGGGGACGCCGCCGCGTTCCTCGGTCGTCAGTTTCGCGGTGCCGATGTCCATCCCCCGGTACAGCTGCATGGAGTCGGCGTTGACGACCTCGCCGTCGAAGTGGCGGGCCAGGGCGACGCCCAGGTCGGACTTTCCGGCCGCGGTGGGACCGACGACGGCGATGACCCGCGGGGCGGGGGGTGCATTCCTCACGGACACAGTCTCGCAAACCGAACGGCAGGTACTCGATCGGGTTACGTGACGGGGTACGGCGGGGGTCGTTGCCCTGAAGAGGTTCCGGCCCGGCGTACGCCTGGCGTGCACCTGGTTCCGGCCGTTCGGGCCGCAGCGGAACTTCACCCCCGCGAGTAACGTTAGGTGAGTAGACATGGGCGTTTTTGACTGGTTTCTTCGCCGTAAGGACGAGGTGGCGACCGAGGCGGTCGAGGCCGAGGCCGGCGCGGCGCGGGCCGAGGTCACGGAGGACGTCCCGGCCGAGGAGGCCGGGGAGACTTCCGCGGCTGTGACGGAGGTTCCCGCGGCGGAGGCCGTGGAGATCCCGAAGCAGCAGTCGGCCGAGGTCGCCGCGGAGAGCGGGGCCGGCGAGGGCGCCCGTACGTAGCTACTGCCACTGGAGGATGCCCCATGGGCCTGCTGGACAATCTGAAGGCCAAGCTCGCTCCTGCCAAGGAGAAGGTCGAGGGCCTCGCGCAGCAGCACGAGGGCAAGATCGGCGAGGGCCTGGACAAGGTCGCGAAGGCCGTGGACTCCAAGACCCATGGCAAGTACAGCGACCGGATCACGACCGGGACGGACAAGGCGAAGGACGCCCTGGGCAAGATCGCGCACAAGGACACCCCCGGCGGGCCGACGCCGCCGGCCGCCTCCTAGGCGCGTACGGGAGCACCGCTCACGGGAAACACGACGGCGAAGGGGCGCGGGACCGAGGGTCCGGCGCCCCTTCGGCGCGTCCGGCGCCCGTGGGCCCGGGCGGCCGGACCCGGGCCGGCCGCGGGACGGCCCCGGGACGGCCCCGGGGCGGCCCGGAGCTGACCCGGGCCGCCCCGGGTCAGGACCAGGTGGCGACGAAGTACCCGACGCCGTACGGGGCGTCCTCGTAGAGGAGTCGGCCCGCGAGGCCCGCGCCCTCGGCGGCGCCGGCGAGGACCTGCCAGGGGGCGCGCCCGGCGGCCTGGAGTTCGGCGGCGAGCGTCGGGTCGAGGGCGGCGAGGGCCGCGGTGTCGGCGGCGCCGAGGGCGCGGCCGACGCCCGCGTCGAACGCGGCGGCGCGTTCGTCGAGGTAGCCGGGGGCCTTGAGGGTGCGGCAGGCGCTGCCGTCGCCCATGACGAGCAGGGCGACGCGCGCGTCGCGGTCGGCGAGTTCACGGCCGGCGGCGAGGCACGCGGCGGTGTCCCGGGGCCGTGCGATCCCGAGGCCTTCGACGGGCGCGGCGCCCCAGCGGGCCCGGTCCAGCAGCCAGGCGCCCACGGCGAGCGCGGGGGGCAGCAGCCGGGGCCCTTCCTCGCCTTCGCCGAGGCGCACCTCGGGAGCTTGGCCGGGGCCGAGCCCGAAGGCGCGGAATCCACCCCGGGAGCCCTGCGGGTAGGGCCCGGCGTGGTCGTCCTCGGTGGCCCCCACGACGACCAGGAGGTCGGGTCGGGAGGCGGCGAGCACGGCGAGCGCGTCGGAGCAGGCGGTACGGGCGTCGTCCAGTTCGGCGGCGGCGCCCGCGGCGACCTCCGGCACGAGGAGCGGCGGGGTGGGGCAGACGGCGGCGGCTACGAGCATGATCCGCAGCCTAGTCGCCCCGCCGGTCGACGGTCAGTCGATCGCGCAGCCCGAGGTGGCGACGGGCAGCGGGGCCGGCACGCCGAGGGTCGGGATGCCGAGCAGGACGCCCTTGGGCTGCGCCGGGGCGGCGTTGCGCTTCTCCCAGGCGTCGCCGGCGCGGGTGCGGCGCACGGAGAGGGTCGGGCCCTCGGCGAGGAGGTGGTGCGGGGCGGCGTAGGTGATGTCGACGGTGACGACGTCACCGGGGCGGACGTCCTCGTCGGGCTTGGTGAAGTGCACCAGCCGGTTGTCGGGGGCGCGGCCGGAGAGGCGGGCGGTGGCGCCGTCCTTGCGGCCCTCGCCCTCGGCGACCATGACCTCCAGGGTGCGGCCGACCTGCTTCTTGTTCTCCTCCCAGGAGATCTCCTCCTGGAGGGCGACCAGGCGCATGTAGCGGTCCTGGACGACTTCCTTGGGGATCTGCCCGTCCATGTCGGCGGCGGGGGTGCCGGGGCGCTTGGAGTACTGGAAGGTGAAGGCGTTCGCGAAGCGGGCCTCGCGCACGGCGTGCATCGTCTGCTGGAAGTCCTCCTCGGTCTCGCCGGGGAAGCCCACGATGATGTCGGTGGAGATCGCGGCGTGCGGGATCGCGGCGCGGACCTTCTCGATGATGCCGAGGAAGCGCTCCTGGCGGTACGAGCGGCGCATCGCCTTCAGGATCGGGTCGGATCCGGACTGGAGCGGCATGTGCAGCTGCGGCATCACGTTCGGGGTCTCGGCCATGGCGGCGATGACGTCGTCGGTGAAGTCGCGCGGGTGCGGGGAGGTGAAGCGGACGCGCTCCAGGCCCTCGATCCGTCCGCAGGCGCGCAGCAGCTTGCTGAAGGCCTCGCGGTCGCCCAGGTCGGAGCCGTAGGCGTTGACGTTCTGGCCGAGCAGGGTGATCTCGGAGACGCCCTCGGCGACCAGGGCCTCGACCTCGGCGAGGATGTCGCCGGGCCGGCGGTCCTCCTCCTTGCCGCGCAGGGCGGGGACGATGCAGAAGGTGCAGGTGTTGTTGCAGCCGACGGAGATCGAGACCCAGGCGGCGTACGCGGACTCGCGGCGGGTCGGGAGCGTGGAGGGGAAGGCCTCCAGGGACTCGGCGATCTCGATCTGGGCCTCCTCCTGGACGCGGGCGCGCTCCAGCAGGACGGGCAGCTTGCCGATGTTGTGCGTGCCGAAGACCACGTCGACCCAGGGGGCCCGCTTGACGATGGTGTCGCGGTCCTTCTGGGCGAGGCAGCCGCCGACGGCGATCTGCATGCCGGGGCGCTTGGTCTTCATGGGGGCGAGGCGGCCGAGGTTGCCGTAGAGCTTGTTGTCGGCGTTCTCGCGGACGGCGCAGGTGTTGAAGACGACGACGTCGGCGTCACCGTCGGCGCCCTCGGGGGCGCGGACGTAGCCGGCGTCCTCCAGCAGACCGGAGAGTCGCTCGGAGTCGTGCACGTTCATCTGGCACCCGTAGGTGCGCACCTCGTAAGTTCCCTTGGGGTCCACTGCCGGGCTCCGGTCGCTGCTGCTGGTCATGCAACAAGGGTAGGCGGTAGCCGGGAGACCTCCGGCCGCGCGTACGGGTGCGGGGTCGTGGGCGGGGCCGTGCGCGGGTGCGGTGGGAGGTCCGTGCCGTGACAGGAGGCCGGAGGGGTGGCAGGATCGCGCGCATGTTCCGCATACCTCCCCGTTTCGGCCGGCGCCGCGTCCTCCAGGGCTTGGCCGCCGTGCTGGTGGTGCTCGCGGGGCTCCTGTGGTGGCTGAAGCCCTTCGGTGAGCGGGAGCTCACCGGTGACCTGACCTTCAGCACCGGTGTGCGTACGGGCGTCTACCACCGCTACGGCCAGCTGCTGGAGCAGGCGCTCGCCCAGGACATGCCGGAGGTCCGGGTCCGGCTGGAGACCAGCGAGGGCTCGCAGCAGAACCTCCAGCGGGTCGCGGCCGGTGAGGCGGATTTCACGGTGGCGACGGCGGACGCGGTCGGCAAGTACCGGGCCGACGGCAAGCCGGGCGCGGACCGGCTGCGCGGTTGCGCGCGGCTGTACGACGACTACGTGCAGCTGGTGGTGCCCGCCGGGTCCGCGGTGCAGTCGGCCCACGACCTGCGCGGCAAGCGGGTCGCGGTGGGTCAGGAGGGGTCGGGCGTCCGGTTGATCTCGGAGCGGCTGCTCAAGGCGGCCAAGCTGGACCCCGTACGGGACGTCACCGCGGTGGGCATCGGGATCGACACCATGCCGGCGGAGCTGGAGGCGGGCCGCATCGACGCCTTCTTCTGGTCCGGGGGGCTCCCGACGAACGCGGTGCGCGAGCTGTCGGAGCGCTTCGACATCCGGCTCGTCCAGCTCGGCGACCTGTTGGAGCGGCTCCAGGCCAGCGGCAGTCCGGCCCGCTACTACCGGGCCGCGGTGATGCCGCAGGACGCCTACGCGCGGGCCCGCAACACCTCGGCGGTGGCCACGGTGGCAGTTCCGAACCTGCTGGTCACGCGGGAGGACACCGGGGCGGAGCTGACGGAGCGGTTCACGCGGACGGTGATCCTGAGCCGGGACCGGATCGGGCACGAGGTGCACGCGGCGCAGCTGGTGGACCTGCGGACGGCGATCTACACCGATCCGCTGGACCTGCACGAGGGCGCGCGGCGCTACTACCGCTCGGTCAAGCCGTAGGGCCCGTCGGCCTCGGCCCGGCCTGCAGCATCATGGCGGCGGCGGCCGCGCCGATGAGTCCGGCGTCGGTGCCGAGGGCGGCCGGGACCACCTTGACGCCGCGGGCGAAGGACAGGGTGGCGTAGGCGGCCAGGTGCCGGCGGATCGGCCGGAAGAGGGTGTCCCCGCAGGCGGCGACCCCGCCGCCGATGACCGCCACGTCGGTCTCGACGAGGGTGGCGGTGGCCGCGATGGCGGCGGCCAGGGCGCGTCCCGCGCGGTCGAAGGCGGCCAGGGCGACCGGGTCGCCCGCCTCGGCGGCGGCCGCGACGCCGGCGGCCGTGGGGTCGGGGCCGGTCCAGTTCCGTTCGCGGGCCCAGCGGGCGATGGCGGTGCCGGAGGCCAGGGATTCGACGCAGCCGTGGCCCCCGCAGACGCAGGGGTCCCCGTCGACGGCGACGCTGATGTGACCGATGTGGCCCGCATTGCCGGTGGGGCCGGTGTGGAGGCGGCCTCCGATGATCAGGCCGCCGCCGACGCCGGTGGAGACGACCATGCACAGGGCGTTGTCGTGGCCGCGCGCCGCTCCGAGCCAGTGTTCGGCGGCCGTCATGGCGACCCCGTCGCCCGCGAGGACGGTGGGGATCCGGGCGCCGCGGGCGCTCAGTTCGGCGGCGACGCGGGCCTGGACGGGGAAGCCGCGCCAGGCGGCGATGTTGACGGGGCTGACCGTGCCCAGGGAGGTGTCGACGGGGCCGGCGCTGCCGATGCCGCAGCGTACGGCCCGCTCCCACAGGGGGTCCTCGGCGAGGTCGGCGATCACTTCGGTGACGGCCGCCATGACGCCCTCGGCGTCCGTGCCGCGCGGGGTGGGGCGGCGGGTGGCGGCGGTCAGGGTGCCGTCGGGGTGGACGAGCGCGCCCGCGATCTTCGTGCCGCCGATGTCGATCGCCACCGTCGGGCCGGTGGCCGCGGTCGCGACGGCTCCGGCGCGCGGCACGGGGAAGGCTGAGGTGGGAGTGGTCACGGTGGCGCTCCTGAAAGGGGTCGGATTTCAGTATGCGGCCGGGGGCGGGGCCGTACTCTCGCGGGGCTCCAGCCGGGGCGGCTCGCTCTCGCGGGTGCGGGGCGCTCCCCCGGCGAGGAGGGCGAGGAGCTCCTCGGCCGCGAGCCGGCCGAAGGCGGCCGTGTCGCGGACCAGGGCGGTCAGCCGCGGGTGGGTGACCCGGCACAGGGGCGAGTCGTCCCAGGCGACGACGGAGAGCCGGCCGGGCACGGGGATGCCGAGTTCGGCGGCCACCGCGCTGCCGGCGACGGCCATCACGTCGTTGTCGTAGATCAGGGCGGTGGGCGGCTCCGGTTCGGCGAGGACGCGGCGGGTGGCGGCGGCCCCCTCGGTGTCGGAGTAGTCGGTGGGGACCGAGCGCACCCGGGCGGCGGGCAGGCCGAGTCGGGCGGCCTCCTCGCGCAGCGAGGCGACGCGGCGGTCGGTGTGCGCGAGGCCGGGCAGGCCCGCGATGTGGGTGATGCGGCGGTGGCCGAGGGCATGGAGGTGTGCGAGTACGTCGGCCATGGCGCGGGCGTCGTCGGAGCGGACGGCGGAGAGCCCGCCGCCCGCGCCGGGCGCGGGCGGCGCGGGCGGGTCGGCCGCCCTTTCGGACCCGGGCGCCGTGACGAACGGCGGGGCGTCGGCGGACGCGGGCGCGGAGGCCGGGGCGGGGGCCGCGGCGGGCCCGGGAGCCGCGGCCGGCGCGGTTTCGCTGCCCGGTGGGGGTGCCTGGCCGCCGACCAGTACGGCGGGCAGCCCCAGACGGGCCAGCAGTTCCGGGCGCGGGTCGTTCGTACGCGGGTCCACGAGGAGGACCCCGTCGACGCGCCGCTCGGCCCACCACCGGCGGTGGACGACGCATTCGGCGTCGACGTCCTCGACCACCTGGAAGAGGAGGGCGATCCCGGCGGCCGCGAGCACCTCCTGGATCCCGGAGACCAGTCGCAGGAAGAAGGACTCGACGCCCAGGGTGTGCGCGGGCCGGGCCAGGACGAGCCCGACGGCACCCGAGCGTTCGCCGGACAGGGCGCGGGCGGCGCTGTTGGGGAGCCAGCCCAGTTCCTCGGCGACGCCGCGGATCCGGGCGCGGGTGGCCTCGGACACCCCCGGACGGCCGTTCAGCGCGAAGGACACCGCGCTCTCGGACACCCCGGCCCGGCGGGCGATGTCCTTGATAGTGGGTCTGCGGGCCATGCCTGCCTCATCCCTCGGTCCCTCGGTGCCGCGCACTGCGATGGGCAGACCGTACGCGACACCGGCCTGGAAGATGACCGGAATGCCGCTGCCCATTCACGCGTACGCCCTGGTCGGACCGGTTCACTAAACCGCATTAGTCCACCCGGTGTGACCATAAGGGACCCCCGCCCCGACCGGACTGAAGCGCATAAGTGCCGGTGGACCGCCCACGGTCCCTCGGCCCTCGATTTCGAACGGCGAGGGCCCTGTTGACTCCCCCTCGGAAGAGCGGCAGTTTATGGGCACCCGGTGAATTCCACTGAACTCCAGGACCTTTCATGCCCCGTGCCGCCCGCACCCTCCGATTCGGCGTGAATTACACCCCGAGCCGGGGCTGGTTCCACCACTGGCTGGACTTCGACCTCGACGAGGTGCGGGCCGACCTCGACTCGATCGCCGCGCTCGGCCTCGACCACGTCCGGGTGTTCCCGTTGTGGCCGCTGTTCCAGCCCAACCGGACGCTGATCCGGCCGCGCGCCGTCGAGCAGTTGGTCGCGCTCGCCGACGCCGCCGCCGAACGCGGCCTCGACGTGGCCGTCGACGGGCTCCAGGGGCACCTGTCGAGCTTCGACTTCCTCCCCTCCTGGATCACGACCTGGCACCGGCGCGACCTCTACACCGATCCGGACGTGGTGGCCGCGCAGGAGGAGTACCTGCGCACGCTGGCCGCCGCCCTCGCCGACCGGCCCCACTTCCTCGGCATGACCGTCGGCAACGAGATCAACCAGTTCTCCGGCCCTCCCCACCCCGACCCGTACCGCGTCTCCCCGGCCGGCGCGGCGCGCTGGCTGGAGCGGATGCTCGCCGCCTGCGAGAAGGGCGCTCCGGGCCGGCTGCACGTGCACGCCGAGTACGACGCCGCCTGGTACCGCGACGACCACCCCTTCACCCCCGCCCAGGCGGCGCGCTCGGGCGCGGCCACCGCCGTGCACTCATGGGTGTTCAACGGCACCGCCCAGCGCCACGGCCGGAGCGGGACGGCCACCGAGCACCACGCCGCGTACCTGATCGAGCTGTCCAAGGCCTGGGCCACGGATCCCCACCGCCCGGTGTGGCTCCAGGAGGTCGGGGCGCCCGCGCCGCTGATCGGGCCCGAGCACGCGGCGCGGTTCACCGAGGCCACCGTCGCCTGCGCGCTGGACTGCGCGGACGTGTGGGGGGTGACCTGGTGGTGCTCGCACGACGTGTCCCGCGAGCTGGCGGACTTCCCCGAGCTGGAGTACGGGCTCGGGCTGCTCACCAACGCCCGCCGGGTCAAGCCCGCCGGCGCCGTCCTGGCCGGAATCGCCGACTCCTGGCGGCATCGGGAGCACCGGCCCGCCGTACGGACCACCGCGCTCGCCCTCGACGTCGGCGGGGCCGAGGAGGCCCCGGGGCGGTCGGTGTGCGCGCCGGGCGGGGCGTTCTTCGAGGCGTGGGCCGCGCTGACGGAGCGCGGGGAGCGCCCGGCCGTGGTCCTGGAGGAGCTGGCCGGGGACGCGGCCCATCTGTCCGCGCGCGGCATCACCGAGGTCCTGCGCGTGCACGACGTCCCGTGAACCCGTGCCGACGCGACCGCCCCGACGGGACCCGGCACGACCCGACCCTGCGCGACCCGACCCGAGGCCATCCCGACCCCCGCGTGAGGAGCCCGCATGTCCGAGACCGGCGCAGGCGCCGATCCCCGTACGCCCGCCCCGCACCCGTCCCCGTCCCCGCACCCGTCCCCGTCACCGTCACCGTCACCGTCACCGATACCCGAACCGCTCCGGCCGGGCCGGCGGGCGGTGCTGACCGCCGGGGTCGCCGGGGCCGGGGCGGTCCTGCTCCCGCCCGCGCCGGCGAGGGCCGCGCCGCCGGGCCCCGGCCCGTCCGGCGGGGCGTCGGGCGGCCCGGCCACGAGGGGCCCGGCGGGCGCCGCGGCCCCGTCCGGCCTCGCCCCGTACGCCTCCTACTGGTTCCCGGACTCGCTCCCACACGGCGAGCCCGGGCCCGGCATCGTGTGGCGCTCCCTGAAGGCCTGGACCCCGGGTGCGGATCCGGACCTGGCCCACAACACCGCGACCGTGCCCCTCGCGCCCCGGTTCACGCCCGTCCCGCCGAACCGCGACGCCCGCGCGGACCGGGCGCGCGTCTCGGCGCTCGTCTCCTTCGGGCCGACCTCCGCCAACCCCTCGCAGGGTTCGGCGACCGCCGACCACTACGCCCTGACGCACTGGGCGTACCTCGACGAGCTGGTGTTCTGGGGCGGGTCCTCCGGTGAGGGCATCGTCCTCGCGCCGAACGCCCCGGTCGTCGACGCCGCCCACCGACACGGGGTGCCGGTCCTCGGCAACGTCTTCCTGCCGCCCGTCGCCTACGGGGGTGACCTGCGCTGGACCCGGGATCTCGTGCAGCGGGACCCGGCGGGCGGCTTCCCGCTCGCGGAGCGCCTCGTCGAGGTGGCGCGGACGTACGGGTTCGACGGGTGGTTCGTCAACGCGGAGACGGACGGCGGCGACAGCGCCCTGGCGCGCGACATGCGGGAGTTCCTGAAGGCGCTGCGGCTGCTGGGAGCCCCGCACGGGTTGCGCGTGACCTGGTACGACGCCATGAACAGCACCGGGCGGGTCGGCTGGCAGGGCGCCCTCAACGCGCTCAACCAGGAGTTCTTCGAGGACCGGGCGGGCCCGGTCGCGGACACCCTGTTCGTCGACTTCCGCTGGTCGGCGGCCTCGCTCGACTCCTCCGGCGCGCTCGCCGAGCGGCTGGGCCGCTCCCGGTACGCGCTGTGGGCGGCGGTCGACCTGGAGTCCGCCGGCTGGGACTCCCCGGTGCGCTGGGACGCGATCGTCCCGCGCGGGCGGGAGCACGTCGTCAGCCTCGGCTTCTACCGGCCCGAGTGGACCCGCAACCACCTCGCCGACCGCTCCCCCGGCGCCTTCCACCGCGCCGACGACCGGCTCTGGACGGGCGAGTCGCTCGACCCGGCGCGGCCCGCGCCCGGGGCCCGTTGGCGGGCGCCCGCGACGGTGGTGGCCGACCGGTCCACGGTCGGGTCCCTGCCCTTCGGCTGTTCCTTCAACACCGGGCACGGGCTGCGCTGGTACGACGGCGGCCGGGTGGTCTCGGAGGCGCCGTGGAACCACCTCGGGCTCCAGGACCGGCTCCCGGGCCGGCGCTGGGCGGTGGAGAGCGCCGGTTCGCGCCCGGAGGTCACCCTGGACTTCGCGGACGCGTGGCGCGGTGGTTCGAGCCTGCTGGTGTCCGGGGCCCTGACCGCCCCGGCGACGGTGGCGCTGCACGCGACGCGGCTGCCGCTGACCCGTGCCACGGTCGCGGAACTGGTCCACCGGCCCGGGTCGCGGCCGGGGCCCGGCTGCGTCGAGCTGGGGGTCGCGACGAGCGAGCCCGCCGCCCCGGGCGAGCCGGTGGCGTACGCGTGGTTCGCCGCGCCGCCGGGCGGTGGCTCCGGCTGGCGGACCTCGCGGATCCCGCTCGCGCCGCTGGCCGGGAGGACGGCGTACGCGCTCGCCGTACGGATCACCGCGCCCGGGAAGGAGCCGGTGTCCTGGCGGCTCGGGGCCCTGACGGTACGCGACACCACCGCCGGACGGCGCCCGGCCCCGCCCCCGCACCTGGAGGTGGGCGCCCACGCCCGGCGGGACGAGGAGGTCGAGCTGAGGCTGTCGTGGGGGCGCGCGCCGGGCCCGGTGCGCCACTACGAGCTCCACCGCGTGCTCCCCGACGGCGCCCGCCGCTTCCTCGGCGGCACCTGCGGTACGGCGCTGTACCTGCCCTCCGTGCGCCGCGCGGGCCGGGAGCAGGTGACGGTCTTCGAGCTGCGGGCGGTCGACGAGGTCTACGCCGCCTCCGCCCCGGCCCGCACCACGTTCCGCTGGTAGCCGGGGCCGCCGGCCACGTGCGCCCGGCCGCGTCGGCCGGCGGTCAGCCCTGGGCGGTGTCGGCCTGCGGGTCGGTGCGGGGCACGGCCACGGTCACGCGCAGCCCGTGCGGCGGGTTCGTCTCGTAGGAGAGGGATCCGCCGCCGGCGGCGAGCAGGGCGCGGGAGATGGACAGGCCGAGCCCGGAGCCCTTGATGTTCTGGTGGCGTCCGCTGCGCCAGAACCGGTCGCCGACCCGGTGGAGTTCCTCCTCGGTGAGGCCGGGTCCGCGGTCGGCGACGACGACGAGGGCGCTGCGTCCGGCCGCCGACACGGAGACCTCGACCTCCTCGCCGGCCGGGGTGAACTTCAGGGCGTTGTCGATGACGGCGTCGAGGGCGCTGGACAGGGCGATGGGGTCGGCCCAGCCGGTGACGGCGGAGCGGCCGGACCCGGTGAGGCGTACGCCCTTCTCCTCGGCGTACGGGCGCCAGGCGTCGACCCGTTCCCCGGCGAGGGCGCCGATGTCGGTGAGGCTGATCTCGGCGGAGGCGTGTTCGGCCAGCGCCAGGTCGAGGAGGTCGTCGAGGACCTGGGCGAGGCGTTTGCCCTCGGTGCGCACCGAGGCGATCTCCTCGTTGCCCTCGGGGAGTTCGAGGGCGAGGAGTTCGATGCGCAGGAGCAGTGCGGCGAGCGGGTTGCGCAGTTGGTGGGAGGCGTCGGCGACGAACGCCCGCTGCTGTTCCAGTACCTCTTCGACGTTGTCGGCCATCTCGTTGAACGAACGGGCCAGGCGTCGCAGTTCCGGGGGGCCTCCGGAGGCGGCGACGCGGGAGTTCATGCGGCCGGTGGCGATGCCGTGGGCGGCGGCGTCCAGGGTGCCGACGGGCTTGAGGACCCAGCTGGTCAGGCGCAGGGCGGCGCCGAAGGCGAGCAGCATGGCGGCGGCCAGCCCGCCGGCGATGATCAGCCAGCCGCGCAGGATGCGTTCGCGCATCAGGTCGGTGGGTGATTCGGTGGCGACGACGGCGACGACGTCGCCGTCCAGGACGACGGGGGAGGCGACGAGGAGCTTGCCGTGGGTCTGCCAGGGCCAGACCTGGCCGGGGTCGTGGCTGCGCCGGCCGGCGAGGGCCTCCTGGTAGGCCCGGTGGCCCTCGCCGGACTCGGGCAGCTGCCACCAGCCGGGGGCGCGGGCCATGGCGTTCTCGTCGCGGCCGAAGATGCCGACGCGGATGCCGTACAGCTCCTGGTAGCGGGCGAGTTCGAGTTGGAGGGTGGCGAGGCGTTCGTCGGCTCCGGTGGCGCCGGAGCCCTCGGCGTCGATGACGAACTGGGCGAGGGCGGCGAAGCGGGCGCTGTCGTCGATGCGGTCGACGACGACCCTCTGTTGTTGGGCGGCGGCCAGGCTGACGGCGAGCGGGAAGCCCAGCGCGAGCAGGACCCCCGCCATCAGGATGACGAGGAGGGGGAGCAGCCGGGCGCGCACGGCGGGTCCCCGCTAGGGCGCGGCCGGGGTGACGAGCCGGTAGCCCACCCCGCGGACGGTCTCGACGAGGGCGGGCATGCCCAGCTTGGAGCGCAGTGAGGCGACGTGCACCTCCAGGGTGCGGCCGGTGCCCTCCCAGCTGGTGCGCCAGACCTCGCTGATGATCTGTTCGCGGCGGAAGACGACGCCGGGCCGCTGGGCGAGCAGGGCCAGCAGGTCGAACTCCTTGCGGGTGAGCTGGACGTCCTTGCCGTGCACGCTGACGCGGCGGGTGGGCAGCTCGATGTCGACGGGGCCGAGCCGTACGAGGGCGGGGGCCGTGGCGGTGGCGCCGGAGCCGGGGCCGGTGGTCTCGTCGGCGGCGGGCCCGGTGCGCCGGGCGACGGCGTGGATGCGGGCGAGGAGCTCGCCGGTGTCGTAGGGCTTGACGACGTAGTCGTCGGCGCCCATGTTCAGGCCGTGGATGCGCGAGCGGACGTCGCCGCGGGCCGTGACCATGATCACGGGGGTGCTGGTGCGCTTGCGGATCTTGCCGCAGACCTCGTACCCGTCCTGGTCGGGCAGGCCGAGGTCGAGCAGGATCACGCCGAAGGGGGTGACCTGGGGGGTGTCGGCCGGCAGGAGCGCCTGGAGGGCCTCCTCGCCGTTGCGGGCGTGCGTCACCCGGAAGCCGTGCCGGGCGAGGATCGCGGACAGGGCGGCGGCGACGTGGTCGTCGTCCTCGACGAGCAGCAGTCTCACAGCGGTCCCCTTTCCTGTTCTCGGCGCCGGGACGGGGCGTGGCCCACGGAGCACGACCCACGACGGGCCACCCTGCATCCACGCCCATGGAGAGTGTCACGTCAAGGGGGTTCCGGCCCGGTCGGTCTTCCGTTATGCACCCGGTACGCGTACATCGTGCACCAGTCGGGGACCGCGCACGGAGCGTATACGGCCGAGGCCGTTTCGTTATGCTCAATTCTCCCTCAGATGTGGTGACGGTGTGCGCGCGTCGTCACTACTGTCCTCCCAACCGACGGAGGACGGAGCAAGAAGCCGATGAGCGGAGTATCAGTGACCAAGGACGTGCAGGACGCGGCCGGTGCCGCGGACGGCCTGGTCGTACTGAGCAACGTCAACAAGCACTTCGGCGCGCTGCACGTGCTTCAGGACATCGATCTGAGCATTGCCCGCGGTGAGGTCGTCGTTGTGATCGGTCCCTCGGGATCGGGCAAGTCCACGCTGTGCCGGACGATCAACCGTCTGGAGACGATCGACTCGGGCAGCATCACGCTGGACGGGAAGCCGCTGCCGGCGGAGGGCAAGGAACTGGCCCGGCTGCGTGCCGACGTGGGCATGGTCTTCCAGTCCTTCAACCTGTTCGCGCACAAGACGGTGCTGCAGAACGTGATGCTGGGTCAGCTCAAGGTCCGCAAGACGGACCCGGCGACGGCCACGGAGAAGGCGAAGTCGCTGCTGGACCGGGTGGGTGTCGGCTCGCAGGCCGACAAGTACCCGGCGCAGCTGTCCGGTGGCCAGCAGCAGCGCGTGGCGATCGCCCGCGCGTTGGCGATGGACCCGAAGGTGATGCTCTTCGACGAGCCCACCTCGGCGCTGGACCCGGAGATGATCAACGAGGTGCTGGAGGTCATGCAGCAGCTCGCGGCCGAGGGCATGACGATGGTCGTCGTCACGCACGAGATGGGCTTCGCCCGCTCGGCGGCCAACCGCGTCGTCTTCATGGCCGACGGCAAGATCGTCGAACAGGCCACTCCCGAGCAGTTCTTCAGCAACCCGCGCAGTGACCGCGCCAAGGACTTCCTTTCGAAGATCCTGCACCACTGACGCTCTCGTCTGGTAGTGATCCGGTCGACAGAGCACGCCGTCGCGCACGACGGGCCCCGCTCGTCGTTCAACAACGTCTCACCCGAGGGAAGTTCACCATGAAGGTTTCCAAGGTCGGTGCGGCCGTCGCCGCGGCCGTCGTCCTCGCCATGACCGCGACCGCCTGTGGCGGCGGCAGCGACAAGGCCGCCTCCGACGCCGGCCCGTCGGGCGGCGGCGGCAAGGACAAGGTCGTCATCGGCATCAAGTTCGACCAGCCCGGCCTGGGCCTGAAGACGCCGGACGGCAAGTACACGGGCTTCGACGTCGACGTGGCCACGTACGTGGCCAAGGAGCTCGGCTACCAGCCGGACCAGATCGAGTGGAAGCAGGCCGTCAGCGCCGAGCGCGAGAACCTGATCGCCAACGGTGACGTGAAGTTCATCGTCGCCACCTACTCGATCAACGACAAGCGCAAGGCGAAGGTCGACTTCGCCGGCCCGTACTTCCTGGCCCACCAGGACCTGCTGGTCCGCGCGGACGACTCGAGCATCACCAAGGTCGAGGACCTCAACAAGAAGAAGCTCTGCTCCGTCACCGGCTCCACCTCGGCGCAGAACATCAAGAAGGACCTGGCCAAGGAAGCCGACCTCCAGGAGCTCCCGGGCTACTCCGAGTGCCTGACCGGCCTGGAGAACAAGTCCATCGACGCCCTGACCACGGACAACTCCATCCTGGCCGGCTACGCGGCGCAGGAGAAGAACAAGGGCAAGTTCAAGCTCGTCGGCCTGAACATGAGCAACGAGAACTACGGCATCGGTCTGAAGAAGGGCGACAAGGACCTTCAGACCAAGATCAACGCCGCGCTCAAGAAGATGGTCTCGGACGGCTCGTGGGAAGCGGCCGTGAAGAAGAACCTGGGCCCGGCCGACTACAAGAACGAGCCTGCCCCGCAGATCACCGAAGGCAGCTGATTTCCCGGTGAGGTGCGCCGCCCCCCGCCCACCGCGGGCGGCGGCGCACCTCACCGGCCATCCTGGGGAGAGCGCAGGGCATCGTGTTCGATTTTCTTGATTCCGGGCAGTACGACGTGCTCGGAGCCTTCTGGGTGACGGTTCAGCTCACCCTCTACTCGGCGGTCGGGTCGCTCATATGGGGCACCGTCCTGGCCGGGATGCGGGTCAGCCCGGTCCCGCTGATGCGGGGCTTCGGCACCGCCTACGTCAACCTGGTGCGCAACACCCCGTTGACCGTGCTGATCATCGCCTGCTCCCTGGGTCTGAGCCAGACCCTCGGCATCAACATGGGCGGCGAGACCTTCAAGGAGACCGGCTTCCGCCTCGCGGTGTTCGGCCTGATCGCCTACACCGGCACCTTCGTCTGCGAGGCCCTGCGCTCGGGCATCAACACCGTGCCGGTCGGCCAGGCGGAGGCGGCGCGCGCCCTGGGGCTGAGCTTCTTCCAGGTGCTCACCCTGATCGTGCTCCCCCAGGCCTTCCGGGCGGTCATCGCACCGCTCGCCAACGTACTGATCGCACTCACCAAGAACACCACGGTGGCGGCGGCCATCGGCGTGGCCGAGGCGGCCCTGCTGATGAAGGAAATGATCGAGAACGAGGCCGACGCGCTCTTCGCCGTCTTCGGGATCTTCGCCCTCGGTTTCTGTCTGCTGACCCTGCCCACCGGTCTGCTGCTGGGCTGGGTGGCCAAGCGAGTGGCGGTGAAGCGATGAGTTCCGTGCTGTACGACACCCCGGGCCCCAAGGCCAAGGCCCGCAACTGGATATACAGCGGCGCGTTCGTCGTGCTGTTCGGGCTGGTCCTGTGGTGGGCGCTGTCCCTGATGGCCGAGAAGGGCCAGCTCGCCGCCGACAAGTGGTCCCCCTTCGTCACCGACGGCCAGATCTGGACCACCTTCCTCATCCCCGGCCTGCTGGAGACCCTCAAGGCCGGCGTGATCGCCATGGTCATCGCCCTGCCGCTGGGCGCGCTGCTCGGCATGGGACGGCTCTCCGACCACGCCTGGGTGCGGGGTCCGGTCGGCGCGTTCGTCGAGTTCTTCCGCGCCATCCCGGTGCTGATGCTGATGCTGTTCGGCAGCGCCTTCTTCGTGCAGTTCACGCCCGTCACCTCCGACGTGCGCCCCCTGTACGCCGTGGTGACCGGCCTCGTCCTCTACAACGCCTCGGTCATCGCCGAGATCGTCCGGGCGGGCGTGCTCTCCCTGCCGCGCGGCCAGACCGACGCGGCCAAGGCGATCGGCATGCGCAAGGGCCAGACCATGGTCCACGTGCTCATTCCGCAGGCCGTCACGGCGATGCTGCCCGCCCTGGTCAGCCAGCTCGTGGTCATCCTCAAGGACACGGCCCTCGGCGGTTCGCTGCTCGGCCTCGCCGAACTGCTCTCGATGAACCGGCAGATCTCGGCGAACTACAGCAACACGATCGCGACCCTCGTCGTGATCTCGCTGATCTACATCGCGGTGAACTTCGCCCTCACCACCTTCGCCTCCTGGATGGAGCGCAGGCTGCGCAGGTCGAAGAAGGGCTCCGGCACGGTGGACGGCGCGGCGCGGGTCGACGACCTGGCCACGGGCGCCGCGGCGACCGGCGCCTGAGTCGGGCCGGGGGCCCCTCGGTCCCCGCCGCCTGAGCTCCGGCCCTCCCGTCCGGGGGCCGAAGGGGCTGACGTAGAGTCAGTCGTCGTGCGTGACCCGTGTGGTGCGGCGGATTCCTCCGCCGCACCACACGTCGTCCCACCACACGCCGTCCTCCCGACCGGGGTCACTTGACGCGGGCACCTTCAGTGGGTTGCATACGTTCTGTGATCACATACCGGACATCGGGAGCCGCATCATGGACCCGGTGATCGTCGTCGGCGCGGGTCCCGTCGGGCTGTCCCTGGCCCTCGCCCTGGCCGGCCACGGCGTGCCCAGCGTCCTGCTCGACGAAGGGCCCGGCAAGGAGGAACCCCGGCCCGCCCGTTCCGTCGTCCTGCACGCCGACACCGCCGCCATGGCACACCGGCTCGGATGTACGACGCTGCGCGACGAAGGCGTGCCCTACGCCGCCTGGCGCACCCTGCGGCGCCGCCAGGAGAGCGGGCGCGTCACCTTCGACGACCGCCCCGCGCCCCTGCACCTGCCGCAGCACGCCCTGACGCGCGGGCTGCGCGACGCCGCGGGAGCCGAGCCGCTCGTCCGGCTGGTCACCGACCACAAGCTGGAGTCCCTGGAGCAGGACGGTCGCGGCGTCACCGCGCACTCCCGGGGGCCCGGCGCCACCCGATGGCGCGGCAGCCACCTGGTCGGCTGCGACGGGGCCCGCTCCACCGTGCGCAAGCTCCTCGGCATCCGCTTCCCGGGCCGGACCGCGGTGGAACGCCACGCCGTGGCCGCCCTGCGCGCCGAACTGCCCTGGCCGGGCGAGGCGTTGCTGCACCGCAACCCGCCCTCGGGCCCCGCGGAGATCACCGCCCGGCCGCTGCCCGACGGGGTGTGGCGCCTGGACTGGCTGCTGCCCGCGCGCGGGGAACTCGTCACGCCCGACGCGCTGGTCCTCCTCATCCGCGACACCCTGGCGGGCTGGTGCGGGGGCACGACTCCCCCGTACGACCTCATCGACACCGGCGTGCACACCCTCCACCACCGCCTCGCCCGACGCTGGCGCGACGGCCGGGCCTTCCTCGCCGGGGACGCCGCGCACCTGCTGGGCGCGCTCGGCACCCAGGGCGTCGAGGAGGGGCTGCGCGACGCGGAGAACCTCGCCTGGAAGCTGGCCCTGGACTGGCACCAGGGCGCCTCCGAGGCCCTGCTCGACAGCTACGAGGACGAACGCCGCACCGCCGTGGCCGCCCGGCTGCGCGCCGCCGACCAGGCCATGCCCGCCCTGCGCGGCGGCAGCGGCCTGCGCGGCCTGCTGCCGGGGTCGGCCCGTTCCGCCGAGACCCTGCTCACCGACGGCCACCTGGGGCGGGGCCCGCTGGGCGCCGAGCCCGTGTACGCCCCGCCGGTGGCCGTCCGCGAGGTCCCGACGGCCACGGAGCCCGGCGGTCCGGTGGTCGACGTCCCCGTGACCGCGCCCGACGGGGCCACCGTCCCGCTGCGCGACATGCTGGGCCGGGGCCGCCTGCTGGTGCTGCTCGTCGCCCCCGGCACGGGGGTGTGGGACCGGCGGCACTGGGTGGGCGCCGGGTTGATGCCCCGGCTCGCGGCGGCGGTCACCGCCCTGCCGGTGCCGGCGGAGCTGCTGGTCGCCGACGACTACCCGGGCGCCCCCGCGCACACCGTGCTGCTCGTCCGGCCCGACGGGCACCTGGCGGCCACCTTCGCGGGCGTGCGCCCGGCGGAGCTGTACGAGGCCGCCGACGCGGTCCGGGCCGGGGCCCCCGAGCGGGCCGACACCCCGGGCGGGCGGGGCGGCCCGGAGCGGGCCGGCGGGCCCCGCACGGCGGACTCCCCCTCCACCGCGCCCACAGTGGTGATCGATTGACGCTCACGGGGAGTCGTGGTTCACTCGCCGACATGACCGGCAACGACGTACGCCTGTGGCGGAGGGTCCATATGGACCTGCTCCGCTACGCGGGCTGCGTGTGTCGCCCTTCCTGCTGACTCGCCTTCCCTCCGCGCGCCCGTGTGCCCCCTCGCGGCCCGGCGCGCCCTTCGCGAACCCAGGACGGTCATCCCATGTCTGCGCCCGCATCGACGCACGCCCCCGCCCCGAAGCACACGGCACCCGCTCACCTTCCCGCCCCCGGCCGTACGCCCGGCGCCCCGACGGCCGCCGAACTCCTCGACTTCGCCCTGCGCACCGCCGCCGACCCGGCGGTCGTGGACTCCCTGCCCCTCGACCCCGAGGGCCGCACCTGGATCCGGCTGGACGGCCCCGGCGGCAGTGAGGCCTGGCTGATCGGCTGGCCCCCCGGCGCGGGCACCGGCTGGCACGACCACGCCGAGTCGCGGGGCGCGTTCGCCACCGCGCGGGGCCGGCTCACCGAGCGGTCCCTGAGCGTACGACTGCCCTCGGAGGGCTGGCAGTCGCTGGAGCTGGCCCCGGACGTGGACCGCACGCGCGGCCTCGACGCGGGCGTCGGCCGGGCCTTCGCCGAGCACCACGTCCACGAGGTGCTCAACGAGTCCCCCTCCGAGCACGCGATCTCCGTGCACGCGTACTACCCGCCGCTCCCCCTGATCCGCCGGTACGGCCGCAGCGGACCGGTCCTCACCCTGGAGCACGTCGAGCGCCCGGCGGACTGGCAGTGAGCGCCCCCGGCGTCGGCATCGACGAGCTGCTGGAGCGGATCCGCGAGGGCTACACCCGCGTCGGTCCGCAGGAGGCCTACGACGCCTTCCTGGGCGGGGCCCTGCTGGTCGACATCCGCTACCAGGCGCTGCGGGAACGGGACGGGCTCATCCCCGGCGCGGTGGTCATCGAGCGCAACGAGCTGGAGTGGCGCCTGGACCCCCGGGGTTCGCACCGCATCCCGCAGGCCTCGGACCACGAGCTGCGGGTCGTCGTGATCTGCAACGAGGGCTACGCCTCCACCCTGGCGGCGGCCTCCCTGCACGCGCTGGGGCTGCGCCGCGCGACGGACCTCACCGGCGGGTTCCAGGCCTGGCGGAACGCGGCCCTGCCCACCACCCCGCCCGTCGGCACGACGGCGTAGCCGCGTCGGGCGGGCGGGGTCGCCGACCCCCGCCCGCCCGACGCCCCGCCCCGGTGCTACGCCTTGGACATCGCCACCTCCACCGGGGGCGTCCGCAGGGCGACCCGTCCCGGCAGGGCCGTCGCGCCCAGCGCCAACAGTCCGGCCGCGCCCACCACCACCGCGTACGCGAGCGGCAGCACGGTCGGGGCCGCCGAGCCGGTCATGCCCACGCTGAACGCGGTCAGCACCGCCAGCGCGATCCCCGTCCCCAGCACGGCACCGATCAGCAGCACGGCCAGCGTCTCCGCCCGCAGCATCTGCCGCACCTGCCACCGCTTCGCTCCGGCCAGCCGCAGCATCGCGAACTCGCGCAGCCGCTCGGCGGTCGACATCGCCAGCGTGTTGACCACCGCGATGGCGGTGAACGCGAGCACCAGGCCCATCACCAGCAGGTTGATCTCCGCCCCGGCGGCCTGCCGCTCCGCCCGGGCCTCGTCCGCGTCCGCCGCGGACAGCACGGCGACGCCCGGGTAGCCCCGTACGGCCTCGGTCAGTGCCTGCCGGCCGGTGCCCGGTTCCGCCGCCACGAGGACGGTGGCGGCCAGCGGGTTGTCGACGTGCGCGGCGACCAGGTCGCGCGGCAGCGTCAGGTCGCCGAAGCCCAGCCCCCGCGCGTAGACGGCGGACACCGTGAGGGTGACCGGCGTCCCGTCGCCCAGGGCCAGGCGCAGCGGGCTGCCGGGCTCCAGGCCGAGCTGCCGCGCGGCGAGTTCGCTGACGGCGACGTCGCCCTCGCCGAAGCCGTCGAGGCCGCCGCGCACGACGCCCGGGTCCCAGGTCCGGGTCAGGCCGGTCGGGGTGACGCCCTGGGCGGCGTACTTGGTCAGGCCGACCCGCACCGAGGTCCGCACGATCTCGGTGGCCGCCGTGACCCCGGGCGTACGGCGGATCCGGTCGACGGCCTCCGGGCCGACCCCGGGGCCCTGGGCGGCCAGCACCCACGGCGCCCGGACGCCCTCGCGGGCCTGGGTACGGGCGGCGTCCCCGAGGGTCGGCGCGATGAACAGCACGGTGCAGGTCATGCCGATCAGCAGCGCGAGCGGGGTGACGGCGGAGGCCATCCGCGTCGCGTTGCCGCGCAGGTTCGCGCCGGCCAGCCGACCCCCGGCGCCCGCCAGCCGCAGCGGCCCGGCGAGGAGGGCCGCGGCGGCGCGGACCAGCAGCGGTCCGAGCAGCGAGACGGCGCCGGCCAGCACCACCACGGCCAGGAAGGTCACCGGGGTCGAGGCCGGTTCGGTGCGCAGGGAGGCGAGGACGACGACCAGCACCGCCCCGCCCGCCAGCAGGACCAGCCCGATCAGCGTCCGGACCAGGCCGGGGCGGCCCCGGTCCACGGCGGCCTCGACGAGGGCTTCGGCGGGCCGGATGCGGGCGACGCGCCGGCCGGTGATCCGCGCGGCGGTCCAGGCTCCGAGCAGGCTCGCCGCGACGGCGGCGAGCACCGGGAAGATCCCGGCGGTGGGTTCCAGGGTGGCGGGGACCACGCCTTCGGCGACGAAGCGCTCGTGCAGCCAGGAGGCGAGGGGAAGCCCGGCGAGGGCACCGGCGACACCGGCGGCCAGTCCGACGATCAGCGCCTCCCGCCCGATCAGCCGGCGGACCTGCTTCGGGGTCGCGGCGACCGCGCGGAGCAGGGCCAGTTCGCGGTGGCGCTGCTGGACGGAGAGGGCGAAGGTGCCGACGACCACGAGGACCGCGACGAGGAGGGAGGTGCCGCCCATGGCGCCGCCCATCGACACCAGCTTGACGCGGGCTCCGGCGGCGTCGAGGAACTCGACGGGGCCGCGGGCGTCACCGGTGGAGACGACGGCGGCGGCCCGCGCCGGCGGGGCCTGCGCTCCCTCGACCCGCGCTCCCGCGTCCCGCGCGCCGGAGGCCCGTTCGGCGTCGCGCAGCGCCTGACCGATCCGCCCGGCGAGCACCCGCGGATCCACCCCGGGCGCGGGGAGCACCCCGATCGCGGAGACCCGCCCGGCGCGGGCGGCGAGCCGCTCGGCCTCGGCGTCGCCGAAGAACAGCGCGCCCTGGTGGGCGAGGTCGCCCCGCGCCGCCCGGGCGACACCGCTGACGGTGTACGCCTTCGGCTCGCCGCCGGCCTGGACCGTCAGCCGGGACCCGGGCTTCAGCGCGGCCCGCGCGGCCAGGCCCCGCTCGACGACGACCTCGTCGCCGCCGCGGGGTCCGGCGCCCTCGGTCAGGGTGAAGGGGGTGAGGACGGCGGAGGTCCAGGCGTGTCCGTACGAGGGCGCGCCCCCTGCCGCGGCGCCCGCGACCATCGCGGTGGCCGGGAAGGTGAGCTCGGGGACCACCCGGGCGGCTCCGGGGACCGCCCGGACCGTGTCCGCGGTCGCGGCGGGCAGCCAGGCCCGCTCGGTGACGGGCTTGGCCTTGTGCTTCGTCTTGGTCTTGCCCTTCTTCTCCTTGACCGTGGTCTGGTGCACGTTCTGGTCGGCGGAGACGACGATCGGCGTGCCCGCGTAGCGCTCGGTGGCGATCTTCCCCCGGAGCCCGGTCTCCAGGAGGGTGCCGCAGGCGGTGACCAGAGCGGCCGCGCACAGCAGCGCGACGAAGGCTCCGAGGAAACCGGCCTTGCGGTCCCTGACGGTCTGAAGGGCGTAACGCAGCATCATGCGGAAAACTCTGCCGCCCGGCCCGCGCCCTGACATTGGAGCGCCCCGGCGTCCCCACCCGGGGGGTAGCCCCACCCCCGCGCGCCCTCCCCCGAGGGCCCGCGCCGGGCCGGGCTCAGCCCGCCGGGTCGCCGTAGCCCAGGTCGTCGGCGTCCTCGCCCTCCGCCTCCAGCGCGCGCCGCACCACCCGCAGGGCCATGCCCTCCGGGTACCCCTTGCGGGCGAGCATCCCGGCGAGGCGCCGGATCCGCTTGTCCCGCTCCAGCCCGCGCGTGGCCCGGAGCCTGCGCTCCACGAGCTCCCGCGCGGTCTGCTCCTCCTGCTCGGAGTCCAGCTGCTCCAGGGCCTCCTGGACGAGGGTGGTGTGCACCCCCTTGGTCCGCAGCTCCTGGGCGAGTGCCCGGCGGGCCAGGCCCCGGCCCCGGTGCCGGGACTCGACCCAGGCCCCGGCGAAGGCGGCGTCGTCGATCAGGCCCACCTCCTCGTACCGGGAGAGGACCTCCTGCGACACCTCGTCGGGGATGCCCCGTTTCGCGAGGGCGTCCGCGAGCTGACGCCGGGTACGGGGCATCCCGGTGAGCAGGCGCAGACAGATCGCCCGCGCCTGCTCCTCGGGACTCTGGGGCGGCAGCTCCTGGCGGCCCTCCCGGCCTCCGGCGCCGCCCCTCTCCTGTTCCCGCACCGGGTCAGCTCTTGGCGGCGGCGGCCTTGGCCGGCGTCTTGGCCTTCGTCGCGGGGGCGGGAACGGCTGCCGCGGCGCCGTCCGCCGGAGCGGCGGCCGTCTCCTCGGCGGTCGCTTCGTCCTTGCGCACGCCGACGCCGAGCTTCTCCTTGATCTTCCGCTCGATCTCGTTGGCGAGGTCGGGGTTGTCCTTGAGGAAGTTGCGGGCGTTCTCCTTGCCCTGGCCCAGCTGGTCGCCCTCGTACGTGTACCAGGCGCCGGCCTTGCGGATGAAGCCGTGCTCCACGCCCATGTCGATCAGGCCGCCCTCGCGGCTGATGCCCTGGCCGTAGAGGATGTCGAACTCGGCCTGCTTGAACGGCGGCGCGACCTTGTTCTTCACGACCTTGCAGCGGGTGCGGTTGCCGACCGCCTCGGTGCCGTCCTTGAGGGTTTCGATGCGACGGATGTCGATGCGCACCGAGGCGTAGAACTTCAGCGCGCGACCACCGGTGGTGGTCTCCGGCGAGCCGAACATCACACCGATCTTCTCGCGGAGCTGGTTGATGAAGATCGCGGTGGTCTTGGACTGGTTCAGCGCACCCGTGATCTTGCGGAGGGCCTGGCTCATCAGGCGGGCCTGGAGACCCACGTGCGAGTCGCCCATCTCGCCCTCGATCTCCGCGCGCGGGACGAGCGCCGCGACGGAGTCGATGACGATCAGGTCGAGCGCACCGGAGCGGACCAGCATGTCGACGATCTCGAGCGCCTGCTCGCCGGTGTCCGGCTGGGACAGGATGAGGTTGTCGGTGTCGACGCCGAGGGCCTTGGCGTACTCGGGGTCGAGGGCGTGCTCGGCGTCGACGAAGGCGACGGTGCCGCCGGCCTTCTGCGCGTTCGCCACGGCGTGCAGGGTCAGGGTCGTCTTGCCGGAGGACTCCGGGCCGTACACCTCCACCACGCGGCCGCGCGGCAGACCGCCGACGCCGAGGGCGATGTCCAGCGCGGTCGACCCGGTCGGGATGACGTCGATGGGGTCGTTCGGCTTGTCGCCCAGGCGCATGACGGCGCCCTTGCCGAATTGCCGTTCAATCTGTGCGAGCGCGGCGTCGAGAGCCTTCTCGCGGTCGGTGCCTGCCATGGGTTCCACCCGGTTTGCTTGAGTCGATCGCTTCACGCCATTGACGCTAACGCCTGCCACTGACAATGCGCTTCCACGTCCGTTTCGGCTGTGGATAACTCATCAGAATGGATGTTCGATTTCCCTGTCAAGCGCGCCGCGCCGCCCCCGGCCCGGGCGGAGTCCGGTGCCCCCGTACAACGACGGACGGGACCCGCGGTGGCGCGGCGCCGCACACGGGAAGGACACCGGGAGGGCACGGGAGGGCACGGAAGGCCGCCCCGGCACCGCCGACCCCGCCGGCACCGATCCCCACGACCACGGGAAAACGGCCGGCCCGCCGGCATACTCCGGGCATGCCCGCCTTCACCACCGTCGCCGCGTACGTCCCGCCCGGAGTCGGCATGCTGGCCGTCGGCATCGTCGCGGAGGTGTTCGGCCCGCACGGGGAGGCGGTGCCCGGCTTCGA
Source organism: Streptomyces sp. NPDC048606 (assembly GCF_040650855.1). Classification (NCBI taxonomy): domain Bacteria; kingdom Bacillati; phylum Actinomycetota; class Actinomycetes; order Kitasatosporales; family Streptomycetaceae; genus Streptomyces; species Streptomyces sp. NPDC048606. The sequence continues at coordinate 34,463 of NZ_JBEZIB010000001.1, read as the reverse complement.
CTTCGCCCTCTGCGCGGACCGGCCCGGAAACGTACCGACCGACCTCGGCGTACCGCTGGCGATCGGGCACGGCCTGGACCGGCTGGCCGCCGCCGATCTGGTGATCGCCCTCCCGGGGGCCGGTTTCCGTACGCCGCCCGCGCCCGCCGTCCTCGACGCCCTGTCGGCCGCGCACGCGCGCGGGGCCCTGGTCGCCGCGCACTGCGTCGGCGCCTTCGCGCTCGCCGCGGCCGGCCTCCTCGACGGCCGTCGGGCCACCACCCACTGGCGCTTCGCCGGGCTGCTGGCCCGGAGCTATCCGGAGGTCACCGTCGAGCCCGAGGCCCTGTACCTCGACGAGGGGCGCGTCACCACGGGCGCGGGCGCCGCCGCGGGCTTCGACCTGTGCCTGCACCTGATCCGACGGGAGCACGGGGCCGCCATGGCCAACCACATCGCCCGGGACATGGTGCTGCCCTCCCACCGGGACGGCGGCCAGGCCCAGTACCTGGCCGCCCCGGTCCCGGAGGACGGTGAGGACGAGCGCCTCGCGGACGTCCTCGCCTGGGCCCGCGCGCACCTGCACGAGCCGCTCCCGGTGGCGGAGTTGGCCCGCCGGGCCGTGATGAGCAAACGGTCCTTCGCCCGGCGCTTCGCCGCCGCCACCGGCACCACCCCGCACGCCTGGCTGCGGGAGCTGCGCCTGAGCGCCGCCGAGGAGCTGCTGGAGACCACCGACCTGCCGGTCGAGGAGGTCGCCCGCCGGGTGGGCTACGGCAGCGCGGCCGTCCTGCGCGAACGGTTCGTGGAGCGCCGGGGCGTACCGCCCCGCGCCTACCGCCGCTCCTTCACCCACAGGGGGTAGGGCCGCGCCGGGTCCCCCCGCCCGACCGCCGTGACCGTCGGGCGGGGGGACCTGACGCGTCCGGGCCGTTACGGCTTCGGCACGGCGCACCCGGGGCGGTTCAGGTCGATCTGGCTGCCGGGGCCGATGCAGGGCACGAGGGTGTACGTCTGCTGGCCGTAGTTGATGCCCCGGCGCACGGTCACGTTGCCGCTCTGGTCGACCTCGCAGGGGTTGTTGTCCGTGCAGCGTCCGCCGCTCTCGTTGCCCGTGTTGTTGACGGCGACCACCTTGCCGGTGGTGGTGTCGATCACGGGCGAGCCCGACGTGCCGCCGATGGTGTTGCAGGAGGAGGTGTAGCGGACGGAGTCCTTCCAGGTCCAGGCGCCTTCCTTGAGCCGGTAGGCGAAGCCGTCGACGTTGCAGCTGTAGGTGCGCTTCCAGTACCCGGACACCACCTTGATGGCGGAGCCCTGGGCGGGACGGACGTCGTTCAGCGTCAGCGCGCTGATGCCGTACTGGCTCTGGATCTGCGCGTAGGTGGTGGTGAGTTGGTAGAGCGAGACGTCCGTGTCCGTCATCGTCCCGTACGCGATCTTGTTGGCCCGCAGCGTCGCCACCTTCGAGCCGGCGGCGTTGAGCAGCGAGAACGTACGGCTGGAGGAGCGGTTGACGATGACCTCGCCGGCGGCGGGGAACCCGGTCTCCAGGCAGTGCCCGTTGGAGAGGACGAGCGCGGGGTCGTTCGGCTGGGAGCCGGGGGCGCGGACGACGGAGCCGGAACAGTTGCTCAGCGCGACCGTCCCGGCGTAGGTGACGGCGGCGGCCGAGGCGGAGTCGGTGGCGGGGCCCGCGGCGGCGGGGGCCGCGACGGCCGGGGCGGAGGCGGGCGTTGCGGCGTCGGGGCGGTCCGCGCCCTGATGGGAGGCCACGGCGGGCGCCGCCGCGACTCCGGTCAGGAGCAGGGAGAGCACGACGCCGGCGAGAGGCTTGTTCATGTGGGGGTTCCCCTCTGGTGACGATGCGACCGAAGATCCTTCGGTTGTCATGCGCATTGTTTGTCCGGGGAATCCAACTCACAAGAGGGCATGGGGAGTTGCGGAACGAGGCCGGCCGGAAACGCTCTTGCCCCCTTCCGGCGCCAATCGCCCCAACACCCACGAGGCGGGCGGAGGGCATCATTCCGGGGCGCTTGGGCCACGTCCTCGGGCCGCCCGACCCCCCGCCGCACGGGGCCGGTACCCTGCGGTGCCCCCGACCGGGGGACCGTGAAATTCCGCTCAGGAGGACCCATGGCCGTCAAGAAGGCCACCATCCAGCAGCAGGTGGCGGACGCCCTCGCCCAGGCGAACCCCACCGACCGACCCATCGTCACGATCCAGGCCGTCGCGGGCCCCAGCGTGTGGTTGATGAGCATGCTCGGCCTCATCGGCCAGGCCTTCCTCACCTACTACTTCGTGACCGTCACCGAGCAGGCCGTGGTGCTCCACCGGGCGAGTCGGATGAGCAACCGCCCGCAGGAGATCGTGTTCGCGATACCGCCGGCCGAGGCCGTCGGCACCGTGAGCGAGATCAAGCGCAACGCCATCTGGAGCTCGTTCCGCATGCAGCTCCCCGGCCAGGCCGCGCCGACCCGGATGAACGTGCACCGCAACTGGCGGGGCGAGATGGACCAGCTGTTGGGCCTGCTCGGCGGCCAGTCCCAGCCCGCGGCCTGACGGACCGCACCGCGGCGGAGGGGGACCCGTCCCCAGCCCCCCTCCGCCGCTCCGCCACCCCTGCCCCCGGCCGGGCCGGGGTCACCTCACCACCAGTACACGGGATAGCGGACGGCCCCCCGCCGCGCCCTCGACGCGGCCATGCCGGCCAGCACCAGCAACACCGCCGCCCCCGTCAACAGCGGTACGAAGACGACCGGATCCGGCGCCTGGAGGACCACCACCACCGTGGTCGCGGCCGCCGGCGAATGCGGGGTCCGGGCCAGGGTCATGACCCCCACCGCGACGCCCGCCGCGAGCGCGGCCACCCAGGGCGCGCGCCCCAGCAGCGCCAGCCCCACATAGCCGACCGCCGCGCACAGCAGGTGCCCCGCGACGACGCTGCGCGGCTGGGCCAACGGGAGCGCGGGCACCCCGTAGACGATCGCCGCGCTCGCCGCGATCGGCGGGATCAACACCGGCTCGTGCAGCAGCGCGCCGATCCCCACGAGCGCGAGCAGCGCGGCCGCCGCGACGCCTCCGCTGTGCAGGGCCGCGGCCGGCGCGGGCGAGGCGGGCGCGGGGGCCCGACCGGCGAAGGCCCGCAGGGTGGCGCGGCCGGGCTCCGCGCCGATCCGCTCGGTACTCGTATCCACACTCATGACCGCCAGGTCTACGGCGCCCCCGTATCCCCGGCCTATACGCGCGGGCCGCACGACCGCGACCCCACCCCGCTCCGCCCCGCCGCGCCCCGCCCCCGCCGCGACCCACGACACCCCCCGAGTGACAACTCAGGGTTGACACTCCTCGCAGCGTCAACCTAGGGTTGCCTCCATGACGAACCCTCCCGTGGAACCCGTCCGCATGACCAATCCGGTACGCCTCGACGACCTGATCGAGGCCATCAAGAAGGTCCACACCGACACCCTGGAGCAGCTCAGCGGCGCCGTCGTCGCGGCCGAGCACCTCGGGGACGTCGCCGACCACCTCATCGGCCACTTCGTCGACCAGGCCCGCCGGTCCGGCGCCTCCTGGACCGACATCGGCCGCAGCATGGGCGTCACGCGCCAGGCCGCCCAGAAGCGCTTCGTCCCCAAGGAGGACAAGGCGGCCGACCCGCAGTCCGCCCAGGGCTTCGGCCGGTTCACCCCCCGCGCCCGCAACGTCGTCGTGGCCGCCCAGGAGGAGGCCCGCGCCGGCGGCCACGCGGAGATCCGCACGGAACACCTGCTGCTCGGTCTGCTCGCCGAGCCCCAGGGCCTCGCCGCGCACGCCCTGCGCACGCAGGGGGTCGCCCCCGAGGACGTCCGCGCGGCGGCCACCGCCCATCTGCCCGAGGGCGTGGCGGCGGCCGAGGTCCCCGAGATGATCCCCTTCGACCTCTCCTCGCGGAAGGCCCTGGAGCTCACCTTCCGCGAGGCCCTGCGCCTGGGCCACGACTACGTGGGCACCGAGCACGTCCTGCTCGCCCTCCTCGAACTGGAGGACGGCGACGGCGTGCTGAGCGCGGTCCTCGGCGTCGACAAGGCCGCCGTCGAGGCCGAGATCAGCTCGCTCCTGTCCGGCCTCCTCGACGCCAACGGACCGACCGGACCGAGCGAACCGGGCGAACCCGGCGACCAGCGCCCGTCGTAGCACCGTCGCCGGGCTCGGCGACCTCGTACCGCCTGACGTAGGCACCGAGGAAGGCCTGGAGGGTGGCGACGGCCGGGATCGCGATCAGCGCCCCGACCGCGCCCATCAGGGCGGTGCCCGCGACGACCGAACCGAAGGCCACGGCCGGATGGATGTCGACGGTCTTCGAGGTCAGCTTGGGTTGCAGGACGTAGTTCTCGAACTGCTGGTAGACCACCACGAACCCGAGCACGTACAGGGCGTACCAGGGATTGACCGTGAAGGCGATCAGCGTCGGCAGCGCGCCCGCCAGGTAGGTGCCGATGGTGGGGATGAACTGCGACACCAGCCCCACCCACACCGCGAGGGCGGGCGCGTACGGCACGTCCAGGATCACGAACAGGACGTAGTGCGCGACCCCGGAGATCAGCGCCATCAGGCCCCGGGAGTAGAGGTACCCGCCGGTCTTCGCGACGGCGATCTCCCAGGCCCGCAGCACCTCCGCCTGCTTGGCGGGGGGCAGTACGGAGCACAGCGCGCGGCGCAGCCGGGGGCCGTCGGCGGCGAAGTAGAAGGAGAACAGGCCGACCGTCAGCAGGCGGAAGAGCCCGCCGAGCACGGTGGCCGACACGTCGAGGACCCCGCTCGCGCTGTTCTGGACGTACTTCTGCAACCAGTCGGAGCGCAGCAGGCTGTCCTGGATCTCCAGCCGGGACAGCTCGGTGCGGAAGGTCGAGTTGATCGAGTCGATCACCGAGTCGAGGTAGCGCGGAAAGCCCTCGACCATGGCGACGATCTGCCCGGCGAGCATCGAGCCGAGCAGCGCGAGGAAGCCGGCCACCGCCACGAACACGGTGAGGAACACCAGGAAGGTGGCGAGTCCGCGCCGCATGCCGCGGGCCGCCATCCGGGCCACGGCCGGCTCCACGGCGAGCGCGAGGAAGAACGCGATCAGGATGTTGAGGAGCAGCCCGATCAGCTGGTGGAAGGCCCAACTGCCGAGCTGGAAGCAGGCCACGAGGGCCAGTACGAGGATCACCGCGCGCGGCAGCCAGCGCGGCATGCGGGCGTCCGCCCCGGCCGCGCCGGGCACCCGGCCCCCGGGACCGCCGGGCCCGGCCGGGTCCGGCGGCCAGGGCGGCGTCGCACCCGCGGCGCCGGCAGCGCCCGCCGCCGCGTCCTCGCGAGCACCCGGGGCGTGCGGCCCGCCTCCCGCCGCGCCCCGCGCCCCGGCCGCCGGCTCCCCGCGCACGTCCCCGGCCTGCGGGTTCTCGGCGGATTCCGGCGTCGCCGGGGTCGTCACGTCCTCGGGGTCCCGGCCGCGCGGGCGGGTCGTCTCGTCTGTCGCTGCCACGCGGCCCAGTCTGTCCCACCGGCCGCCCGAACCACGAAGCGGCCGCCCGGCGGGGCCGGTTCAGCGCAGCGAGGCGGGCACGTCCATCGCCGAACACACCGCGCGCCACACGTCCTTGGTCTCCCAGCCCGCTTCGAGCGCCTGGTGGACGGTGAGTCCGCCGAGCTCGGTCATCACGTGGTCCCGGGCGAAGGAGTCCGCGTAGGAGGAGCCGAAGTGCTCGGCCATCCGCTCCCAGAAAATCGTCAACCGCATGCCCCCAGTATCCCGCCCCGGAGAGTGCACCGGTCCCGTTCGCCCCTCCCGGCCGCCTCTCCTGCGCCTACGGTTTCTCGCATGCCTGGAGACGAAGCCTCCCCGCTGGCCCGCGCCGAGCAGTTCATCTGGCTCACGGCCCGCGTGCTGGAGCAGCGCCGGTTCGCGTTCCACTTCCTCGGCGGCGACGCCGACCCGGTCGACGCGGCCCTCGGCGCGTACCTGGGCGACGACGGCGGCTACGGGCACGCCCTCGACCCCGACCTGCGCGGCCCGCTGAGCCAGCCCCTGCACACGGCGCACGCCCTGCGGATCCTCGACGGCCTCGGCCGGTGCGCGGGCCGGCGCGTGGAGCGGCTGTGCCACCACCTGACCCGGATCTCGACGCCCGACGGCGCGCTGCCGCTGGTCGTCCCCGCCCCGCGCGCCTACCCGACGGCCCCGTACCACCCGGTGCGCGACGACCCGCCGGGCGAGCTGCTGACGACGGGCCCGGTCGTGGGGGTGCTGCACCGCAACCGGATCTGGCACGCGTGGCTGTTCCGGGCCACGGACTTCTGCTGGGAGCGCGTCGAGACGCTGCGCCGGGCGACCCCGTACGAGGTGCTGGGCGCGGTGGCCTTCCTCGACGGGGTGCCCGACCGGCCCCGCGCGACGGCGGCGGCCGACCGGCTGGGCCGGCTGGTGCGCGAGCTGCGCCTCGCGGTGCTGGACCCGGCCCGCGCCGAGGAGTACCCGCCGTCCCCGGGCCGCGCCCCCGGCGAGCCGCTGTTCCCGCACGACTACGCCCGCCGGCCCGAGTCGCTGGCCCGGGGCTGGTTCACCGACGAGGAGATGCGGCGTTCGCTGGACTTCCTCGGCGCCGAGCAGCAGCCGGACGGCGGCTGGCCGGTGCACCGCCGGGCCTGGGCCCCGGGCAGCTCCCTGGAGCGGCGTCCGATCGCGACCCTGGAGGCGCTGCTGACGCTGCGGGCGTACGGGCGGCCCCTGGGCGCGGTCAGCCCCCCAGGGCCCGCACTCCCGCGGTGACCACGACGGCCGCGGCGACCACGACGAGGAACGGGGCCCGCAGCAGCAGGGCGAGGCCGGCGGCGGCCAGCCCGGCGGCGCGGGCGTCGACGACGAGCGCGCTGCCGGTGCTGAAGGTCTGCTGGGCGGTGAGCGCGGCCAGCAGCGCCACCGGCAGCAGGGCGGCCAGCCTGCGCACCGTCGGCCGTTCCAGGGCGGCGGCGGGCACGAGCAGCCCGGCGAGCTTGACGGCGTAGCAGCCGACGACGGTGAGCCCGATGGCGATCCAGACGTTCACGGGCGGCGTCCCTTCATCCACAGCACGGCGGGCGCGGCGAGCGCGGCGACCAGGACCGGCACCCCGGCGGGCAGCACCGGCAGGAAGCCCAGCCCGAGGACCAGGGCGAGGGCGGCGACGGCCCGCTCGGTGCCGGTCTTGAGCATCGGCGCGAGCAGGGCCAGGAACACGGCGGGCCCGGCGGCGTCCAGCCCCCAGGCGGCGGTGTCGCCGATGGCCTCGGCGCCGAGCGCGCCGAGCAGGGTGGTCAGGTTCCACAGCACGTAGAGCGTGAGCCCGGTGACGGTGAAGCCGAGCCGGGCCGACTTGCGGTCGGGCTGGGCGAGGGCCACGGCGGTGGTCTCGTCGATCACCCAGTGGGCGGCGAAGGGCTTCGCCGCGCGGGGCAGCGCGAGCAGCTGCGACAGGCGCAGGCCGTAGAAGGCGTTGCGGGTGCCGAGGAAGAAGGCGCCGGCGGCGGCGGTGAACGGGTTGCCGCCCGCCGCGAGGGCTCCGACCAGCGCGAACTGCGAGGCGCCGGTGAAGACCAGCAGGCTCAGCACGCAGGCCTGGAGGGCGCTGATGCCGGCTCCCGCCGCGGTCACGCCGAAGGCGAATCCGGACAGCCCTACGGCCACCCCCACGCCGAGCGCGTCCCGTACCACGGCGGCGCGCGGCCGGCCGGCGTCGACCCCCGCAGGGGTCTCCTGTGTCACGATCCGAGTTTCTCCCACGCCCCGAACGTACGCAGGCCGGCGGGTCGGGGTCTTGTACGTTCTTGCACGTCGCGGCGGCCTCCGCCGCGTCCGCGCCCGCTTCGCCCCCTAGGGCACCGGCCGCGGGCCCGCGGCCGGAACGAGGCCCGCACCGCGTCCGCGCCCGCCCGGACGCCCCCGCACGCGCCCCCGCGCCGGGGGGGCGGCGCGTCAGTCCTCCCGGGCCCGCTCCCTGCGGTAGGCGCCCGGCGGGACGCCCACGATGCGGGTGAAGTGCCGGTTCAGGTGCGGCTGGTCCGTGAACCCGACGGCGACGGCCGCCTCCGCCGGGGCCGTGCCCGCGTCGAGGAGCGCGCGCCCGCCGGACCCGGGCGTCGGTGAGCCAGGTGTGCGGCGGCATCCCGTACCGCGCGCGGAAGGCCCGCAGCAGGGCGAAGGGGCTGGTGCCGAGCTCCGCCGCGAGCCGCTCCAGGGAGGGCGGGTCCGCCATCCGCCCCTCCAGCACCTCCCGGGCCCGTTCGGCGTCGGCCGCGCCCGCGCCGCGGGCCGTACGGGCGGGCAGCGGGCCCGCGTGCCGGCCAAGCATCCGCGCCACCACGCCCCGCAGCAGGGTGTCGGCGGCGAGCGCGTTGCCCGACTCGGCGGCCCGGTGCACCTCGGTGATGGCCCGCGAGGCCTGCGCGTCGGCGACCATGTCGGTGGTGAAACCGGGGGTGCCGCGCAGGGTGCCCAGCTCGGCGGCGACCTCGGTGATCAGGGCGCGGGAGGGGTAGAGGGTGGCGTAGGCCCAGCCCTCGGGCACGCCGGCGCGCGCCGTGTGCGCGACCTCCGGGTTGATCAGCACGACGCTGCCCGGCCCGGCCCGGACCACTCCCCCGGGCAGGCCGATCTCCTCGACGCCGCCGGTGACGGCCGCGATGACGTACCCGTCGTGGGCGTGGCGCGGGAAGGTGTGGCGCACGTAGTGGGCGCGCAGCAGGTCGAGGCCGGGCAGCTGCGCGTACCGCCAGTGCCGTGCCCACTCCCCGTTGCCCTCGGCGCTCCCCATCCCCCCATTCTGCGCCCCGCCCGGCGCCGGTGTTTGCCCAGGTCCGGGGCGTTGTCGGTGGGCGGGTGCAGGATGGTGGGATGGCACGCTCCGCGCTCGACTCGTTCTCGCCCGCGACCCGCTCCTGGTTCTCGGGGGCCTTCGACTCGCCGACGGCCGCGCAGGAGGGGGCCTGGCGGGCCATCGGCGAGGGGGCGGACGTGCTCGTCGTGGCCCCGACCGGCTCCGGCAAGACGCTGGCCGCGTTCCTCGCCGCCCTGGACCGGCTGGCGTCGACCCCGCCGCCCGCCGAGGCCCGCAAGCGCTGCCGGGTGCTGTACGTGTCGCCGCTGAAGGCCCTCGCCGTCGACGTGGAGCGCAACCTGCGCAGTCCCCTGACCGGGATCCGGCAGGAGTCGGCGCGGCTCGGCCTGCCGGAGCCCGAGGTCCGGGTGGGGATCCGTTCCGGGGACACCCCGCCCGCCGAGCGCCGGGCGCTGTCGACGAGACCGCCGGACATCCTGATCACCACGCCCGAGTCGCTGTTCCTGATGCTGACCTCCTCGGCCCGGGAGGCCCTGGCGGGCGTGGAGACGGTGATCCTGGACGAGGTGCACGCCGTGGCGGGCACCAAGAGGGGCGCCCACCTGGCGCTCTCCCTGGAGCGGTTGGACGCGTTGCTGCCGCGGCCGGCGCGCCGGATCGGCCTGTCGGCGACGGTCCGTCCGGTGGAGGAGATGGCCCGCTACCTGGCGCCGCGCGGCCGGGTGGAGATCGTGCAGCCGCCTTCGGACAAGGAGTTCGACCTGTCGGTGGTCGTCCCGGTCGAGGACATGGGCGAGTTGGGCGGCTCCCCGGCCTCCGAGGGCCGCGAAGGGGGAGATCGGCCGTCGATCTGGCCGCAGGTCGAGGAGCGGATCGCGGACCTCGTCCAGGCCCACCGCTCGACGATCGTGTTCGCCAACTCCCGCCGCCTCGCGGAGCGGCTGTGCAACCGGCTCAACGAGATCGCGTACGAGCGGGCGACGGGCGAGACCCTCGGCCAGGGGGCGCCCCCGCCCGCCGAGATCATGGCCCAGTCGGGCGCCGCGCACGGCGCCCCGCCGCTGCTGGCCCGCGCGCACCACGGCTCGGTGTCCAAGGAACAGCGGGCACTGGTCGAGGAGGACCTCAAGGCGGGCCGGCTGCCGGCCGTGGTGGCGACGTCGAGCCTGGAGCTGGGCATCGACATGGGCGCCGTCGACCTGGTGGTGCAGGTGGAGTCGCCGCCGTCGGTGGCCTCCGGGCTCCAGCGGGTGGGCCGCGCCGGGCACCAGGTCGGCGCGGTCTCCACGGGCGTGGTGTTCCCCAAGTACCGCGGCGACCTGGTGCAGGCGGCCGTGGTGACCGAGAGGATGCGCGTCGGCGCCATCGAGTCCCTGCGCGTCCCCTCCAATCCGCTCGACGTCCTGGCCCAGCAGCTCGTCGCGATGACGGCGATGGACACCTGGCAGCTGGACGACCTGCTGGCCCTGGTGCGGCGGGCCGCGCCCTTCGCCGCACTGCCCGAGTCGGCGTTCACGGCGGTGCTGGACATGCTGGCGGGCCGCTACCCCTCGGACGCCTTCGCCGAGCTGAGACCGCGGGTGGTGTGGGACCGGGTGGCGGGGACGATCACCGGCCGGCCGGGGGCCCAGCGCCTCGCGGTGACCTCCGGCGGCACGATCCCCGACCGGGGACTGTTCGGCGTGTTCCTCGCGGGCTCCGACCCGAAGAAGGGCGGCGGCCGGGTCGGCGAGCTGGACGAGGAGATGGTGTACGAGTCCCGCGTGGGGGACGTGTTCACCCTGGGCACCACCTCCTGGCGGATCGAGGACATCACCCGCGACCGGGTCCTGGTCACCCCGGCCCCCGGAGTGCCGGGCCGGCTGCCCTTCTGGAAGGGGGACCAGCTGGGCCGCCCCCTCGAACTGGGCCGGGCGGTCGGCGCGTTCCTGCGCGAGCTGGGCGCGCTCGGCGCCGAGGACGCCCGGCTGCGGCTGCTGGCGGCCGGACTGGACGCCTGGGCCGCGGAGAACGTCATCGCCTACCTCGCCGAACAGCGCGAGGCCTGCGGGCACGTGCCGGACGACCGGACCATCGTCGTGGAGCGCTTCCGCGACGAGCTGGGCGACTGGCGCGTCGTGGTCCACTCCCCGTTCGGCGCGCAGGTGCACGCCCCGTGGGCGCTCGCCCTCGGCGCCCGCCTCGCCGAGCGCTACGGAATGGACGCGCAGGTCATGCACGCCGACGACGGCATCGTGCTGCGCCTGCCGGACGCCGACCTGCTCGGCATGGACCTCCTCGACCACGATCCGGCGCACGTGGCGGCGCCCTCCTTCGAGTTCGACGACGGACAGGCCCCCCTGGGCGCCGCCGACGTCACCTTCGACCAGGGCGAGATCGGCGGGATCGTCACCGACCAGGTGGGCGGCTCCGCCCTGTTCGCCTCCCGTTTCCGCGAGTGCGCCGCCCGCGCCCTGCTGCTGCCGCGCCGCGACCCCGGCCGGCGCACGCCGTTGTGGCAGCAGCGCCAGCGTGCGGCGCAGCTGCTCCAGGTGGCCTCGGAGTTCGGTTCGTTCCCGATCGTGTTGGAGGCCGTACGGGAGTGCCTCCAGGACGTGTTCGACGTGCCGGGGCTGACCGAGCTGATGGGGGACGTCGAGGCCCGGCGGGTCCGTCTGGTCGAGGTCACCACGCCCGAGCCCTCCCCCTTCGCCCGCTCCCTGCTGTTCGGTTACGTCGCCCAGTTCCTCTACGAGGGGGACTCGCCGCTCGCCGAGCGCAGGGCGGCGGCGCTCTCGCTGGACTCCCGGCTGCTGGCCGAGCTGCTCGGCCAGGCGGAGCTGCGCGAACTCCTCGACGCCGAGGTGCTGGAGGAGCTGGAGCGCGAGCTGGGGTGGCTCACCGAGGAGCGGCGGGCCAAGGACGCCGAGTCGGTGGCCGACCTGCTGCGCCTGCTGGGCCCGCTGACGGAGGCTGAGTTGGCCGCGCGGGGCGCCGAGGCGGCCTGGGCGCGGGAGCTGGAGACGGCCCGGCGGGCCATCAGGGTGCGGATCGGCGGCGCCGAGCACTGGGCCGCGGTGGAGGACGCCGGCCGGCTGCGGGACGCGCTGGGCACGGCGCTGCCGGTCGGGGTGCCGGAGGCGTTCACCGAGCCGGTGAAGGATCCGCTGGGCGATCTCCTGGCCCGGTACGCCCGGACGCACGGGCCGTTCACCACGGCCGTCGCGGCGGCCCGCTTCGGCCTGGGCGCGGCGGTGACGGAGGGCGCGCTGCACCGGCTGGCGGCGGCGGGCCGGCTGGTGCAGGGCGAGTTCCATCCGGCGGGCATCGGCCAGGAGTGGTGCGACGCGGCGGTGTTGCGCAGGCTGCGGCGCAGATCGCTGGCCGCGCTGCGCCAGGAGCTGGAGCCGGTGCCGCCCGCGTCGCTGGCCGTCTTCCTGCCGCAGTGGCAGCACCTGGGCGGCGGGCTGCGCGGGATCGACGGCCTGGCCCGGGCGGTGGAGCAGCTCCAGGGCGCGCCGGTCCCGGCGTCGGCGTTGGAGCGGCTGGTGCTGCCCTCGCGGGTGGCGGGCTACGCCCCGGGCCTGCTGGACGAGTTGACGACCAGCGGGGAGGTGGTGTGGGCGGGGGCCGGGGCGCTGGCGGGCAAGGACGGCTGGATCTCCCTGTACCTGGCGGAGGCGGCCCCCCTGTTGCTGCCCGAGCCGCACCCGCTGGAGCTGACGGAGCTGCACCGGGCCGTGCTCGACGCCCTCGCGGGCGGTTACGGCCTCTTCTTCCGCCAGCTCACCGACGCCGTGCGGGCCCACCGGCCGGAGGTCTCGGACGCGGCCCTGTCCTCGGTGGTGTGGGACCTCGCCTGGTCGGGCCGGCTGACGAACGACAGCCTGGCGCCGCTGCGGTCCCTGTTGGGCTCGGGCCGCACCGCCGGCGCCACCGCGCACCGGGCCCGGCGTACGGTCCCGCGCGGCCGGTACGGCACGCTGGGGGCCACGGTGACCCGTAGCGGACCGCCCACGGTCTCCGGCCGCTGGTCGCTGCTGCCGGCGCCGGCGCCCGACCCGACGCACCGCGCCCACGCCCTGGCCCGGACGCTGCTGGACCGGCACGGGGTGGTCACGCGGGGCGCGGTGGCCGCGGAGGGCGTCGAGGGCGGCTTCAGCGCGGTCTACCGGATCCTGTCGGCGTTCGAGGACAGCGGGCAGGCCCGGCGGGGGTACGTGGTGGAGGGGCTGGGCGCGGCCCAGTTCGCGATGGACGGGGCGGTGGACCGGCTGCGGGCGGCCGAGCATACGCCGCCCCCGTTGGCGGCGGTGGTCCTCGCGGCCGCCGATCCGGCGAACGCCTACGGCGCGGCCCTGCCCTGGCCGGAGCCGCCGGCCGGGGCCACGCACAAGCCGGGCCGCAAGGCGGGCTCGCTGGTGGTGCTGGTCGACGGGGAGCTGACGCTGTACCTGGAGCGCGGCGGGAAGACGCTGCTGGCGTGGCCGCCGGAGCCGGCGGATCCCCGTCTGGCGGCGGCCGCGGCGGCCCTGGTGGCGGCCTCCCGCTCGGGCGGTCTGCCGACGCTGACGGTGGAGCGGATCAACACGGCGGCGGCCCTGACCTCGCCGTTCGGCTCCGCCCTGGAGACGGCCGGGTTCCACGCCACCCCGCGGGGGCTGCGCCTGCGCGACTGAGCGCGCCCGACGGTATCGACCGCGCATCTTATGTCTTGGGCATGTCACGAGTCGGTCGCCGGATGCCGGCAGGGCGACCGAATCGCTTATCCGTGCTTTATCAAGGTGGTCACACACGTCGCGTTCGACGCAGTGGAACGCACACCACCATGGGGGACAAGAGAAGTGAGCACCATCAGCATGCGCAAGACCACCCTGGCCTCGGTCGGTCTGGCGGTCGCCGGCACCCTCGTCCTGACGGGCTGCAAGGACGGCAACGAAGAGCTCTCCCCCGCCCAGCCCTCGGCGGCCGCGTCGGCCGGCCAGTCCTCCGCCCCCTCCGACCCCGCCGCGCAGCCCGCCGGCTCGGCGGCCCCGAGCACCGGCGCGAGCGCCAGTGCCCCGGCCGGCGGAGCCGAGGCGGGCGCGGGCGGCACGGCCAAGTCGGGCCAGACCTTCAAGATCGGCGAGGCCGCGACGGTCCCGTTCAGCTACGGCAACAACAAGGGCGGCCAGATCGCCCTGGCCGTCACCGCGATCGAGCAGGGCGACCCGGCCGACCTGGACGTCCTCAAGCTGGGCGACAAGGTCAAGGGGATGATCCCCTACTACATCCGCTACTCGGTCAAGAACACCGGCACGACGGACCTGTCCTACTCCTCCGTGGGCCACATCAAGGGCCTCCTCGGGGACGGCTCCGAGGCACAGGGCGTCTCGATCATCGGCAAGTTCGAGAAGTGCCCGAACGAGTCCCTGCCCAAGGGGTTCACCAACGGCAAGACCCAGACCAGCTGCGCCGTGGCCCTGGCCCCGTCCGCGCAGACCAAGGTCTCCGGCGCCGAGTACTGGGGGGACCCGTACAACTCGCTGAACAAGAACAAGGGCCTCGTCTGGAAGTAGGGGCCCCGGCGCCGCCCACCGGCCGCCCGAGGACCGACCCCCGGGGCGAGGACCCGCCCCGGGGGGGGGCCGCCCGCCCCCTCCCCGCCACGACACGCCCCACGACGCCACCGCGCCACCGCGCCGGCACGACACCCGCCCGGGCTCCCCGCCCCGCCTCGGGGCCCCGCGAGGGACAATGGCGGGGTGCCCGAAGGAGACAGCGTCCACCGCGCGGCGGCCCGCCTGCACGCCGCCCTCGCCGGCAGCCCGCTGACCGTCTTCGACCTGCGCGTCCCCCGCTTCGCCACCGCCGACCTCACCGGCCGCACCACCCTCGACGTCACCCCGCGCGGCAAGCACCTCCTCGCCCGCATCGAAGGCGGCCTCACCCTCCACAGCCACCTGCGCATGGACGGCGCCTGGCACGTCTTCGCCCCCGGCCGGCCGTGGCACGGCGGCCCCGTCCACGAGATCCGGGCCGTGCTGGCCACCGCGCACGCCACCGCCGTCGGCTACCGCCTGCCCGTCCTGGAGCTGCTGCGCACCCGCGACGAGGACCGGGTGGTGGGCCACCTGGGCCCCGACCTCCTCGGCCCCGACTGGGACCCCGCCCGCGCCGCGGCGAACCTCCTGGCCGACCCCGGGCGCCCGCTCGGCGAGGCCCTGCTGGACCAGCGCAACCTGGCGGGCATCGGCAACATCTACAAGGCCGAGCTCTGCTTCCTCGCCCAGGTCACCCCCTGGACCCCGGTCGGCGCGCTCCCCGATCCGCCGACCACCCTGCCCCGCCTGGCGTCCGCCGCGCAGCGCCTGCTGGCCGCGAACATCGGCGACTCCGACCGGTCGGGCCGGCGCAACACCACCGGCAGCCGGCGCCCGGGCCGGGAGCTGTTCGTCTACGGCCGCGCCCGCCGCCCCTGCCTGCGCTGCGGCACCCCCGTCCGCGAGGCCCCCCAGGACGACCGCCCCACGTACTGGTGCCCCCGCTGCCAGACGGGGCCGACCCCGAACGACCCCGCCGCATAGTTGACGACCCGTCAGGTCCGCTCGTACGGTCCCGGCATGCCCACACCCCACGCCCCGTACGACCTGACCGGCCGCACCGCCCTCGTCACCGGAGCCGCCGGCGGCATAGGCCGCGCCACCGCCCTCCTCCTCGCCGGCGCCGGCGCGGCCGTGCACTGCGCCGACCGCGACGAGCGCGGCCTCGCCGACACCGTCGACCTGATCGCCGCGGCCGGCGGCCTCGGCCGCGCCCACCCCCTCGACGTCACCGACCGGGCCGCCCTGCGGGCCGCCGTCGCCGCCGCGGGCCCCCTCGACATCACGGCCGCCATCGCGGGGGTCATGCACACGAGCAGCGTCCTGGAGACCACCGACGAGGACCTCGACCGGATCCTCGACATCAACTTCAAGGGCGTCCTGCGCACCTGCCAGGAGGCGGTCCGGGCCATGATCGCGGCCGGCCGGCCCGGTTCGGTGATCACCATGGCCTCCGGCGCCGTGGACGCCGCCCAACCCGGCCTGCTCTGCTACAGCGCGGCCAAGGCGGCGGTGGTCCAGCTGACCCGGACCCTCGCCACGGAGAGCGGCCCGCACGGGATCCGCGTGAACGCGGTCGCTCCGGGGTGGATCCGCACCCCCATGACCGCCCGGCACGACCCCGTGGTCCAGGAGCAGACGGAGGCGGCCATGGTCCGGATGTCGCCGCTGCGGCGGGTCGGCGAACCCGAGGACATCGCTCAAGCGGTCCTCTACCTGGCCTCCGACGCCTCTTCGTTCATGACGGGCCAGATCCTTCGCCCGAACGGGGGAGTGTCGATGCCCTGGTGACCTCCCGGCCCCCGCGCGGACGCCACCCCGCGACGCCCTCGCCCCTCGCCCCGTCGGGCCCCGCGCCCGCCCCGCCGGCATCCCGGGCGGCATTCCCCCGCCGCCGGGCCACCGGCCGCCAGGGCGCGCAGTGCACCGGCAGGAGCCCCAGCCCCCAGCCGCCCACCGCCACCGCGCCCTCCACGGGCCCGGCCTCGTCCGGCGCCAGCGCCAGCCTCAGGACGGCCCACCACCACAGGGCGCCCACGGCCACCGCGAGGGCCACGGTCGGAGGTATGTGCAGTAACCGCCGCACGGCGACCTCCCAGCGGGCCGGTTCACGGACGGCCCCATCCTCCCGCACCGCCCCCGCGCCCGCACCCAGAACACCCGCGCGGCGCCCCGCCAACGACCCCGGCACGGCGAAGGGCCCCGGCCGGTGCTTCACGCACCGTCCGGGGCCCTCACCACGCTCACACGCTCACGTGTGCACTCAAGCGGCTACGACGTTCACCGCTTCCACGGGTGCCTTGATGGTCACCCGTTCGGGTCCGCCCGTGACCGAGGCCACGGAGACGGAATTGAGCATCGGGCGCACCGGTGCCGGCACCGGTTCGCTTGCAGCGGCCGACTGCGCAAGCTCCGCCAGCGACAGCTCGTCGCTGACTTCGCGCATCAGCTCGGACATCCGTACGTCCAACGCGTCGCAGATCGCGGAGAGCAGCTCGGAGGACGCCTCCTTCTGCCCCCGCTCCACCTCGGAGAGATAGCCGAGAGAAACTCGGGCGGACGAGGAGACTTCGCGCAGAGTACGGCCCTGGCGCTGGCGCTGCCGACGCAGCACGTCACCCAGCAGGCGACGGAGCAGAATCATCGGTGGCTCCCTCCTCTGACCGTGTAGCCGTAACCTTCACGCCCCACCGTACCGCCTCGCGCCGCGGCCGTGCGGGGAGCGATGTCGTGTTCACTCAGGGCTGCAAACATCAAATCCCCCCGTTCTGTTCCGTATCCTGCCCCCGCAGATTCTCGCGGAGTTCGCTCGAGAGAAGTTCGAGCACTGTGCGTGCACTCTCCCTACGGATTTCCGCACGGGAGCCGTTCAACCACAGACGGACCGTTTTCCTGCCCGACGGGCCCGCGACGGCGACGAAAACGGTGCCCACCGGCTGCCCGTCCTGGGGGTCGGGACCGGCCACTCCCGTCGTCGCGATCCCCCACGAAGCGCCCAGCGCACGCCGTACCCCGACGGCCATCTCCTGCGCGACCTGCGCGTTCACCGCGCCGTGCGCCGCCAGCAGTTCCGCGTCCACCCCGAGCACCCGGTGCTTCAGCTCGGTGGCGTAGGCGGTGACCGAGCCGCGGAAGGAGCGCGAGGCCCCGGGCACCGACGTGAGCTCGGCGGCCACCATCCCGCCGGTCAGGGACTCCGCCACCGCGAGGGTCTGGTCACTCTGCGCGAGCAGCCGCAGGACCTCTTCGGCCACCCGCACGCCGGCTTCCGCCGCGAGCGCGGCGTCCGGCGACTCCCCCGCCCCGTATGTCACCTCTCGGCCCGCTCCGCGGCCAATCCGGCCCGGCGCAGCACGATGGCCTGCCGTACGTAGTCCAGGCCCGTCACGACGGTCAGCACGACGGCCACCGCCATCACCCAGAACCGCAGGGTCGCCAGCGGCCCGGTCAGGGCGAGCACGTACATGCCCACGGCCGTCCCCTGGGCGAGGGTCTTGAGTTTCCCGCCCCGGCTGGCGGGGATCACGCCGTAGCGGATCACCCAGAAGCGCATCAGCGTGATGCCGAGCTCCCGGCCGAGGATCACCCCGGTCACCCACCAGGGCAGCTCACCGAGCCACGACAGGCAGACGAGCGCCGACCCCATGATCGCCTTGTCGGCGATGGGGTCGGCGATCTTCCCGAAGTCGGTGACCAGGTTGTACGTCCGGGCGAGGTGCCCGTCGAAGATGTCCGTGATCATGGCGACGGCGAAGGCCGCCCACGCCAGCGCCCGCCAGACGGGGTCGTATCCCCCGTCGGCGAGCAGCAGCAGGACGAATCCCGGCACGAGCACGAGCCGGATCATCGTGAGGATGTTGGCGATGTTCCACAGGCTGGCCTGGTTGACGGCCGCAGCCCCGAGCTTCGCGCCGGGTACGGGCCGGCGGCCGGTCCCGCCCGCCGCAGATGCCGGGACTCCGGTCATCCGGCCGCCTCCTCAAGATCCACGCCCAGGGGCTCGGCCACGAGGTCCACACCGAGGGTGCCGACCACCTTTGCCGTGACGATACGCCCCGGGACCAGGCCCGTGCCGTCGGTGAAGACGACCTGGCCGTCGGTTTCGGGTGCCTGGTGGGCGGCGCGGCCGTAGGCGCCCTCGCCGTCCTCGTCCAGGGACTCCACGGACTCGACGAGGACCTCCAGGGTCTCCCCGATCCGCTCCTCGGCGCGCTGCGAGGTCAGTTCCTCGGCGAGGCGCTGCATGTGGGCCAGGCGCTCGGCGATCGTGTCCTCGTCGAGCTTGTTCTCGTAGGTGACGGCCTCGGTGCCGTCCTCGTCGGAGTAGCCGAAGACGCCGATGGCGTCGAGCCGCGCGTGGGTGAGGAAACGCTCCAGCTCGGCGAAGTCCGCCTCGGTCTCGCCGGGGAAGCCGACGATGAAGTTGGAGCGGACGCCGGCCTGCGGGGCCTTGGAACGGATGGTGTCCAGCAGTTCCAGGAAGCGGTCGGTGTCACCGAAGCGGCGCATGGCGCGCAGCACGTCGGGGGCCGAGTGCTGGAAGGACAGGTCGAAGTACGGGACGACCTTGGGCGTCGAGGTCAGTACGTCGATCAGGCCGGGGCGCATCTCGGCGGGCTGGAGGTAGCTGACGCGGACGCGCTCGATGCCGTCCACGGCGGCGAGCTCCGGCAGCAGGGTCTCCAGCAGGCGGATGTCGCCGAGGTCCTTGCCGTACGAGGTGTTGTTCTCGGAGACCAGCATGACCTCCTTGACGCCCTGCTCGGCGAGCCAGCGCGTCTCGCCCAGCACGTCGCTGGGGCGGCGCGAGATGAAGGAACCGCGGAAGGACGGGATGGCGCAGAAGGAGCAGCGGCGGTCGCAGCCGGAGGCGAGCTTGACCGAGGCGACCGGGCTCTTGTCCAGCCGGCGGCGCAGGGGCGCGCGCGGCCCGGAGGCGGGCGCGAGGCCGTCGGGGAGGTCGGCGGGCGCGGGGGCGGGCTCCTCGGCGGGCGCCTGCGCGTGGCCGGGCAGGGACACGTCGGCGCTCTGGCGCTCGGCGGGGCTGATCGGCAGCAGCTTGCGGCGGTCGCGCGGGGTGTGGGCCTCGACGCTGCCACCGTTGAGGATGGTCTGGAGGCGGTTGGAGATGTCGGCGTAGTCGTCGAAACCGAGGACTCCGTCGGCTTCGGGGAGCGCTTCGGCGAGTTCCTTGCCGTAGCGCTCGGCCATGCAGCCGACGGCGACGACGGCCTGGGTCCTGCCGTGATCCTTGAGATCGTTGGCTTCCAGCAGGGCGTCTACGGAGTCCTTCTTGGCGGCTTCGACGAAGCCACAGGTGTTGACGACGGCCACATCCGCGTCGGAGGCGTCCTCGACGAGCTCCCAGCCATCCGCCGCCAAGCGGCCTGCGAGCTCCTCCGAGTCCACCTCGTTACGGGCGCAGCCAAGAGTGACAAGGGCGACGGTACGGCGTTCGGGCATGGACTCAAGACTACTTCGTCCCGGCGCCGACCCCCGCCTCACATCCCCCGACAGCAAGATCCCCGGGGCCGGCGGCCGGTGCCGCGCGGGATCCCGGGGATCTGGAATTTCTTGTTCCGTGCTGGTCAGCCCGCCTGGGCCTGGCCTTCGGCCGGGTCGTTCCTCGTGTAGGTGAGACGTTCGACCTGTCCCGGCTGGAAGTCGTCCTTGATCTCCTTGCCGTTCACGAACAGCTTGACGGCCCCGGCGTCGCCGAGTACGAGGTCGACGGACTCCTTGTCGGTGAACGTCTTCGACTCGCCCTGCGCGAGGGTGCCGTCGAACAGCAGTCGGCCGCTGTGGTCCTTCGCGGAAATCCAGCTCTCGCCGGTGTCGGCCGTCAGGACGACCGTGACGAGGTCCTTGGGAGCCGCCGCGATGGCGCTGTCCGAGGGCTCGGGCTTGGGTGCCCGGGGGGTCTGCCCGGTGGTGTCGGCCGGCTTCCCCGCGGGCTGCTGGGGCTGCGTGGCCGGCTTTCCGGCGGGTCGGGCGGCGGCGGAACCTTCCGCCACGGGCCGCTTGCCGCCGTCGTCGCCGCCGCCGAAGGCCGTGAAGCCCACGAAGCCGATCACGGCGACGATGGCGGCGACCATGGCGGCGGTCCAGTTGGGTCGCTGCCGTTCGGGACGGATGCGCTCGGCGTCGAACATCGGCGCGGCGGGGGTGGGTGCCGGCCGACCGCCGTGGGCCGCGTCGTAGCTCTCGATCAGGGGTGTCGGATCGATGTTCACGGCGCGGGCGAGGGTTCGGATGTGGCCTCGGGCGTAGACGTCGCCACCGCACCGCGTGAAGTCGTCCTCCTCGATCGCGTGCACGATCGGGATGCGCACGCGGGTGGTGGAACTGACCTCGTCGACGGTGAGCCCGGCGGCGATCCGGGCCTTCTTGAGGACCGTCCCGATGGACGGTTCCTCGGCGGGGGGCTTGACGAGGCGGTCCTCGGACCGGTCGTCGGTCGAAGGCCGCTCTTCTTCGGGGGAGTTGGCGTTGCCGATGGACACGTGGGCGCCTTTCGAGCGTGTAGCCACCTGCTGGATTACCAGTCTAGGGGGGTGACGAAAGGGTGGGGCAACCGGAGGGTCCGCTCCCTACGCCATCCGAATGGCTTCGGGAACACCCGCGGCTGCCTCCCTCAACTTGACGCACGCCCAAGGGAAACGGTTGCCCGCGGATCCCATACGGTCGAGTGAGCCCGGCGGGCGCCGTCCGGTCCCTGTTCCCCCCGCGGTCCCCCGCCGTCGCCCCCGCCCCCGCGCGAGCCCCCCGCCCCGGCCCTACGCCGGGCCCTCGCCCCGGATCACCGCGAGCACCCCGTCCAGTTCGTCCGGCTTGACCAGTACGTCGCGCGCCTTCGAACCCTCGCTCGGGCCGACGACCCCCCGCGACTCCATGAGGTCCATCAACCGCCCGGCCTTGGCGAAGCCCACCCGCAGCTTGCGCTGGAGCATCGAGGTGGAGCCGAACTGGGTGGAGACCACCAGCTCCGCCGCCTGGCACAGCAGGTCGAGGTCGTCGCCGATCTCCTCGTCGATCTCCTTCTTCTGCTTCTGCCCGACGGTCACGTCGTCCCGGAAGACGGGCGTCATCTGCTCCTTGCAGTGCCCGACGACCGCCTGGACCTCCTCCTCGGTGACGAAGGCGCCCTGGAGGCGGATCGGCTTGTTCGCGCCCATCGGCAGGAACAGCCCGTCACCCTTGCCGATCAGCTTCTCCGCGCCGGGCTGGTCCAGGATGACGCGGCTGTCGGCGAGCGAGGAGGTCGCGAAGGCGAGCCGCGAGGGCACGTTCGCCTTGATCAGGCCGGTCACCACGTCCACCGAGGGCCGCTGGGTGGCGAGCACCAGGTGGATGCCGGCCGCGCGGGCCAGCTGGGTGATGCGGACGATCGAGTCCTCCACGTCGCGCGGGGCGACCATCATCAGGTCCGCGAGCTCGTCGACGATCACCAGCAGGTACGGGTACGGGTTGAGCTCGCGCTCGCTGCCCGGCGGCAGGGTGATCTTGCCGTCCCGGATGGCCTGGTTGAAGTCGTCGATGTGCCGGAAGCCGAAGGCGGCCAGGTCGTCGTAGCGGAGGTCCATCTCCTTGACCACCCACTGCAGGGCCTCGGCGGCCCGCTTCGGGTTGGTGATGATCGGCGTGATCAGGTGCGGAATGCCCTCGTAGGCGGTCAGCTCGACCCGCTTGGGGTCGACCAGCACCATCCGCACCTCCTCCGGGGTGGCCCGCACCATGATCGAGGTGATCAGGCAGTTGATGCAGGAGGACTTGCCGGAACCGGTGGCGCCCGCGACCAGGACGTGCGGCATCTTCGCGAGGTTGGCCATGACGTAGCCGCCCTCGACGTCCTTGCCGAGCGCGACCAGCATCGGGTGGTCGTCCTCGGCGGCGTCCGCGAGGCGCAGGACGTCACCCAGGTTGACCATCTCGCGGTCGGTGTTCGGGATCTCGATGCCGACGGCCGACTTGCCCGGGATCGGGCTGATGATGCGCACGTCCGGGGAGGCCACGGCGTAGGCGATGTTCTTCGCCAGCGCCGTGATCCGCTCGACCTTGACCGCCGCGCCGAGCGTGACCTCGTAGCGGGTGACCGTCGGCCCCCGGGTGAAGCCGGTGACCTGCGCGTCGACCTTGAACTCGGTGAAGACGTTCGTCAGCGAGGCGACGACCGCGTCGTTCGCGGCGCTGCGGGTCTTGCCGGGCCCGCCCTTCTCCAGCAGGTCCAGCGAGGGCAGCGCGTACGTGATGTCCCCGCGCAGCTGGAGCTGCTCGGCGCGCGGCGGCAGCGGCTGGGCCGGCGGCGGCGTCTTCGTCAGGTCGGGCACCGACAGCGTCCCGGACACCGCGGCGGTCCGCTCGTGCGGCGCGTCGGAGTCCTCGGCGCCGCCGGGGGGCGGACCGGCCGCCACGGTGGGGGGCGCGGTGGGCACGGGGGGCGCGGTGGGGGGCGCGGTGGGCACGGGCGGGACCTCCGCCCGCGCGGGCGGCACGGGGGCGGTGATCTCCACGCTGTCGTGCTCGCCGGAGATGCCCTGGGTGAGGTCGGCGACCAGCGCGGACGGCGGCAGTCCTCCGTAGACGGCCCCGTCCAGCGCGGCGGCGGCCGCAGCGGCCACGTCGACGGCGTCCATCTCGCGCTCCCCCGGCCGCCCGGCGCCGCGCCGCGGCCGGCGCCGACGGGCCAACGCGGCCTCCTCGGCGGCGTCGACCGGGTCCTCCGGCGCGCCCGGCGCCCCGGTACGGGCGCGCCACTGTTCGGCGTCGTGGCGGTCCTGGCGGTCCCGGCCGGCGCCCTCGGGCTCCCCGTACCCCTCGTCGTACTCGTTCGGCGCGATGATCCCCAGGCGGATGCCCAGCTTCCGCAGGCGCTGCGGGATGGCGTTGACCGGGGTCGCGGTGACCACGAGCACCCCGAACAGCGTGAGCAGCACCAGCATGGGCACCGCCAGCGGGGCGCCCATGGTGAAGATGAGCGGCTTGGAGGCGCCCCAGCCGATGAGCCCGCCCGCGTTCTGCATGGCGGTGGTGCCCTCGTCGCGGCCCGGCGCCCCGCAGGCGATGTGCACGAGCCCGAGGACCCCGACCACCAGGGCGGACAGGCCGACGCCGATGCGGCCGTTGGCGTCCGTCTGCTCGGGGTGGCGGATGAAACGTGCCGCCATGACGGCGAGCAGGATCGGCACGAGCAGGTCGAGGCGGCCGAAGGCGCCGGTGACCAGCATCGTCACCAGGTCCCCGACGGGCCCGCTGAGGTTCGACCAGGTGCCGGCGGCGACGATCAGCGCGAGCGCCAGCAGCAGCAGCGCGACGCCGTCCTTGCGGTGGGCCGGGTCCAGGTTCTTGGCACCGCGACCGACACCGCGCAGGACCGCGCCGACGGCGTGCGCGATGCCGAGCCAACAGGCGCGCACCAACCGCAGCACGCCCCCGGTCGGGGACGGCGCCGGTTTGGCGGCGACCTTCTTGACCGGGGGACGCTTGGCCGCCGCGGCCTTCTTCGCGGGCGGCTTGCGGGCGGGAGCAGCCTTCTTGGCCGGCGCCGTCGTACGGCCGGTGCGGCCCTTCGCGGCGCCGGCGGTGCTCGGGGAACCCTTGCCGGACGTACTTGAGGCCATGGGGCCGAGGTTACCGGTGCGCACGCCGGTGGACACGCGTGCCCACCCCTTCACCCGTTCGTGTCGCCCCGTACGTACGCGCTTTGACGCCGCACCAGACCTGACGCCCGCCCAGACGGATCCCGGCCGGCGCCCGTTCGCGGGGTCGCGCACGGCGCGACCCCGGCCGCGCGCCCCAGGGGAAGACCGCCGCTCAGCCCTGCGCGGGCAACACCGGCGCGACCCCGCCGGTACCCGGCTCCAGCGCGTCCAACGCCCGCCGCAGCCCCGTCAGCTTGCGCTCCAGATGGGCGGCCGTCGCCACCACCGCGGCCTCGGCCGAGTCCTCGCCGAGCTGCTTGGTCAGCGCCTCCGCCTGCTCCTCCACCGCCGCGAGCCGCGCGGAGAGCTCGGCCAGCAGGCCGGCCGTCTCCTTGCTGCCGTCACCGTTGGACCCGCCGCCCTCCAGTTGCAGGCGCAGCAGCGCCGCCTGCTCCCTCAGCTGGCAGTTCTTCGTGTACAGCTCCACGAAGACCGAGACCTTGGCGCGCAGCACCCACGGGTCGAACGGCTTCGAGATGTAGTCCACCGCGCCCGCCGCGTACCCGCGGAAGGTGTGGTGGGGACCGTGGTTGATCGCGGTGAGGAAGATGATCGGGATGTCCCGGGTGCGCTCGCGCCGCTTGATGTGCGCGGCCGTCTCGAACCCGTCCATTCCCGGCATCTGGACATCCAGCAGGATGACCGCGAAATCGTCCGTCAGCAGCGCCTTGAGCGCTTCCTCCCCCGACGACGCCCGGACCAGTGTCTGATCGAGCGCGGAGAGGATGGCCTCCAGCGCCAGCAGATTCTCCGGCCGGTCGTCGACCAGGAGGATCTTGGCCTTCTGCACCATGCCCTGTCCTCCTCGCCCCGGCATGGGGCCTCCCCGGCTCCTGGCTCCGGCCTGTGCGCCGGGCCCCGCCCCAGAGGACGGCATCCTTGAGCCGTCCGTCCTTGTGCCGGTCATCGTAGCCCCAGTCCCGAGATCGCCACACCCTGTCACCAAGATGTCACTGTGCACGAAGCGGAAACGTGACGGGAGGGCGGAAGGTTCCCCCGCGCCCTCCCGTCTTCACGAACCCGTCATCCGTCCCCGCGCATGTGCCCTTCCATCACCGACAGCAGGTAGTCGGGCTCCACGGGCTTGGTGACGTAGTCGGAGGCCCCGGAGTCGATGGCCTTCTCCCGGTCGCCCTTCATCGCCTTCGCCGTCAGCGCGATGATCGGCAGCCCCGCGAACTGCGGCATCCGCCGGATCGCCGAAGTCGTGGCGTACCCGTCCATCTCCGGCATCATGATGTCCATCAGGACCACCGCCACGTCGTCGTGCTGCTCCAGGACCTCGATGCCCTCCCGCCCGTTCTCGGCGTAGAGGACGGCCAGCCCGTGCTGCTCCAGCACGCTCGTCAGCGCGAAGACGTTGCGCACGTCGTCGTCCACGATCAACACCCGCTCACCGTGGAAGTCGTAGTTCCGCGGCGGCGTCGGCAAGGGCTCCTGCGCCTCCCACGCCTCGCCGTCCGACTGCCCCGGCACCTCGGTGCGCGGCAGCGCGGCGGGCACCGGCTTGCGGCGCCGCCGGAACAGCGCCGACGAACCCTGCCCCCCGGACTCCGCCACCGGCAGCGCCGGCCGCACCGGCGCGGCGTCGCGGGAGAACGCTCCCGCGACGGGCAGCTCGGCCGAAGCGGCCGGCAGCTCCGGCATCCGCTCCCCCGCCTCCTCGACCGCCCTGCGGTACTCCCCGCGCGCCCCGCCCGGGGTGGGCGGCGCGTACCCCTGCGGCGGCAGCTCGCTGGGGTGCAGCGGCAGGTACAGCGTGAACGTCGACCCCCGGCCGGGCTCGCTGGCCGCGTGGATCTCCCCGCCCAGCAGCCGGGCGATCTCCCGGCTGATGGACAGCCCGAGGCCGGTGCCGCCGTACTTGCGGCTCGTGGTCCCGTCGGCCTGCTTGAACGCCTCGAAGATCACCAGCATCTTGCTCTCGGCGATCCCGATGCCGGTGTCCGTCACCGAGAAGGCGATCAGGTCCGCGTCCGCGTCGCGCAGCGAACCGGCCTCCAGCAACTGCTCCCGGATCGCCGTCGGCACGTCGCCGCCGGCCGGGCGGATGACCAGCTCCACCGCCCCGTTGTCGGTGAACTTCACCGCGTTCGACAGCAGGTTGCGCAGCACCTGCAGGAGCCGCTGCTCGTCGGTGTGCAGGGTGGCCGGCAGCTCCGGGGAGACCCGTACCGAGAAGTCGAGGCCCTTCTCCGCGGTCAACGGCCGGAAGGTGGCCTCCACGTAGTCGACCAGCTGCACCAGCGCGATCCGGGTCGGCGAGACGTCCATCTTCCCGGCCTCGACCTTCGACAGGTCGAGGATGTCGTTGATCAGCTGGAGCAGGTCGGAACCCGCGCCGTGGATGGTCTCGGCGAACTCCACCTGCTTCGGCGACAGGTTCTCGTCGGCGTTGTCGGCGAGCAGCTTGGCCAGGATCAGCAGCGAGTTGAGCGGCGTGCGCAGCTCGTGCGACATGTTCGCCAGGAACTCGCTCTTGTAGCGCATCGAGACCGCGAGCTGCTCCGCCCGCTCCTCCAGGACCTGGCGGGCCTCCTCGATCTCGGTGTTCTTCACCTCGATGTCCCGGTTCTGCTGGGCCAGCAGCTCGGCCTTCTCCTCCAGCTCCGCGTTGGCGGCCTGGAGTGCCTTCTGCCGGTTCTCCAACTCGTCCGACCGCTCGCGCAGCTGCTCGGTCATCTCCTGCGACTGCTTGAGGAGCACCTCCGTCTTGGAGTTGACGGAGATCGTGTTGACGCTCGTCCCGATCATCTCGGCGATCTGGCTGAGGAAGTCCTTCTGGATCTGCGTGAACGGCTGGAAGGAGGCCAGCTCGATGACGCCCAACGTCTTCCCCTCGAACAGCACCGGCAGGACGATCACGTGCGCCGGCGGCGCCTCGCCCAACCCCGAGGAGATCTTCAGGTAGCCGGGCGGGGTGTTCTCCACCAGGATGGTCCGCTTCTCCTCGGCGACCGTCCCGATCAGCCCCTCGCCCGGCCGGAACGAGATGGGCATCTGGCTACCGGCGTACGCGTAGCTCCCGCGCATCCGCAGCTCGTACGAGCCCTCCCCGGCCCCCTCCGCCCCGATCTCGGCACCGCCGCCCGTGGGCAGCGCCAGGAAGAAGGCACCGTGCTGCGCCGCGACCACCGGGGTCAGCTCGCTCATGATCAGCGAGGCCACGTCGTCCAGCTCCCGGCGCCCCTGCATGAGCGCGGAGATCCGGGCGAGGTTGCCCTTGAGCCAGTCCTGCTCCTTGTTGGCCAAGGTGGTGTCGCGCAGGTTCACGATCATCGTGTTGATGTTGTCCTGGAGCACCTGGATCTCACCGGCCGCGTCCACGTCGACCTTCAGGCTCAGGTCGCCCCGGGTGACCGCCGTCGCCACGGCCGCGATCGCCCGCACCTGACGGGTGAGGTTCCCGGCCATCTCGTTCACCGACTCGGTGAGGTCGCGCCAGGTCCCGTCGACGTCGCGGACCCGGGCCTGACCGCCGAGGATGCCCTCGGTGCCCACCTCCCGGGCCACCCGCGTCACCTGGTCGGCGAACGACGACAGCTGGTCGACCATCGTGTTGATCGTCGTCTTCAGTTCCAGGATCTCGCCGCGCGCGTCGATGTCGATCTTCTTGGTCATGTCGCCCTTGGCGATGGCGGTCGTGACCATGGCGATCTGCCGCACCTGACCGGTGAGGTTGGAGGCCATGAAGTTCACCGAGTCCGTGAGGTCCTTCCACGTGCCCGAGACCCCCGGCACGTGCGCCTGACCGCCCAGCCGGCCCTCCGTACCCACCTCACGCGCCACGCGCGTGACCTCGTCCGCGAACGACGACAGCGTCTTGACCATCGTGTTCACCGTGTCGGCGAGCTGCGCGACCTCGCCGCGCGCCTCGACGGTGACCTTCTTCGTCAGATCGCCGTTGGCGACGGCCGCCGACACCTGCGAGATGTTGCGCACCTGCGAGGTCAGGTTGTTCGCCATCAGGTTGACGTTGTCGGTCAGGTCCTTCCAGATGCCGGTCACCCCGCGCACCCGCGCCTGACCGCCCAGGATGCCCTCGGAGCCCACCTCGCGCGCCACCCGCGTCACCTGCTCCGCGAAGGACGACAGCTGGTCGACCATCGTGTTCACGGTGGTGACCAGTTCGAGGATCTCGCCCTTGGCGTCGACGGTGATCTTCTTCGACAGGTCGCCGGTGGCGACCGCCGTGGTCACCTCCGCGATGTTGCGCACCTGCGAGGTCAGGTTGTTCGCCATGAAGTTGACGGACTGGGTGAGGTCCTTCCAGGTCCCCGAGACCCCCTTCACCTCGGCCTGACCGCCCAGGATGCCCTCGGTGCCCACCTCACGGGCCACCCGCGTCACCTGCTCCGCGAAGTTCGAGAGCTGGTCGACCATCGTGTTGAGGGTGTTCTTCAGCTCCAGGATCTCGCCGCGCGCGTCCACGTCGATCTTCTGCGACAGGTCACCGCGCGCCACCGCCGTCGCGACCTGCGCGATGTTGCGGACCTGCGAGGTCAGGTTCCCCGCCATGCCGTTCACCGAGTCGGTCAGGTCGCGCCACACCCCGGCGACGCCCGGCACCTGCGCCTGACCGCCGAGCCGACCCTCCGTACCCACGTCCCGGGCGACCCGGGTCACCTGCTCCGCGAACGCCGACAGCTGGTCGACCATCGTGTTGATGGTGTTCTTCAGCTCCAGGATCTCGCCGCGCGCGTCCACGTCGATCTTCTGCGACAGGTCACCGCGCGCCACCGCCGTCGTCACCTGCGCGATCTGGCGCACCTGCGAGGTCAGGTTCCCCGCCATGAAGTTGACGGAGTCCGTCAGCTCCTTCCAGGTGCCCGACACCCCCTCCACCCGGGCCTGACCGCCCAGCCGGCCCTCCGTACCCACGTCCCGCGCCATCCGCGTGACCTGGTCGGCGAACGACGACAGCTGGTCCACCATCGTGTTCACGGTGTTCTTCAGCTGGAGCATCTCGCCCGAGACGTCGACGGTGACCTTCTGCGACAGATCGCCGTTCGCGACCGCCGTCGTCACCTGCGCGATGTTGCGCACCTGCCCCGTCAGGTTGCGGAAGGCGGTGTTCACCGAGTCGGTGAGGTCCTTCCACGTCCCCGCCGCACCCGGCACCTGCGCCTGACCGCCGAGCTCGCCCTCGACACCAACCTCACGGGCCACCCGGGTCACTTCGGAACCGAAGGACTGGAGCTGGTCCACCATCGTGTTGACGGTGTTCTTCAGCTCCAGCATCTCGCCGGCCACGTCGACGGTGACCTTCTGCGACAGATCGCCGTTCGCGACCGCCGTCGTCACCTGCGCGATGTCGCGCACCTGCGTCGTGAGGTTGCGGAAGACCGTGTTCACCGAGTCGGTGAGGTCCTTCCACGTCCCCGCCGCCCCCGGCACCTGCGCCTGACCGCCGAGCAGACCCTTCGCCCCGACCTCACTGGCCACGCGCGTGACCTCGTCCGCGAAGGTCCGCAGCGTCTCGGTCATCTGGTTGATCGTCTCGGCGAGCTGCGCCACCTCGCCGCGCGCGCTCACCCGCACCTTCTGCGACAGGTCACCGTTCGCGACCGCCGTCGTCACCTGCGCGATCCCGCGCACCTGGGCGGTCAGGTTGCCCGCCATCGTGTTGACGGAGTCGGTCAGGTCCTTCCACACGCCCGCGACCCCGGGCACCTTCGCCTGGCCGCCCAGCTCCCCCTCGGTACCCACCTCGCGGGCCACCCGCGTCACCTCGGAGGAGAACGAGGACAGCTGGTCCACCATCGTGTTCACGGTGTTCTTCAGCTGGAGCATCTCGCCGGCCACGTGCACCGTGACCTTGCGCGACAGATCGCCCTTGGCCACCGCCGTCGTCACGAGGGCGATGTCACGCACCTGGGCGGTGAGCCGGTACGCCATCGTGTTGACGGAGTCGGTCAGGTCCTTCCACGAACCGGACATCCCGCGCACCTGGGCCTGACCGCCGAGCTTGCCCTCGGTACCGACCTCCAGCGCGACCCGCGTCACCTCGTCGGTGAACGCGGACAGCTGGTCGACCAGGTTGTTGACCGTACGCCCGACCTTCAGGAACTCCCCGCGCAGCGGGTGCCCCACCCCGTCCGGAGTCTTCGTCCGCAGGTCCATCCGCTGGTCGAGGTCGCCCTCGGCCACCGCCGACAGCACCCGGCCCACCTCGGACACCGGCCGGGCGAGATCGTCCACGAGCTGGTTCGAGGCGTCGATCGCCGCCGCCCAGGACCCCTCGCAGGCCCCCGTCTCCAGCCGCTCGCTCAGCTTGCCCTCACGGCCCACCGTCCGCCGGACCCGGGACAGTTCCCCGGTCAGGTGGAGGTTGCGGTCGGCGACCTCGTTGTAGACGGCGGCGATCTCCGCCATCACGCCCTCGCCGGACACCGTCAGCCGCTTGCGGAAGTTCCCGTCCCGCATCGACACCAGTGCCGTGAGCAACCGGTTCAGAGCGGCGGTATCGACCTCCGTCGTCCCGTTCCTCCGGGCGCGTCCGCCCTTCGGGCGCGTTCCCGTACGACGCACCGCCGCGCCAGACTCCACCGTGTCCCTCCCGAAAGGGTCGACCGCTGTTCCACCGGACATCCGAATATCCAGATCCCGGCTCTTCAAGCCTGCCCAGTGTTTCACCCCGGCCGAACACGGCCATAACACTTCGGCACCATCGCACACGGGCCGCACCCTGCGGGTGGAATCCCGTACGACGGCCTCCTGGCGCCCGCGAAGGTAAGTAACCTGGCATCCGATGTCCAACCGCGTCGAAGGAGACTCGTGATCACGGCACGGGCGGCTGCCAGTTTCGACCCTCAAGGGCGCTCGGTCGCCGCCGCCCGCGCGTTCGTCCGCGACACCCTGCACGGCTGGGGCTTCGCCGACATCGTCGACGACGCCGTGGTGCTCACCAGCGAGCTCGTCACGAACGCCGTCGTCCACGCCGGCACCCGCGCCGAGGTCCTGTGCCTGCGCGCCGAGGACGGCGTACGCGTCGAGGTCGCCGACCGCTACCCCGAGCGCGAGCTCCCCCTCCAGCCGCCCGGCCGGCGCCCGTACGCCGACGCCGACCGCGAGAGCGGCCGCGGCCTGATGCTGTGCGCCGCCCTCGCCACCCGCTGGGGCGTCGAGTACACCGCCACGCAGAAGCACGTGTGGTTCCGCCTCGACCTGCCGGACCGGCCGGTCGGTACCCGCTCGGCGGGGCCCGTCGTCCCGGACAGCTTCCTGCCCCTGGCCGAGAGCCGGGTCCGGGTCGCCGTCCTCCAGATCGACGCCGCCGACCAGATCCGCGCCTGGAACGACGACGCCGAGAACATCTTCGGCTACCCCGCCGAGAAGGTCGTCGGCCGCCCGCTCGCCGAACTGGCCGCCTGGCCCCAGACCCCCGGCACCGGCACCGGAATCGCCGAGGCCCTGCGCCTGTCCCGCTGGGAGGGCAGCTACGGCATCCGCGGCGCCGACGGCCGCGTGATCCCCGTCTACGCCTCCCACCTGCGCGTCCGCGACGCCCACGGCGAACCGTCCACCGTCTGCCTCCTCGTCCACGACGACGAGCGCGCCCTGCTCCAGAGCCCCGTACGCCTCGCCTCCTCCGACGGCTCCCCGCACTCCGAGCCCCGCCCCGCGGACCCCTTCGAGGTCTTCATCGGCTCCCCCGCCCCCGACGACCTCGACGGCCTCCTCCAGCGCACGGTGGAGCGGGCCCGCGACATGCTCGACGCGGACGCCGCCTTCCTCCTGCTGGCCACCGACGACGAGACGGAACTGGAGGTCCGGGCCACGACCGGCCTGCCCTCCACCCGCCAGCGCTTCGCCCGCGTCCCCGTCGAGGCCGGCACCGCCCGCTACGGCTCCGCCCGCATGCCCGCCGTCCACGACGACCTCACGGCCGTCCCCGGAGCCATCCCGCTCCTGGAGTCCACCGGCATGCGCTCGGTGATCACCGTCCCCCTCAAGGTCGAGGGCCGCCTCACGGGCTCCCTCGGCGTCGCCGCGGAAGGCCCCGGCCTCTACGACAACGAGGACGCCCTGCGCCTCCAGTTCGCCGCGGACCGCATCGCCCTCGCCGTCGAGTCCGCCCGCCTCGGCGAGCTGGAACGGCTGCGCCGCGGCTCCCTCTCCTTCCTCGTCGAGGCCTCCGACCTGCTGGCCGGCACCCTCGACCGGGACCAGACCCTGGCCCTCATGGCCCAGATGACCGTCCCCACCCTGGCCACCTGGTGCGCCGTCTACACCATCGCCGACCAGGCCTCCGACCCCTACCTCGCCTACGTCCTCCACGAGGACGAGGAACGCATCGACGGCCTGAAGGCCCTCCTGGCACAGGTGGATCCGCCCGAACCGGTCCGCGAGGCGGGCGCCCGCCCCTGGCCCGCCGCCACCTCCGCCGTCGGCGGGGACACGGTGGTCCTGCCGCTGCTGGCCCGCAACCGGGTCATCGGCATGCTCACCCTCGGCCGCCCCCACGAGGAGCACTTCCGCCAGGAGATCCTCGAACTGGCCGACGACCTCTCCCGCCGGGCCGCACTCGCCCTGGACAACGCCCGCCTCTACTCCGAGCGCACCGCGATCAGCCGCTCGCTCCAGCGCAGCCTGCTGCCGCCCGGCTCCCCCGCGATCCCCGGCATGGAGGTCGAGGTCATCTACCGCGCGGCCGGCGAGGGCAACGAGGTCGGAGGCGACTTCTACGACGTCTTCCCGATCCGCGACGGCGCGTACGGCTTCGCCATCGGCGACGTCTGCGGCACCGGCCCCGAAGCGGCCGCGGTCACGGGCCTCGCCCGCCACGCCCTGCGCCTCCTGGCCCGCGAGGGCCTCGGCGGCCCCGCGGTCCTGGAGCGGCTGAACGCGGCGATCCTCGACGAGGGCGCCCGCAGCCGCTTCCTCACCCTCCTCTACGGCGAGCTGCACCCCCAGCCCGACGGCGGCGCCCTGATGAAGGTCGTCTGCGCCGGCCACCCCCTCCCGCTGCGCCTGCGCCCGGACGGCGAGGTCACCCCGTACGCGGAGCCGCAGCCCCTGCTCGGCGTGATCGACGACCTCGACCTCTACGAGCAGACCCTCACCCTGGACCCGGGCGACGTCCTGCTGTGCGTCACCGACGGGGTCACCGAACGCCGCGAGGGCAGCCGCATGCTCGGCGACGACGGCCTGGCCGAGGTCCTCACGACCTGTACGGGCCTGACCGCCGGCGCCGTCGCCTCCCGCGTCCTGCGCGCCGTGGAGCGCTTCGCGGCCGAGCCCGCCTCGGACGACATGGCCATCCTCGCCTTCCGCGTCCCCCACCAGCGCGAGGCCACGTAAGGGGTCCCGCGCCGTCCTTCAGGCGGTGTCCCGACGGGTCGGCTCGACGCCGAGCACGTCGCGCACGTAGTTCTCCACGAATCCGGGGAGCCACGGGTCGGCCGCCATCGCCCGGAAGACGTCCAGGAGTTCTTCGTCGGCCTCGGCGGTCAGCAGAACGATCCGCCAGGTGTTCGTCGGCCGCTCCTCGGTACCCGCCACCCCGTGCTGGACGTGGAACAGCGGCTGCCCCGTGTCCGCCTTCAGCAGGCCGCCCCGCGCGTCGGGAAGTTCCGCCCGCCCGAGGAAGGTGACGACCTGTCGTTCGTGGTCGAGCCACACCTCCTCAAGCACGAGCCCGTACCGCTCGGGGTCGCGCCAGAGCTTCTGGCTCGACTTCCTGACGAACCGGTCGCCCAACGCCCCGCCCGACCGCCCCGGCACCCAGGCCTCCGCGGTCCCCTCCTCCACGACGTACGGGATGAAGGACGCGGGATCGCCGGCCTTCCGTACTTCCATGTCCCAGAGCGAGACCCGTGTCAGGAGCACCGGATGCTCGGTCGCGTACCGCTCCGCGAGCACGCGGTTCACGTCCACGGCCGGCAACTCCACCCGCGTGTGGCGGGCGTCGTTCCAGGCCCTGTCGAACTCGGCCTCGGCCTCTTCCCGTCGCTGCATTCCCTCGTCCTCCCCTTCGATGGCGTCGCACCGGGAACGAGGCTAGAACGCAAAAAAGGCCCCCGCCTGTTGGCGGGGGCCTTTTTGTCAAGTCAGAGCCCTTTAACGGAATCGAACCGTTGACCTTCTCCTTACCATGGAGACGCTCTACCGACTGAGCTAAAAGGGCGGGTTGTTCGGCGGCGTCCTACTCTCCCACAGGGTCCCCCCTGCAGTACCATCGGCGCTGAAAGGCTTAGCTTCCGGGTTCGAAATGTAACCGGGCGTTTCCCTAACGCTATGACCACCGAAACACTATGAAGTTGACCAACCGGGCAATGACACGGTTCGTTACTTCAGAACTAACACAGTGGACGCGAGCAACTGAGGACAAGCCCTCGGCCTATTAGTACCAGTCAGCTCCACCCGTTACCGGGCTTCCACATCTG